>JAUCQC010000106.1 GCA_030372965.1 bacterium
CGCTGTCTCGTGGGCTCGGAGATGTGTATAAGAGACAGAGACCCGGACTGCCAGGTATCTTGGATTGTCTGTCCGGACCCTGCATACGTATCTCAAACATCTTGGCCTGAAGTAGCTCTCGACCCCACCTTTCGGTATACCAAAATGTCATATCGGACTGATTTGTCCGATTCTTGATCCCGTTTTCATCGCCGTACTTCCTCGTTTATCTCTCGATAAAACATATTCTTAAAAGTCGTCTTTGAATCACGGCATGAATACTGCCTGTTCCTGTTCAGACAGCTTGACAGCTTCTGGAACAAAGGAACCGGACTCGATGAAAATTCTCCTGATTGACGATCAACCAGATGTGATGCAGAGCCTCAAAGATGCCATCGAACCGGCCGGCCACGAGTGTGTCCTGTACCAGAATCCCGCGGAAGCCGTCGGCAGATTCCAAGCCGATCATTTTGACGCGGTCATCACCGATTATAAAATGCCCCAGATGGACGGTATCCGCGTCCTGAAGGCCGTTCAGCAGTCCAAGCCCGGCATCCCGGTCATCATCCTCACCGGGTACGCGGATACGGAAGGTGCGATCGAGGCCGTGAACAACGGCGCGTACGCGTATTTCCAGAAGCCGGTGGACATCAAGCGGCTGTTCAAAACCATCGCCGGCCTCGAAACGCCCGCCTTTCACGTGCGGGCCGGAGGTTCGCGGGCGCACCGGCTGGTCCGGGAAAATCAGGACCTGATCCGGGAGGTGAACGGCCGCCTGAACGAAAACCTCCAGATGCTCTACAGTCTTCTGCGCCTCGAATACGATCAGATTTCGGACCCCGCGGTCCGCGCCTTCCTGGCAAAGACGTTCGCTCGCATCCGCGTTTTCTCCCTCGTGTACCAGGAGAGTTACGACCATCCTGAAAATCCCGGATTCCGCCTCGATCAATTCATCCAGAACTACCTTGGCAGCCTGCGCGCCCATTACCGGACCGAGGAAAGGGGGATCGCGTTCTCCTGGGATCTCAAGCCCGTTTCCGTGGACACCGAGACTGCAACGGCCTGGGGACTCGGCATACATGAGACTGTCTCGAACGCCGTACTGCACGCTTTTCCCGAAGTTTTTACCGGGGAAAAACGCATTAAGGTTTCACTCCACCGCACGTCCGACCACCGGATTCTGTTCACGGTGCACGACAACGGCATCGGCCTTCCGGGGGAACGGATCCTGGACCGTTCCACGTCCATCGGGTTGGCCCTGGTCTCCGGACTCGTCCGGGATCAACTCGGAGGGAAGATCATGATCCGGCGGGGTCCGGGAACGACCTTGTCCTTTTCCGTGCCCGAGGGAAGCGAAACCCCGGCCGGGCCTCCTATCGAAACGCATTCTACCCAACAGAAAGGAGTATGACGTGAGTAATCTTCCGAGAATCGGTCCGTGGTTCCGGCTCCTGCCGGCGCTCGCAGTCGCCCTGACGCTGGCGGCTTCCGTCCACGCTCAGCCCAAAGTGTCCGGCTACGTCCAGACCACCATGATCCGGTCCGAATCGAACGAGGCGTTCGTGTTCGGATTCGAGCGGGTTCGCCTGCAGGCCGCGGGTTCCTTCCGCCCCGAGGTCGGATACAAGGTCCTGGTGGACTTCGTCGAGACCGATCCGCTGGACAATGACGGGGACACGCCGGCCATCATCAAGGTCGCGGAGGTCGTGTACACGCCGGTTCCGAAGCTCAACGTGTCGGTCGGCAAATTCAAGACCCCCATCGGCATGGAATGGAACACCGGTGCGCCGGATCTGGACTTCGTCAAGCGGGGACTCGGACAGGCGCTGATCTTCCATTTCGACACCGGCATCATGGCCCACGGAACGGGCATCGGCGGGCCCGGGTTCGGATACGCCGCGGGCGTTTTCAACGCGGGCCCCAACAAGGCGAACGAGGTAGGGGACCCGGCCAGCGGCCAGGATTACACGGTCGCCGGCAGGCTGAGCCTGGATCCGTCCTCCGCCCTGCACGGGGAGGCTTTTTTCGGATCGGCCGTGACCCACGTGGCCGGCCAGGAGAACGTAAACGTTGTCGGCGCCGGAGCGCGCTGGATTCCCGTCCGTCCGCTCTGCCTCAAGGCGGAGGCCTTGTCGCGCGAGGACGGACAGAATCCGGCATCGGACGGAACCGACCTGTACGTCCAGGCGGCGTTCCGGCCGCATCCCCGATGGGAATCGCTGGTCAAATTCGAGACGCTGGATGTCGCGGGATCGGACCGGGACCAGACGAACGTGACGGTGGGACTGAACTGGTGCATGAACCCGGAGTCCAGACGGCAGGCCCGGATCCTGGTCAACGGCGTTTTCTCGGACCTGAAAGGGAACGACGCCGTGCAGGTGCTCTATCAGGTCGCGTTCTGATCGCGCGGTCAACTGAAGCAATCCAACCCCGGAGGAGAACATGAGAATGAAACGGATCATCGCATGCCTGGCCGCCTGCGCGGCGGTCTGGACGGCCGGCGCGGTCGCCGGCGAAAAAGCGCCCGAGAAGGTCGTGTCCGCGGTCCGGAACCAAGTGATGCAGTGGGGGACGGACCGGGTCATCGTGGAGGCGGTGCGGGCCGAGAACGCCAAACGCAAGACCCTGGACCAGATCAAGGCCGCGGACCAGAAGTGGATCGCCACGCCCGGCGTCACCGACGAGATGCGTTCGCTTATGGAATCGGCGTGCGGCAAGCGCCTCAAGGCCCTTCAGGCGACGCGTTCCGACGTGGTCGAGCTATTCGTGATGGACAACCAGGGAGCGCTGGTGGCCATGACCAACAAGACATCAGACTACTGGCAGGGCGACGAGGACAAGTTCGTCAAGTCCTACAACGGCGGAGCCGGCGCCCTCCACCTGAGCGACGTGCAATTCGACGACAGCACCCAGATGTACGTGGTCCAGGCTTCGTTTCCGGTGAAGGACGGAGCCCGGGTGATCGGCGCGGTCACCGTGGGCATTTCCGTCGAACAGTAGAAACGCATCCACACGGAGAACCCTCATGAATCCCCTGAAAAACATGAAACTGGGCGACAAACTGACCGCCGCCTTCTCGGTGCTCATCCTGTTCATGCTCCTCGTCTGGCTGAACGGATTCATCGCCCTTCGGAAAACCCACCGCAGCCTGGCGGATATCTTCGCCGTCCGCCTGCCCAGCGTGGACCTCATCCTGGAAATCGACCGGGACCTGCACCAGCTCCTCGTGGCCGAGCGGTCCATGATTTTCACCGACGTCGGTTCGCCGAACTTCCAGCAGCTCGTGAGCGATTATGAGGAGAATCTGGAGCAGTCGGAGACGCGGTGGCTGGAATACACGGCGCTCCCGGCCACGCGGGAGGAGTCGACCCAGCGTACGGAATACGAGGCGGCCCGCAAGGAATGGATCAAGGTTTCCCGGCAGATCGTCGAGGGCCGCAAGTCCGACACCATCGAGGGCCGCCGCCTGGCCATCGACCTCAGCCGGTCGGAAGCTCCCCAGAAGTTCCAGGCCATGCGCGACTGCCTCGACCGGCTGACGAACATCAATCTCGCCATCGCGAAGGAAAGCAACGACCAGGCGAAGGCGAGTTACCGCTCGTCCATGATCCTGTCGCTCACCTCCATATTGGTGGCCACGGTGATCGGGATTCTGCTGATGCTCATGATTAGCCGGGGCATCACGGGCTCGGTGATCCAGGTCAAGGACATGATGCAGAAGATCGCCCAGGGCGAGGGAGACCTGACCCAGCGCATTCCGGTCGGGAGCCGGGACGAGATCGGCATGCTGGCCGAGGGATTCAACGCCTTTGCCGGCAAGCTCCACGACATCATCGGCCAGGTGAAAAACAACACGATCAAGGTGGCGGTCGCGGCCGAGGAGATCAGCACCACCGCGAACGAGCTGGCCACCGGCGCGGACGAACAGAACGCGCAGGCCGGCGAAGTGTCGGTGGGAATCCAGGAGATGTCCACTTCCATCCTGCAGAACTCGCAGCACGCCGGGAAGACGGCGCAGATTTCGGAGAAAGCGGCGCTGCAGGCGCAGGAAGGCGTGAAGGCCATGCAGGCGGCCCGGATCGGCATGGAGCAGATCGTGGCGTCCACCACGCGCACGGCCGAGGCGATTGGAGTGCTGGCCGGACGCGCGGAACAGATCGGGGAGATCGTCGCGGTAATCGACGGCATCGCGGACCAGACCAACCTGCTGGCGCTGAACGCCGCGGTCGAGGCGGCACGCGCCGGCGAGCAGGGCCGTGGATTCGCCGTGGTGGCCGACGAGGTCCGGAAGCTGGCCGAGCGGACCGCCGCGTCCACGAAGGAGATCTCGAACACCATCAAGGCCATCCAGAAGGAAACCCAGGACGCGGCATTGTCGATGAAGGACGCCTCCGGGGTGGTGACGGACGGCCGGTCGGCGGTGGAACGGACCGAAGCGGTTCTCAGCGGGATCGTCGACAGCGTGAACATGGCCATGGACATGATGCAGCAGATCGCCGCCGCCTCGGAGGAGCAGAGCTCGGGCGCGGAGGAAGTGTCGGCAAGCATGGAGTCGATCACGGCCGTGACGAAACAGACCGCGTCGGGCGCCGAGAAGCTCGCGGCCTCCGCGGAGGAGCTGAACGCCCAGACCGGAATGCTGCGGGACACGGTTTCACGTTTCCGGCTGCAGGAATGAACCGGATCGAACCCTGAGAGGCGAACCCATGGATAGAAAAGGAACGGCCGGGAGCACGCAGGACGCCACCCGGCAGTTGGTCAGCTTTTCACTGGACCGGGAGGAGTTCGGCGTGGACATCCTGAAGGTCCAGGAAATCGTCAAGCTGCAGAAAATCGCGCGCGTGCCGCGGAGTCCCGAATTCGTCGAGGGCGTGATCAATCTGAGGGGCAACGTGATCCCGGTCGTCGATCTGCGCCGCAAATTCGGGCTCCCCGCGGCGGAGCGGGCCGCCCACAACCGCATCATCGTGTTCAACATTCGGGAGAAAATGGTCGGCGTGCTCGTCGACCGGGTCGAGAAGGTGCTGCGTATACCTGAAGACCAGATCGTGGCCCCCCCCGAAGTGGGCGGCAGCGGCAATCAGTCCTTCATCACCGGGATCGGAAAACTCGGCGAGAACCTGGTCACCCTGGTCGACATCGAAATCATGCTCGAAGACCAGGAGGTCTTCGATCTGAACGAAATCGGCGCCGCGCGGGAAGCCGTCCAGAATGAGCCGGCGTCGCTGCCCGCGGCGGCGGTTCCAGCCGGAAACCGCAAATCGGCGCGGCCGAAACGCGGAACCCGGGCATCCAAGACTTGACCGAATCGGTATGATACCCCGACTTGACCGTACGAACGCGCTGAAGACGGAACGACTCCGTTTCCGGGACGGTTCCGGAATGCGGTTCGCCTGTTCCGGGGGGCCGGCGCGGCCGGTGTCGGAATCCCGGCGACGCCCCCCGCAAGGCCGGAAAGCGGATGACCGCGATGACCGCCGGATCGGCGGCCCGGTCGGGTCTGCGAGGACGTTTTACGGCAGGGAGTCCGCCGAATGGTCTGTCTCGGACGCTGAATTCGACAGGATCCGGAAGCTGCTCTACGAGAAGGCGGGCATCCACCTGAAGGAGAGCAAGAAAACCCTGGTGCACAACCGGCTCCAGAAAAGACTCGCGGCGTGCGGCCTCACGAGTTTGCGCGCCTATCTCGACCTGTTGAATCGGGATCCCGAGGGACGGGCGGAACTTGCCGCTTTCGTGGACGCCCTGACCACCAACGAAACGTTCTTCTTCCGGCATCCCGAACATTTCGAGTTTCTGGTGAACGATCTGATCCCGCGGATCATGGAGCGGAAGCTGGCTTCGGGCTCCACCCGCCGCATCCGCATCTGGTCGGCGGCCTGCTCGTCGGGCGAGGAGCCCTACACGGCCGCGATGTGCCTGCACCAGAACGCGGAACGCTTCCGGGGATGGACGTTCGAAATCGTCGGAACCGATATCAACCGGAGCGTTCTGGAGAAGGCCAAAGCCGGCCTGTACACATCCTACGCCGTGTCGAAAATGCCGGACGCGTTCCGTCGCCGCTATTTCACCGCGGATCCGGCGGCCGGGACATTCCGGCTGAAGGACGAAATCCGGGAACAGGTCCGCTTTCACGCGGCCAACCTGCTGCAGCCATTCTCCTTCGGCAAATTCGAAGTCATCTTCTGCAGGAACGTGATGATCTATTTCGACGCCGCGAGCAAGGAGGCGGCCCTCAGCCACCTGCACGGCAGCCTTTTCCCGGGGGGCACACTGATCGTCGGATACGCCGAAAGCATGCTGAACCATCCCGATCGCTTCCGTTACATCATGCCGACCGTCTACCAGAGGGAAGACGCGGCGTCCGCTGACGGCATCCGGGGGAAGACATGAGCGACACGTTCACGGAATACAGACTTTCCTTCTTCGACGAGACCGACGAGCACCTGTCACTCATGGACGACAGCCTCATCGCGTTCGAGAAAAATCCGTCCGATACGCTCCCGGTCGACCGGATCTTCCGGGTTCTGCACACCCTGAAGAGTTCGGCGGCCGCGGTCGGGTATGACGGATTGTCCGATCTGGCCCACCGGGCCGAGGATCTCATCGACGGGCTCCGCTCGGGAAAGCCGGCCGTACGAGCCTCGGCGCTGGAGACGCTGTTCAACGCGGTCGATTCGATACGCGCGTATGTGGAAGCGGCCAAGCGCGGCGGTGAATCGGCTGTTTCGTTCGATGCCGTGCGGGCCGAGATCGACCGGTTCCGCGGCGGGAGGCGGGAGCGGAAGTCCGTCAAGGGCCGGGGGAAAAGTCCGTCGGGGACGCCGGATCCGGCGGCCGCCACTGAATACGAACGGGCCCTCCTGCGGGAGACCCTCCGGAAGGGAAAGGCCTGCTACGAGATCCGGATCGAGATCGACTCCGCGGAACCCACGAAGTGGCTGCGCGCGGAACTGGTACTCAACCATGTCCGCGCCACCGGGCGTATCCTGCGCGTCTCTCCGCCCCGGGATGCCTTCATGAAGGATGGATTCGATGGACGGTTTCTCCTGTGGGTCGCCGCCGAACTCCCTCCGGCCGAGATCCGGAACCGAGTGTCCGTGGACCTGCTGAAGCGGCTGGACGTCGTCCCCCTGCGGAAATCCGCCGCTGAAGCCGCGCCGGCAGTCCCGGACAAGCCGCTTTCCGAACCGTTCGAGAAACGCGAGGGCGCCTCGACGGGCTCCGCGTCCTCCGCCCCGTCGTCCGTGAACACCGTCCGGGTGCCGGTCCACAAACTCGACGGTCTGCTCCATCTCATCGGCGAACTGGTGATCGCCAATTCCGGCATGAAACTGCTCGAAAACCGGCTCCGGGAGAAGTACCACGACGATCTCATCAAGGGAGACATGAGTCTGCTCAACGACCAGCTCATGAAAATTTCACTGGGGCTCCAGACGGACGTGCTGAACATGCGTATGCTTCCGATCGGAACCGTATTCGGCGCCTTTCACCGGATCGTGCGGGATCTTTCGAAGCAGGAAGGCAAGGACGTGAACCTGGCGGTTTCCGGGATGGACACCGAGCTCGACAAAAAAATCATTGACGCCATCGGCGAGCCCCTGATGCACCTGGTCCGGAACGCCGTAGATCCTGTCTCTTATACACATCTCCGAGCCCACGAGACAGCGCTGTGTATCTCGTTTGCGGTCTTCTGCGTGAAA
>JAUCQC010000107.1 GCA_030372965.1 bacterium
GGGAGGCGTGCGGGTGCGGCGGCCGCCGCCGGCGCCGCCCGATGAAAAGACTTGACTTTCATTTTAATTTTTCTAATATAATAATGTTATCCTGTCCCGCTCCATTCCCATTCATCATTCTCCGGGGGGCCATACGACCATGAAGCGGCGGATTGTGTCTTTCCTCCTTGCCGTCTCTGCGCTTCAGCAGGGCGTCTGCCTTTGCGCGACGTTCACCGTGACCAGCACCGAAGATTCGGGCCCCGGCACGCTGCGCCAGGCCATTCTGAACGCCAACGCGAAGGCGGGTCCAGACACCATCGTCTTCAACCTCGCCATCGCCGATCCGGGCCTGGATCTGTCGAACGGCACCTGGAACGTCCGGCCACGATCCGAATTGCCCGCGCTCACGGACCGCGGCACGGTTCTGGACGGGGCGACGCAGAGGGCTTTCATCGGTTCCGATTCCAATCCCAAAGGACCCGAGATCGCGGTGGACGGGGGCGCGGCAGGGAACGCCAGCGGCATCACCCTGTCCGGGAACGGGCACACGCTCAAGCATCTCGTGATTCACCGTTTCCGGTACCGCCAGGTGTACGTGACGGGCGACAGCAACCGCGTGACCGGATGCTACCTCGGGTGCGACGCGACCGGAACCGTCTCCATGGGAGTGTCGGACGGGGGCCTTCTGATCGAGGATGGGCACCAAAACGTGATCGGCGGGTCCGCGGCCGGGGAGGGCAACGTCATCGGCGGCAATTCGGACGAAGGCCTCGAGATCACCTACCTGTCGTCCCGCAACCGCGTCGAGGGGAACTGGATCGGCGTCCGCGCGGACGGGTCCGGCGCCCTGTCCAACGGCAAGGGCGTGGCCCTGACCAACGGCGTCCGGTCGAATGTCATCGGACCGGGAAACGTCATCTCGGGCAACCGGCAGAACGGCGTCATCCTGCTGGGAATGGGCACGACCCAAAACAGCGTGATCGGAAACCTGATCGGACCCGCCCCGGGCGGCATCCGGTCGATCGGCAACAGCGACGACGGCATTCTTCTGCTCGGCGTTTCAGGGAACCTCATCGGCGGGCCGGCCGAGGCCGAACGGAACGTCGTTTCGGGCAACCTGTATTCGGGAATCTCACTGCGGGGCGAGCGGTGCGACTCGAACCGGGTCCGCGGCAATTTCATCGGATTGGACGCGACCGGCCGCTTCACAATGAGCAATGGCGAGAACGGCGTCATTCTCACGCTGGGAGCCAAGCGCAACCGCATCGGGGGCTCCGAACCCGGGGAGATGAACGTGATCGGGGGCAATCTCGGGAACGGCGTGCAGATTTACGGACTCGGCACCGAGGGAAACCTGGTGATCGGCAACCGGATCGGCACCGCGGCGGACGGAAAGTCTCCCGCGCCCAATTTCCTCGAGGGCGTCTCGGTGACGTCCGGCGCCCGGGAGAACCGCGTCGGCCCGCTCAACACCATCGCCTTCAACCTCGGGAACGGCGTGTCCATCGCCAAATCCGGAACGGTGTCCAACCCCGTCACCTGGAACAGCATACACAGCAACGGCAAGCGGGGCATCCGGACGACCGAGGGGGGGAATCTCGACCTGGCCCGGCCGGTGGTGACCTCGGTGAACCCGGTCTCCGGCGCCGCGGAACCGGGCGGCCGCGTCGAGATCTTTTCGGACTCCACGGACGAGGGCCGCGTGTTCGAAGGGGCGGTCACGGCGGACGCGGCCGGAAATTTCACGTGGGTCGGGACCCCGTCCGGACCCTTTGTCACGGCCACGGTGACGGACACGGCCGGGAACACGTCCGTGTTTTCCGCGCCGTTCCAATTGACCGCGGTTCAGGAGGAGCGGGCCGGCGTTCCGGCGTCTTTCTTTCTGGCGCAGAACCGGCCGAACCCGTTCAACCCGGCCACGGTCATCCGGTACGGCCTGCGGTCCGCGGGACGGGTCGAGATCCGGGTTTTCGACGTGACCGGAAGACGGATCGCGACACTGCTTTCCGGCGTCCGCCCCGCGGGCGAACACGAGGCGGTCTTCGACGGCTCCGGTCTGCCGTCCGGCGTGTACATTATCCGCATGGACGCCGCAGGCTTCACGGCCTCCC
>JAUCQC010000108.1 GCA_030372965.1 bacterium
TTTCACGACCGAGCGGTACCGCGAAAGGCCGCTCGTCGTCAAGGGGCCCGGGGCGGGCGCCGAGGTCACGGCCGCGGGCGTGTTCGCGGACATCCTCCGGATCGCCAGCGCGATGTCGTAAACCCTACGGGCCGCCGTCCGCGGACCGGCCCCGTTCGAACTTCAGGCAAGGAACTCCACATGTCGTCATTTCCGGATAAAAAAATTCGCGTGGGACTGCTCGGCGCGACCGGCACCGTGGGCCAGCGTTTCGCCGCCCTGCTGGAAAGGCACCCCTGGTTCGAGGTCGTCCGCCTGGCCGCTTCGGAGCGGTCGTCGGGCAGGCCCTTCTCCGAGGCCGTGGCCGGCCGCTGGTCCCAGGCCTCGCCGGTTCCGGCCGCCCTCCGGGATCTCCGCGTGCTTGAAGTGGAGAAGGACATCCGGGAGATCGCGGATTCCGTGGACCTGGTTTTCTCCGCCATGAGCCTGGACAAGGAGCGCATCCGTAAAATCGAGACGGACTACGCGGCCGCGGGAGTCGCGGTCGTGTCGGCCAATTCCGCGCACCGGCTCACCGAAGACGTGCCCATGCTCATGCCCGAGGTCAATCCGGGCCACATCGGCCTGGTGGACATCCAGCGCCGGAACCGGGGATGGGCCACGGGGCTGATCGCCGTCAAACCCAACTGTTCCATTCAGTCCTACGTGCCGGTGCTGGAGGCGTGGAAGTCATTCGGTCCCGAGCGCGTCGTGGTCTCGACGTACCAGGCCATATCCGGAGCGGGAAAGACCTTCGAGACCTGGCCGGAGATGCGGGACAACGTCATTCCCCTCATCCCCGGCGAGGAGAAAAAATCCGAGGAGGAACCGCTGAAAATATGGGGGACGCTCGAAGCCGGAAGGCTCGTCCACGCCGGCAAGCCCCTGATCTCCGCGACCTGCATACGGGTTCCGGTCACCGACGGCCACATGGCGTCCTTCTCCGTGGCTTTCCGCGCCAAACCGAAACGGGAGGAGTTGATCGAGGCGATCCGGTCTTTCCGCGACCCGCTCCTGCCGCTCGGGCTTCCCTCCTCTCCGAAGAAGTTCCTGACCTGGTTCGACGAAGACGACCGTCCCCAGACCCGGCTGGACCGCGACCTGGAAAACGGCATGGGCATCTCGGCGGGAAGGCTTCGGGAGGACCCGATTCTGGACTGGAAGGTCGTGGCGCTGTCGCACAACACGCTCCGCGGAGCGGCCGGAGGCGCGGTGCTCATCGCCGAATTGCTGGTGAAAAAGGGGTATGTCCTGCCGCGGTAGCCGGGGAGCGCGTCCGGATAGTGGACAAAAAAACGGCTTCCGGAGGCGCGGCGCCTCCGTAAGCCGTTTTCATTTTCGGATGGAAATTTCGAAAAGCGCGCTAAGCGGCCTCGGCCTGAAGGATCCGATGATTCTCAACCGCCTCCGCGTATTCCTTTTTCAGGGAGTCGAATACCTCTTTCACGGTCGAGATGCGGTCCGCCCGCCAGGCATTGGCGCCACCGAACACGAATCCCTCGTTCAGGCGGCCCACCCGCGCGTTGGTCAGCGCGAGCGCGATGCAGTAGGGCGCGTTCACGAAATCGCATGTCTTCAGGCATTTCCAGGGACACTTGAAAGGCTTTCTCACCCCCGCGGACACGTCCTCCAGGAACGGATTTCGGATGGCCCGTCCGGGCAGTCCGACCGGGCTGTCGATGAGAACCAGGTCCTCCCCGGCCGCGTTCACGTACGCGGCCTTGAACGCGGGGTCCGCGTCGCATTCGGCCGTGGGCACGAAGCGGCTGGCCATCTGAACGCCCGCGGCGCCGAGATTCAGAACCCGGAGAATGTCCTCGCCGGTGTAAATCCCTCCGGCCGCGATCACCGGGATGGCTTTCCCCGTGGATTGCCTTGCCGGTTCCACGGCCCGGATCACCTCGGGGATGAGGCGTTCCAGGGCGAAGGCCGGGTCGGTGATCTGCTCCCTCTTGAATCCGAGATGGCCTCCGGCCAGCGGCCCCTCCACGACGAACGCGTCGGGCGTGCAGCCGTATTTCTCCCACGACTTCAGGATGAGCGTCGCGGCCCGTCCCGACGACACGATGGGCGCGAGCCGGGGCGCGCCCGAACGCACCCGTTCCGGCGTGAGCAGGGACGGAACCTTGAGGGGGAGACCGGCCCCGAGCAGAAGCAGGTCCGCGCCTTCATCCGCGGCCGCGGCGAGCAATTCATCGAAATCCGACAGGGCCACCATGATGTTGACGCCGATGAGTCCGGTCGAGAGAGCCCGGGCCTTGCGTATCTCCTTCCTGAGCGCGCGCGCGTTCGCTTCCTTGAAATTCGTGTTGAAATCCGGCTCGAGCATGCCGAGGCCGACCGCGGCGATCACGCCGATGCCGCCCTGTCCGGCCACGGCCGAAGCCAGGCCCGATACGGAAATGCCGACGCCCATTCCGCCCTGAATGACGGGCAGAGGCGCCTTGAGGCCGCTGATGTTCAGGCCCGGCATCCGCGTGGTGTGCAATTCCGTCTGCATCGGTTTTTTTCCCTTTATTCTGAGTGTTTTCCGGCGTATTTTAAGGGTGCCGGATTCCGGCCTCGCCGGCGGTTCCGGCCGTCTCAGCCAGTATAATGAATTTCAACCGGGTCATTTGTAAAAGTACTGTAAAACCGTGGGCATCCCTTGCGGAAACACCAATCCCTCCGGTATCTCCTGATTTTCATCCTGGCGCAGATGGCCTGGCTGACCCTGCTGGGCCTGTGGATTTACCGGTACCTGTCCGTTTATTACGCGGAAACCGGAAACGCCCTGCCCCACCCCCTGCTGTCGGCCCGGGCCAACGTGACGGCCCTGGTGGGCGGACTGGTCCTCCTCGTCGCGGTCTCGGTGGGCATGTCGCTCCTGTTCGCGCGGCTGAACAGTCAGCTGAAAACCGCGCGCATGTACGATGATTTCATCGCGAACGTGACCCACGAGCTGAAATCGCCACTGGCGTCCATCCAGCTGGTCCTGGAAACGCTGAGTGAGAGGGAGGTTTCCGCCGCCCAGAGGAAAAAATTCCTGGCCCTGATGATGCGGGACGCCGGACGGCTGAACAACCTGATCAGTTCCATACTGAAGATCGCCGGGCTCGGGCAGAAGAACGTCGCCCACCATTTCGAAATCCTGTCCGCGGATCCGGTCGTGCGCGGCCTGCTGCGGGAGTCCGCGGACCAGTTCAAGCTTCCGGCCCGGGCGGTGCGGATCGAGGGCCGGGCGGCCTGCCGCGTCGTCGTCGACCGCAACGCCCTGAAAATCGTCTTCAACAACTTCATCGACAACGCGATCAAGTACTCGACCGGCAGGCCCCGCATCGAGGTCCGGTACGGATGCAGCCGGCAGACGCTGTCGGTGGCCTTCACCGACCACGGCATCGGGATCGCCTCAAAGGACCAGAAGCGTGTTTTCGACAAGTTCCTGCGGCTGTCGGGTCCGGAGATTCCGAACGTCCGGGGAACGGGGCTGGGCCTGTACTGGGTCAGGGAGATCATGAAGATTCACGGCGGAAGGGTGTCCGTTTCGAGCCGGGGAACGCGCCGGGGATCGACGTTCACGATTGAAATGCCCGTATACCGGGCGTCCGGGAGGCGGCTCGCCCGCAGACTGATGAAATTGACGCGGGCCGGCGGCGCACGGGTAAATTTCGGAGAAGGAGGGCGCCACGCCGAAAAAGGCTAGTATTCTGCTCGTGGAGGACGAGGAGTCCCTGTCGATCGGGCTCGAATACAATCTCCGCGAGGAAGGGTATTCGGTCGCGCGCGCGGCGGACGGCAGGCGCGCCCTCGAATTGTTCGCGTCCCGCGATTTCGACCTGATCGTGCTGGACCTCATGCTGCCGTACGTCGACGGTTTCGAGGTCGCGGCCCGCATCCGGGGCCGCTCGCCCCGCGTGCCCATCCTGATGCTGACGGCCAGAACCTCGGCCGCCGACCGGATCCGGGGGCTGGAGACCGGCGCGGACGATTACCTGACCAAACCGTTCCACCGGAAGGAACTGCTCCTGCGGGTGGAGGGCATGCTGAGGCGCAAGGCCTGGTACCAGTCATCGGTCGAGGCCTCGCCCGCGACCCGCGTCGGCCGCTGCGAGATCCGCTTCGACGAGCTGACCGTGCGGTCGGCCGGCCGGGTCACCCGGATGACGCCGCGCGAAGCCATGGTGCTGAAATACCTCGCGGACCGCGAAGGAAAGGTGGTCACGCGCAGGGAACTGCTGGAGAAAGTCTGGCAGGTCCCCTCGGACGTCGAGACGCGCACCGTCGACGCCTTCATCGCCAGGCTCAGAAAGATGATCGAGCCGGATTCGGGCCGACCCGCGGTTATCCGGAGCATCCGGAGCGCCGGGTATGTTTTCACGGCAAGTCCCGAGGAACCCGCCGGGACTCCCCGTAAACCGGGCGCGGGCCGGTCCGGAGGGCCGTCCGGGAAAGCGGCCCCGCGGCCGACGCGGGCGAAGAAGGCGCGTCCGGCGCCGAAACGCACGGTCCGCGGTAAGCCGCGCTGAGAATCCGCGTCCAAACCCTTCTTCCCCACCGTTCTGAAAGGCGGACACGCATGCGCATCCTGAAAACAGCGCTCTGGGTTCTCGTCGCAATCGTCGGCGCCGCGTCCTTTGCCGTGATCACGCGCCTGGTCCGGCCCTCCGAGACGATCAGTTCGCTCTGGCTCGTGGTGGCCGGCCTGTGCACGTTCTCCCTGGCCTACCGGCTTTACGGCGCCTGGCTGGTTTCCCGCATCTTCGTGCTGGATGACCGGAACGTCACGCCCGCGGTGCGGATGGCGGACGGCCGGGATTATCACCCGACGAACAAATGGGTCCTGTTCGGCCACCATTTCGCGGCCAACGCGGGCGCGGGACCGCTGATCGGCCCGGTTCTCGCCGCGCAGTTCGGATACCTGCCCGGCGCCCTCTGGATCCTGATCGGCGCGGTGTTCGCCGGAGCCGTTCACGACTTTGTCATCCTGTTCGCTTCGGTGCGCCGGGACGGGAAATCCCTGGCAGAAATCACGAAGTCGGAGGTCGGGCCCGTGGCCGGGGCCGCCGCTTCGATCGCCATTCTGTTCATCATCGTCGTGGCCCTGGCCGGACTCGGCCTGGCCGTGGTCAACGCGCTCAACCACAGCCCGTGGGGAACCTTCACCATCGCCTGCACCATCCCCATCGCGCTCTTCATGGGCCTGTATCTGTACCGCATCCGCCGGGGCCGCGTCGGGGAAACCACGGCCATCGGCGTGACCCTGCTCATCGCGGCCGTTCTCCTCGGCCATGAGGTGGTCGGCTCGGCCGTCGAACACTGGTTCGTTCTCTCCCGGAACGAGCTGGTGATCTCCATGGCCCTGTACGGGTTCATCGCGTCGATTCTGCCCGTCTGGATGCTGCTCTGCCCCCGGGACTATCTCAGCACCTACATGAAAATCGGAACCATCGCCCTGCTCACGGCCGGCATCCTGTTCGTCGCGCCCCGGCTGCATATGCCGGCCCTGACCGTTTTCGCGTCGGGCGAGGGCCCGGTCATCCCGGGCCGGCTCTTTCCGTTCATGTTCATCACCATCGCCTGCGGCGCCATTTCGGGGTTCCACAGCCTGGTCGCGTCGGGAACCACCCCGAAGATGGTGAGCCGCGAGAGCGAGATCCGGGCCATCGGTTTCGGCGCCATGCTCGTGGAGGGATTCGTGTCCCTCATGGCCCTGATCGCGGCGAGCATCCTGATCCCCGGCGATTATTTCGCCATCAATTCGATGCTCGGCCCGGATGCCCTGACGGCTCTGGGTTTTCCGCCCCAGCGCATCGCTGAACTGTCCCAAATGGTCGGAACCGACGTCATGAACCGGCCCGGGGGCGCCGTGTCCCTGGCCGTGGGCATGGCTTCGGTGTTCTCGTCCCTGCCGGGGATGAGGCATCTCATGGCCTACTGGTACAATTTCGCGCTCATGTTCGAGGCCCTGTTCATCCTCACGACCGTCGACACCGGAACGCGCGTGGCGCGCTTCCTCGTCCAGGAAGCGGGCGGCAGGCTGTACAAGCCGCTCGGCCGTCACAGTTGGATGCCGGGAACTTTACTCACGAGTTTTCTCGTGGTCGCGGCCTGGGCCGGACTGATCTGGTCCGGAAGCATCTCCACAATATGGCCCATGTTCGGCGTGGCCAACCAGCTGCTGGCCGCCCTGGCCTTGTCCGTCGGCACCACCATCCTGCTGAAAATGGACAAGGCCCGGTACACGCCCATCACGCTCGTGCCCATGACATTCATGTTCGTCACCACGCTGACGGCCGCCTGGCAGCTGGCCGGCCGTTTCACACGACTGGCCGCGGCGCATCCGGAAGAAGCCCTGGCCTACCGGCTGGACCGGGCCCTCATCATCGTCATGGCCGCGCTCGCGGTCGTCATTCTGGTGGACTCGATACGGAAATGGATTCCGTTGTTCAGGAACGCCCGGCGGCGCGCCGGGTGAAGCGGCCGATCAGCGGTTGACAATTCCGGGGACAGTTGTTATAATTCATGCAGGACGACCCCCTCGTTCCGCCCCCAGACGTCTCTCCAATCGATTCGAATCGGTGGGCGGACACAACCCAAGGGAGGATGACCATGCGACATTCCGCCTGCCTGCGCCGGATCCTGCTGCTCCTTTCAATCACGGTTTGCGGTTCCAGGCTGATCGGCCAGGAACCGGACACCCTGCGCCTGGACCGCGGTGTGATCCCCGCATTGCAGACCGTCCGCCTCAGTCTGGATCCGTCCCGAACGGATTACAGCGGCAGTGTGGAGATCACACTCGCCGTGCACGCGCGAACGTCCTCGTTCCGCCTGCATGCCAAGGGTTTGAAGATCCGGGATCTGGAGCTGAGGGACAAGGACGGGAAAATTCCGTGCCAATGGACCGCGGGGCCGGAGGGCCTGCTTCGCGTCCGGCCCCGGAGACCGCTGGAACCGGGATTCGGGGAACTCCGCGTTGACTTTGAGGGGAGTTGCGGAAAGAACGGACTGGGCCTGTACCGCTCCGAGTCGGGGGGGAAGGCCTACCTGGCCACCCAGTTCGAACCCGCCTACGCCCGGAGCGCCTTCCCCTGCTGGGACGAGCCTGGATTCAAAAATCCGTTCCGGGTGATTCTGACCGTCCCGTCCGGCCTGGCCTGTTTCTCGAACGAACCCGCAGAGACCCTCACGGTCCGCGGGAAAATGAAAACCGTGGCCTTCATGGAATCGCGGCCCCTGCCCGCGTACGCGGTCGCATTCGCGGTCGGACCCTTCGAAACGGTCCCGCTGCCCGGCCTGTCCGTGCCCGGCAGCGTCATCGTGCCGTCGGGCCGCTCGTCCGATGCGGCCGAAGCCGCGCGCCGGACCCCGCCGATACTTGCGGCTCTTGAAAAATGGTTCGGGCCTTACCCCTACCGGAAACTGGACCTGATCGCCGTGCCGGACATGGGCGGCGCCATGGAAAATCCGGGACTGGTGACGTTCAATCCAAACACGCTCCTGATGGATCCGGATGCTTCCTCCCTCGATCAGCGCCGGTCCTGCTCCGCGGTCATCGCCCATGAACTGGCGCACATGTGGTTCGGGGACCTGGTCACCGCGGCCTGGTGGGACGACACATGGCTGAACGAATCCTTCGCCACCTGGATCGGCAATGACGTCACCGAGCGCGTATTCCCGGAATTCCGTTCCTTTTCAGGGGACATTCAATCCGTCCAATGGACCATGGGAAGCGACGCGCTCCCCTCCATCAGCCCGATCCGGAGGACGGTTCGGGCGGACGAAGACCCGTGGCACGTGTTCGATGAACTGTCGTACATCAAAGGCGGCGCGGTGCTGGCCATGGTCGACAGCTGGGCCGGCCGGGAATACTTTCAGGAGGGCCTCGTCGATTATCTGGCGTCGCACCGTCACATGAGCGCGGATGCCGCCGACCTGTGGCAGTCCCTGTCGCGGAGCACGGGAGGGGACGTGGACTCCATGACCGCCACCTTCATCGATCAGCCCGGACTGCCGCTGGTCCGGGTCGGCATACTCGCGGACGGCCGGGTCCGCCTCACGCAGAACCGGTTCCTGAACGCGGGATTCGACGCGCCGCCGCAGACCTGGCGGATTCCCATGGCCCTGAGGTGTTCCGACGGACGGAACACCGTCCTCGTGAAACGGGTCCTCCGGAAGGAGGCGGACACGGTCGCCGTCGCCGGCATCGAATCGCCCGAATGGATACTGCCGAACGCCGACGAAAGGAGCTATTTCCGGTGGATCGTTCCGGACAGCATGCTCCTCAGAATGTCCCGGGATGCGGTGCGGATCATGAACGTGCGGGAGAGGATCGGATTCCTGGGAAACGCGTCCGGCCTGCTGGACGGCGGCGCCCTGGGCGGGGATGAATACCTTGAAATTCTCCGTTCCTTCGCTTCGGATCCGGAACCGGAAGTGATCCGGGCCGTTTTGTCCGGCATCCGGAAAGCGGGGGATCTCTTCTCCGGAGAACCGGCCAATCCGGATTTCACCGCGTATGTCCGCGGTGTCCTGAATCCCGTGCTCGGCCGCATCGGCCGTCAGAGACGGCCCGGCGAGACTCCGACGCTCGCGGTGCTGCGTTCCGACCTTCTGTCCGTTTTGACCGAACTGGGCGGGGATCCACGCGCTCTCGCATTTTGCGATTCCCTCGCGGCCGGGTACCTGGCCGACCCCGGGACCGTGGATCCGGACCTCGCGGACGATGCGCTCAGGGCATCCGCCATGAACGGGAACGAAGCCCTGTTCCGCCGGTACGTGACCGCTCTTGAGGGAGCCTCCTCTCCGGACATCCGGGCCCGATTCATGTCCCTTCTCGGCGCCTTCAGAAAACCGGACATCCTCGCCCTGTCGCTGGATTACGGATTAAAGTCATCCGGGGACCGGCAGCAGGCCCTCTGGCGGATTCCCTTCCGCGCCTCCGGATTCATGGAGAACCGTCCGGCCCTGATGGAATGGGTGTTCCGGAATGCGGACGCAATCCGCGACAAAGCCGGCCCCATGATTCTGGATTACCTGATCCCCGGCCTGGTCCAGGTCCGGTCCGACTCGCTGGTTCAAAAGGCCGTTGCCTGGGCCGCGGATCCGTCGAACAAATCCCGGCTTCTCGACATCGAATTGCGCAAGGAAGGCGACCGGCTGGCGACGCGGCTGAGGCTCATCGAACGCGAGACACCGGCGGTGGAGGCGTATCTAAGGAGGTTCGGTGAGTAAATCGGTATCCGGCAAATTGGATCTCAGATTAACGATTGCGGATATCAGATTGCGGATCGAACGGCATTGGGTTTCATTGTGGATGCGCGATCACCCGGGTTATCATCGTGGATTCCCATCGGCGGAATTGCTGTTCGGATCTGCAATCGTTGATCCGATATCTGCGATCCGAGATCTCCACTTCACCCGACTTCCCCGATCCACGCCGACCCCGCCACGTATTCCCCGTCATAGAAAACCGCCAGCTGGCCGGGCGTGACCGCGCGCTGGGGGTTGTCGAACGCCACATCCACTCCCCCTCCGGGCGCGGGCGAGACCAGAGCCCAGGCCGGCCTGTGGCGGTAGCGTATTTGCACCCGCAGCCGCACCGGTTCGGACGGTTCCGGCACGCTGATCCACACCGGATCCCTCCCGGTGAAACGGCCCGCGGCCAGTTCCCCCTCCCCTCCCAGGACCACGGTGTTCGTCCCCGCGTCCAGGCGCACCACATAGGTGCGTTTTCCGAAGGCCATGCCCAGGCCCTTCCGCTGGCCGATCGTGTAACGGGAAACGCCCCCGTGCCTGCCGACGATACGGCCGTCCGTGGTCACGAAATCGCCCGCGGCCGCGGCCTTTCCGCGCTCCCGCTCGATGAAGGCCGCGACGCCGTCGTCCGGCAGAAAACAGGCCTCGACGCTGTCGCGCTTGGACGCGACCGGGAGGCCGTATCGCTCCGCCAGTTCGCGCGTCCGCCGCTTGGAGAGGCGGCCGACCGGAAACATCGACCGGGAGAGCTGTTCCTGCGACAGCCGGCCGAGAAAATAGGACTGGTCCTTCCCTTTTTCGAGCCCCCGTTTCAGCCGAAAACGGCCGGACGCAGGATCGGGTGACACGGAAGCGTAGTGCCCGGTGGCGAGCGCCGACGCGCCGAGCGCCAGGGCCTTTTCGAGAAGGGGCCCGAACTTGATCCTTGAATTGCAGACGGCGCAGGGGTTGGGCGTGCGGCCCGCCTCGTATTCGGAGAGGAAGTATTCGATGACGGCTTCCCGGAAGGGAGCCTGCAGGGGGAGAACGTAATGGGGGATGCCGAGCCCGGCCGCCACGGCCCGGGCGTCGCGGATATCCTCGATCGAACAGCACCGGCTGGGCCCCGTGGACAGCTGAAGGGTGAGCCCGAACACGTCGAATCCCCTCGCCTTGAGCAGGGCGGCCGCGACCGATGAATCCACGCCGCCGCTCATGGCCACGGCGACCCGGCGTTCAGGCATACGACAGCATCCGTTCGAGCGCGGTCCTGGCCCCGTCCATCAGCGGCACGGGAAGCGTGATTTCGTGCCGCATGTGCTTCAGGCTGTCGCGGACATCCTCGAGCCGGGTCTTTTTCATCGTCATGCAGGTCCGGACCGGGCCGAGCGAAAGGAACTCCTTTTCCGGGTTCTCCTTTTTCAGCCGGTGGAGAATCCCCTGCTCCGTGCCCAAGATGAACCGCCGGGCGCCGGATGCGGCCGCGAACTTCAGCATGCCGCTCGTGGACAGCACTTCGTCCGCCAGGTCCGCGACGTCGGCCCTGCATTCCGGGTGGACCATCAGGATCGCGTCCGGATGCAGGCGCTTCGCCTCGGCCGCCTGGGCGGCCGTGAACTGTTCGTGCACGTAGCAGAACCCCGGCCAGGGGATGATTTTCTTGTCCGTGAAGCGCGCCACCCAGGACGCGAGATTGCGGTCCGGCAGGAAGATGACCGTGTCCGATTCGAGCTTCTGAACGATGCGCACCGCGTTCGCGGAGGTGACGCAAACGTCCGATTCGGCCTTGACTTCGGCCGTGGAATTCACGTACGCGGCGACGACCGCGCCGGGATGCTCCGCCTTCAGTTTCCGGAGTCCGGCGACATCGGTCATCTCGGCCATGGGGCAGGAGGCGTCCGCCCTCGGCAGAAGGACGGTCCTTCCCGGCGAAAGAATCTTGGCCGTCTCGGCCATGAAGGTGACCCCGCAGAACACGATCACCTCCGCGTCCGTGGCCGCGGCCCGCCTGGCGAGTTCGAGCGAATCGCCGGTGAAATCCGCGGCGTCCTGCACCTCCGGCCGCTGGTAGTTGTGCGCGAGAATCACGGCCCGGCGCTCGTCCCGGAGGCGCCGGATCTCCCCGGTCAGCATCCCGTGTTCCGTCATGCCCGTCTCCCGCCGGATGCCAGGGCCCTGAGCCGAGTCACGGCGGACACGACCGCCTCCGCCGCGCGGTCGCATTCCGCGGCGGTGGTGCCGCGTCCGAGGGTCAGGCGCAGGCTTCCCCGCGCCTGGTCCGCGGAAAGACCGATGGCCGTGAGCACGTGGGACGGACCGGAGGACCGCGAACTGCAGGCGGACCCGGTGGAGGCGGCGATGCCGTCCAGGTCCAGGGCCATGACCAGAGATTCGCCCTCGATGCCGTCGAAGGAGCAGTTCAGGTTGTTCGAGAGCCGCAGGGTCGCGTGCCCGTTCAGCCGCACGCCGTCCAGGCGTCCCCGGATCGCGTTCCACAACCGGTCCCGCAGGCCGCGGATGCGTTCGTCCTCCGCGGCCATGACGGATGCCGCGATCTCGGCGGCCTTCCCCAGGCCCACGATGCCGGGCACGTTGTGCGTGGAACTCCGCCGGCCGCCTTCCTGCCCGCCTCCGATCAGAAACGGCTCGAAAGGCGTTCCCTTGCGGATGAACAGGGCGCCGGCGCCCTTGGGGCCGTACAGCTTGTGCGCCGAAACGGACAGCAGGTCGACCCCCCAGGCGCGGACATCGATCGGGACATGCCCCGCGGTCTGCACCGCGTCCGTGTGAAAAAGGGCGCCGGCTTCGTGCGCGGCCGCGGCGATTTCAGCGACCGGCTGAATCGTGCCGATCTCGTTGTTGGCGTGCATCACGGAGACGAGTGCCGGCCCTCCCCCGGCCAGGGCTCGCCGCACCGCGTCCGGCGCGATCAGACCGTCGGCGTCGGGCCGTATCACCTCGAGGCGGACGCCCCGTTCGGCCAGGGCCTCGGCGCACGCGAGCACCGCGTGATGTTCGATGGCGGTCGTGACCAGATGTCCGCCCTGTTCCCCTGCGCCGGAGGCCAGGAGGATGCCGACCAGGGCCGCGTTGTCGGACTCCGTGCCTCCGCCGGTGAATACGATTTCCGACGGATCCGCGTTCAGCAGGGAAGCGACCCGGCCGCGCGCCGTCTCAACGGCCTGCAGGGCCTCCTGGCCGAATGCGTGAATCGAGGCGGGATTGCCGAATCGTTCCGTGAAATAGGGCCGCATGGCTTCGGCGACTGCCGGATCCACGGCCGTGGTGGCGGCGTGATCCAGGTAAATGCGCGAAGAATCGGAGGTTGTGGTCATCATCGGTTTTCCCGTGTTCCGAATCTGCTCATAAGACTCTCAATATAATCATCCGTCTTTCGAATCACAAGATGGAATTGGCGAATCCAGCCGCAAGCAGCGGGGCATTGCAGGAAACTTGTAAGATGAACCCCGAAAGCGGCCATGAATCAAACCCGTCGGAGCGGCCGGAAGCCCAACCTCCTTTCATCCGGAAAACCGGAACCGGAATGACCATGCTTCTGGCCGCCCGATCGGACTGCCGCGCTTTCCGGGCCGCGCCCGAAGGCCGTCGGAAGACGCGAGATTCCTCTCACGCGGCCGCCGATGCGACGGCCGCGGACCGCATGGCCGTGCGCCCTCACGAAAAAGGCCCGCCGACGGCGGGCCCTGCAGGACCTGAATCCCGATCGGGGTCAAACCCGCCGGGCGTGACTGTCTTCGATTTTCTTGATGGCGTCCCGCAGGCGCGCGGCGTCCTCGTATCGTTCGTCCTTGACCGCGTTCTGCAGTTCGGACTGCAGGTGATGGAGTTCGTCGCCCTCGTCCGGCACATCAGCTCCCTGCAATCCCAGTTCCTCGTTGATGGACGCCTTCTGCATGACTTCCTCGTTCACGAATATGGGCGACTGCGTCCGCAACGCGAGCGCGATGGCGTCGCTTGGACGGGCGTCTATCTTGGACTGGTCTCCGTTCCGCTTCAGGTCGATCTGGGCGAAATACGTGTTGTCCTTGAGATCATTGACCACAACCCGGAGTATGCCGGCGCTCATGGAATCCAGTATGTTCTTCAGCAGGTCGTGCGTCATCGGGCGGGGCGGCTGAATATGCTCAAGCTGAAGCGCGATCGCCTGCGCTTCGGACGGCCCGACCACGATGGGCAGCCAACGCCGGTTGACCTCATCCTTGAGGATCACCACAAACCGGTTGTTTTCCGTGTCCAGCGTGACCCGTTCGACCTGAACGGAGATCATCATGAGTCGCGTCCTTCCTTTTGCACCGGAAGAATATGATAAAATTTCGAGAAAATCAAGTAAAATCTTGTCCCTGAGTCAGCGCCTGAAAGCTCTTTAACTCCACATGATACAAAGATTTAAAAACATTGCCCCGCAGGTCGGCGTGTTTCTCCTTCCTCTGCAGACTCCGCAACAGATCCTTCACCGTCGCCCGCCTGGAACTGCCGTCCTGAGGGCACAGCCGCGGGAGCAGGGGCAAACCGCTTTCCCCGGCAAATCGTTTGATGCGGGCCTCTTCAATATATACAAACGGCCTGATCAGAGTCAGCCGGTTTCGGAATATGGGCTGAACCGGGTACAGGGTGCCGATCTTCCGGCCGTACAGGATGTTGAGCAGGAGGGTGTCGATGATATCGTCGCGGTGATGGCCGGTCGCGATCTTATTGCATCCCTCCCGGTCGGCGATTTCATAGAGCCGCTTGCGCCTCAGCAAGGAGCAGACAAAACAGGGATTCTTCCTGAGACGGCCGGAAAACACTTCATCGGCGATGGCGGTTTTCTCGATCCGGTAATCGACGCGCATGGACCGGAAATGGCCCTCCAGAACCCGGCCGTTCGAGGGCTCCTCCTGGCTGAATCCCATGTCGACATGGACCGCGAGCAGGGAATAATCGCTCGTGACAAAACCGAAACCGTCGCTCAGCAGGTTCAGCAGGGCCAGGCTGTCTTGTCCCCCTGAAACCGCCACCGCGATCCTGTCTCCCGGCCGTATCATCCGGAAATCCGAGATGCCGCTTTCCATCACGGCCTTCAGCTTCCTGCGCAGGGGGGTCACGCCGCCGCCCCTTCCGCCGCGGGAAGGCCGGTTTGCGGAACGAAGAGCGAAAGGAGCGCGGGCGTCACGTCCGCGATGGTCCGAACCCCTTCCGCGATCCGCCCGCTTCCGCGGCCCCACGCGAATACGGGCACCGGGTTCCGGGTGTGCGTGCGCACGGACAGGTCCTCGATGTTGCCGTGGTCGCTGGCGACGAGAAGCAGTGCCTCCTCGAGCGGCAGGGAACGGATGAGCGACAGGACCAGGCGGTCGAGACTCCGCATCAGAAGCGAAGCCGCGTTCATGTCCCGGCCGTGGCCCGCCTTGTCGGTCAGAAAATATTCGTACAGCAGAAAGTCGTGCTCCGTCAGGGCCCGCGCCGCGATCGCGCCGGCTTCCTCCGCGGTGAACCGGGGCGCCTCGATGCCGCGGCGGATCAGCGTCTCGTTCGTGAAGTCGTGGTACAGACAGCGCCTCTCCCTGAGGTCGTCCATCCCGAAGAAGGGGACGCCGGCGGCCAGCGTCGCGACCGTGGTGGCCGACAGGCGCCACCGCATCGGCTCTTCGAGCCTGAAAAACAGCGGCCGGAAAGCGTTGAGAAACCGGCATGAGAACCCGGTCTCGGACAGCCGCTTGAGCACGGACCGCCCGGCGAGCAGATCTCTCAGCGCCGCGTTCGGAAATCCAGGAAGGTGCCTGCCCAGCAGCGCGGGCGCGTTCTCGCCCGTGAACAGGGCGGTCTGACCGGTCGCGCTCTGCGGAAGGCCCTCGACGCCGAGGCAGGCGTCGGCCTCGACCAGAATGCCTCCAAGGGCCGCGGACCGGACCGTTTCGCCGGACGCCGCGCATCGCAGCGCCTCCAGTCCCTCCGAGGCGCACGGATTCACCGCGGGGTCTCCGGATCCCAGACCGAATCCGTCGATGAACACGAGCAGGGCCTTCATGTGTACCCGAATTCCCTCAGGGATCCGGGCGTGCGCCGCCATTTCGGCTTCACCTTCACGAAGAGCTCGAGGTACACCGGCCTCCCCAGAAAGGCCTCGATTTCGCGCCGCGAAGCCTGGCCGACGGCCTTCAGCGCCTCGCCCGCGCGGCCGATGAGTATGCCCTTCTGGCTTTCCTGCTCCGCGAAAATCACGGCCGCGATCCTGTCCTTGCGGCCGGGCCGTTCCTCGAAGGCCTCGATACGCACCTCGCACGAGTAGGGGATCTCTTCCCGGTATCGGAGGAACACCTGCTTCCGGATGATCTCCGAGACGAAAAAGCGCTCGGGCTCGTCGCTCAGGGAATCCTCGGGATAGAGGGGCCCGCCGGCCGGCAGAATTTCGAGGAGGCATCGCACCAGCCGGTCGAGACCGTCGCCCTTTGCCGCGGAAACAGGGATCACTTCGCGGAAGATCCCGAGTCCCATCAGCTTTTCAACGGCCGGGGGAATCGCGCCGGCCTCGACCTTGTCGATCTTGTTGAGCGCGGCCAGAACGGGCGCCCGCAGGCCCTTCAGCGCCGGGACGCAGGAGGCGTCCGGGCCGGATTCGGAAACGTCGATCAGATAGACCACGGCTTCCGCGGCCTCCATCGATTCCCGGGCGGTTTTCATCATGGCGGCCTGCAGGGCGTACGAGGGCTCGATCAGGCCCGGCGTGTCGAGAAGGACGATCTGGTGATCTTCGGCCGTGCGTATGCCCAGCACGCGCCTCCGCGTGGTCTGCGGTTTGGGTGTGACGATGGAGAGTTCCGCGCCGACCAGGGCGTTCATCAGCGTGGATTTGCCGGCATTCGGTTTTCCGGCGATCGCGACGGTACCGCTCTTATAGGCGCTCACGGCCGGGGCCCCTTCTCAATACACTTTCCGGATCTCGACGCCCCTGTAGTACTGCTTCAGGATCCGCTTGAATCCCTTCCCCTTCAGCGCCAGGACCGCCGCGCCCGTCTGGCACATCCCGATTCCGTGCCCCCAGCCCGCGCCCCGGAAAACGAAGGCGGCGGGCGCGCCGGAGGAGTCCGGCTCCGTCTCGACGATGAAGCAGGAACTCCAGAGCGGGGTCGGCGAAAGCGCCCGGCGCACGGACAGTTCCCCCTCGACCGCGGCCTCGCCCTCCGAGCCCACGATCTTCAGCTTGACGATACGGCCCGATTCGCCCCGCCGCACCGGAATGAGCTCCCGCACGGTCCCGATGCTCCGCCCCAGGGTTTTCTCGACCTGGGCCCGAAGGACCTCCTGCGAGATCCTGTTCTCCCAGCGGAAATACTTGGCCGTGTAGTCCAGCGACCGCGGCAGGTGCCCCCGGGTCGTGTTGCAGTTCGCGGGCGGATCGGCGAGGATCCAGCGCCGGACATTGGATTCGTCGTCCAGCGGCTCGTAAGAGGCCAGTGACTTCGAGCCGTCCCGGACGCCCTGAAGGTGCGCCTTCGGCCCGGTCTGCCAGACCTTCTCCACGTCGTCCGTGCGGCCGCCGCACGAGGCGCCGTACACCGCGTCGAGGATGCGTCCTTCGCCCCACAGCACGAGCCCGGCGGTCCGGCGCACCGAGCGGGAGGCGGCGGGCGCGAGACGGCTCATGCCGCTGTAGACCTGGCAGTGCACGTCGGCGCACACGTCATACGGGTCCGCCGGGTGCAGCAGGCCGAGGTTGGCGAGCACCTTGCTCCTCGCCGCGACGGCCTGCGCCTTGAGCGCCTCTTCCGGGAATCCGGGGCTCATTTCCGAGGGCACCACGCCCTCGAGGTAGGTTTCGACCGGAACGCGATTGACCGCGGCAAGCTTGCCGTCGGTATCCAGGACGACGCAGAACGTCTGCGGAAAGACGCGTTCCTCGCTCCTTTCCCAATGGTATCCGGATCCGACCGGAACGACCGGCATCCGGACCGGCGACCCGGAGACGAAGAACGAATCATCCGTCTCGAACACCCAGTTGCGCGTCTCGTTCTGCAGGGAGATGCAGCCGGACGGGGGTTCCTGCACCTCGCGGACAACGAAAGTTTCAAACCGGTGCCGGACGGAATCGCGGAAGGCCTTCGCCTCGGACTCGGACAGAAAGACTTTTTTCAGATAGATCCGGTACATCCGTCCGGCGCCAGGCCAGGCGGCCTCCGCGGCCGACTCCCCGCCGGGAATCCGGATCTCCGTTTCATGGCCGGACGTCTCGACGTCCCGGGCCTTCCGGCGGGCGCGGTCGCGCGTGCTCATGGACCCCGCGACCAGGCGGTAAACGACCCGTCCCGGCCTGGAGGTCCTGAGTGACGCCACCCAGCGTTCGCCCGAATCGCCCTTCGCGATGAAACGGCCGTCGCCGGCCCTGAGTTCATAGGCCAGCGTCGGAACGAAGACGATGGCGTTCTGGCCCTTGACCAGGCCGACGCG
Organism: bacterium; assembly: GCA_030372965.1. Lineage (GTDB taxonomy): Bacteria > Zhuqueibacterota > QNDG01 > QNDG01 > DTFT01 > JAFGAX01. Next base: position 17,677 of record JAUCQC010000108.1, read on the forward strand.
GATCTCCGGACCCGCGGGCCCGCCTTCGGGCGGAGGCGGGAGAACGGCGCACCGGCTGAGCCACAGGACGGAGACGAGGATCAGGAGTGAAAAACGCTTCATGGAGGGTTCCTTGGATTCGGGTGGATGGGACGGCCGACCCATCAATTTAACCGGAGGGGCGGGCAAATGCAAGGGAAATGACCCAACCCGGAACAATCCGCTTTGATTTCCGGTTCCGGTTCCCTATTTTAGGGAAAACGGACCGAACAGGAGCGCCACTGCATGAGCCGCGTCACCGTCATTGTGAATCCGATATCGGGGAGGGGTCACGGGGAGAAATCCATACCGGCCATCGAGGGCCACTTTCGGCGTCTCGGAGTCGACGCCGCCCTCGTTCGCACGGAGAGGCCCGGCCACGCCTACGAACTGGCGGCCGCGGCGGTGCGGGATGGATCGCAGACTGTCGTGTCCGCGGGCGGTGACGGGACGGCCAACGAGGTCTTGAACGGACTCATCGCCGCCAATCGCGAACACGGCCGAAACGCGGCAATGGCCGTTCTGTGCGTCGGCCGCGGCAATGATTTCGCGTTCGGAACGGGTATTTCCAGGAGCCTGGAGCAGGGATGCCGGGCCGTCGCGGAGGACCGTCGACGGCGCATCGACGCGGGACGCGTGACGGGCGGTCTGTACCCGCAGGGCCGTTATTTCGGGAACGGAGTGGGCATCGGGTTCGACGCGGTGGTGGGATTCGAGGCCCTGAAGCTGAAGGCGCTCTCGGGTTTTCTCTGCTATGCCGTGGCCGCCGTGAAAACGATTTCCCTGTACAACCGCCCGCACCGCGTGCGGATCACGTGCGACGGCGAGACCTGGACGCAGGACACGCTCATGGTTTCGCTGATGAACGGCCGCCGCATGGGCGGCGGCTTTATCATGGCGCCGGAAGGCGATCCCGGGGACGGACACCTGAATTACTGCATCGCGGGCGGCATCCGCCGCAGGCGGCTTCTGCCGCTCATCCTGAAGTTCACGAATGGGTCGCAGGCGGGGCATCCGGCCATCAAAATGGGAACGTTCCGGAAGATCACCGTCACGGCCCTGGAAGGCGCGCTTCCGGCCCACGCCGACGGGGAAACCCTATGCGTCGAGGGGACCGCGCTCGAAGTCGAGATTCTGCCCTCGGCCCTCGACATCATCGTTCACGGTCCGGATTGAGCGGCCCGCGGCGGCTGTCGGCTTTCAGCCTCCCGCCTGTTTGACCTTGTATCCCCTGGCCTCCAGAAACGGCACGACCGCCGGCCGATGGTCGCCCTGAATCACGACCACGCCCTCCTTCACCGATCCTCCCGCGCTGCATTTTCTTTTCAGTTCCGAGGCCAGCGCCTCCAGCGCCGCTCCGCGGAGCGGCAGTCCGTAGACCGCGGTGACCGTCTTGCCCGCGCGTCCCTTGATTTCTCGCCGCACGCGCACGACGCCGTCCGCCGGAGGCGACGCCGACGCGCCTCGGCACGCGCACCGGTCCTTCGGACGCCCGCATTCGGGGCACATCCGGCCCTGGTCCGTCGAGTAGACGAGTGAATTTTTCTCCATGTCGCTGACTCCCGGCTGAAATCGGAAACGACCGACTGAATTATAACAAAAGCCGGACGCGGACGCAAGCGAAACGTTTCGCGCCGACGGTCTCCGGCATTACCGGCCGCGGCGCTTTTTCGCCGGAGGTTCCTCCGGACGCCGGAACGAGGCGGAATAAAAATTTTTCTTGATATAAATAAAATTGCATGTTATATCTGTCTCTTATACACATCTGACGCTGGCGACGAGTTCCGAAC
>JAUCQC010000109.1 GCA_030372965.1 bacterium
ATCTACACCGTTCGGAACTCGTCGGCAGCGTCAGATGTGTATAAGAGACAGGTCCTGGATTGCGAGTGGCGGACGCGGCCGTTTCCGTCCGATACCCTCATCCCGTACGCATAAAAGCCCCCCGCTAGACCGCGGCCCCAACGGTCCCGGGCGTCCCAGCCGGTTTCGTGAAAACCCGCGTCCGCCGCCCAGTTCACGGGAACCGCGACCGTCCGGCCCTTCAGATCGAACACCTCGATCCGCACATGGCCGGGTTCGGCCAGTTCATACGAGAACCGGGTGGACGGATTGAACGGATTGGGCGAGTTCGGGTGCAGGAAAAAACTACCCGGCGCGGAACCGTGTCCTTCCGGTCCGGCTTCGACAGCTGACGTGCCGGCCACGTAACTCTTGAGCCATTCCATCGCGGGCCTTTCGACGCCCTTGCTGGAGACCAGCCAGGCGTCGGTCCGCCAGATCTGATTCTGGATGTAGCCCCAGAGGGTCACCCCCTGAACCGCGGAGTGGTCCCAGAAAACGGGGAACAACTGCTTGTACCGGTTCAACTGCGCCGTGTCGTCCGCGATGTTCACGTCGTATTCCGTTATGAAAACCGGCAGACCCGTGGCCGCGAACCGGTTGAGGTTCGAGGTCAGGGTCTGAATGGGCGTCGTTTCGAAGAAATGACCCTGTTCGCAGATGCCGTCGATCAGACCCCGGTCCTTCAGCAGGTTGACGATGGCGAGGTAGCGCGTTGTGGCGCCGGCGTCGTTCAGAATGCCGTAGTCGTTCAGGTGCAGTTTGGCGTCCGGACACGCGGCCCGCGCCAGTTCGAACACGCGGATGACCCAGTCCCAACCCGTGCTTCCGCTGCCGCCGAGAGCGGCCATGTAGGCCGGGGGCGCGTGCAGGGGCTCGTTGACCACGTCGATGAAATCCGTCTCCGGATACCGGTCTCCGAATTCGGCGATCCATTCCTCCACCTCCGCGAGCTGTTCTTCCTTCGAAAGGGAGGCGATCCAGCCGGGCTGCTGCTGACCCCATACCAGATTGTGCATCCGGAACGGAATTTCACGGGTTTTCGCGTACTGATAAATTTTGTCCAGACTGCCCCAGTTCATCTGATCCCGCGTTCCCTCCACGGATCCCCATTTGCCGCTGTTCTCGGGGGTCACCTGGTTCCAGTACGCGTCGAAGTTCGCGGGCGGATTGTACCCGTTGGCGATGATGTTGCCGAGAAACTTGTCCTTTCCCGCCGCGATCTGGCCCCGCGAGGAAACGGCGGGGAGGAGGAAGGCGAGAACCAGAATCCCGTCCAGCGGACGGGCGAACCGGATCATTTTCAATGTTCGCATCGGATGGGTTTCCTTATTTGATGATTCCATGAGAGAGCATGGCGCACAGGGCGCAGCGCATAGGGCATGGCTGAAGGGGCGTGGGTTTCCTGCGCTTCGCGCTATGCGTTTTTGCTTTGCACTTCGCGCTGTGCCCTTTCCGCCATGCGCTTCGCCCGTCACTCCGCGCGGATCGCGGCCGCGGCCTGCTGAAGGCCCTCGCTTCTGGCCCGCACGATCACGGTCCCCGGCCTGCCCGCGGACCGCACCACGGCCAGGCCCAGCCCGGCCATGACCCTCCGGGACGATGACTGAAAGGAATCGTGATCGGTCGGGTCGCCGTTGTCCGTGCGGGCCAGTATGCCGGGCCCGGTCACGGTGAGTTCGACGCGGTTCGCTGCATGGGGCACGACGGTTCCGTCCGCGTCCGTGACGCGGGCGGTGACAAACGACAGATCCTCCCCGTCCGCGGCGATGAGGCGGCGGTCCGGCTCCAGGACGATTTTCGCGGGCGGCCCGGCGGTGCGCACTTCACGGACCGCGTTCTTCCATCCGGGTTTCGATCCCACGGCCTTGAGCGTGCCGGGCTGCCAGGCCACGCGCCACTGCAGGTGCAGGAGGTCGCCCGTCTTCTCCCGCCGGCCCAGCGACTTCCCGTTGAGGAAGAGTTCGACGGTCCTGTAATTCGTGTACGCCCACACGTCCACGGTGTCCCCGGCCTTCCAGTTCCAGTGGGGGAAGACGTGCAGCACCGGCTCGTCCGTCCACTCGCTCCGGTACAGGTAATACGCGTCCTTGGGGAACCCGGCCAGGTCGCAGACGCCGAAATAGGAGGAGCGCGCCGGCCAGCCGTACGGCGTGGGCTCGCCCAGGTAGTCGAAGCCCGTCCAGATGAAGAGACCCGAGAGGAAGGGATACCTGCGGATGATCCGCCAGGTCTCCTCGTGCGTGGACCCCCAGGGCGCGGAGCAGTTGTCATAGCTGGAGCAGGTGTGGTCCGGGTTCCCGTCCGTGAAGGGCTTGTCCCAGGCCACCGGCCAGCGCCGGATGCTGTCGGACGGCATGTCGTATCGGCCGCGCGTGGCCAGGGCCGAGGTCGTCTCGGCGCCGATGAACGCGCCCTCCGGGAAGGCCGTCAGAAAATCGGCGAACGTCTCGTGGTGGTAGTTGTACCCGATCAGGTCGAGGGCGCCGGATCGGAGTATGGCGTTCCCGGGCCTCGGGTCGTTGCAGGCCGAAGTGACGGGCCGCGTCGGATCCAGGGACCGCACGATGCCGGCCAGTTCGGCCGCCAGGGGCGTGCCCGTGCTGTCCCACTGCTCCAGGATTTCGTTTCCGATGCTCCAGGCGAACACGGACGGGTGGTTCCGGTCGCGCAGGACCATGGACTCGAGGTCGCGGCGGTGCCACGCGTCGAAGTCCGCGGAATAGTCGAATTCGGTTTTCTTTTTCCGCCACATGTCAAAGGCCTCGTCCATGACGAGAAATCCCATGCGGTCGCAGAGGTCGAGCAGTTCCGGCGCGGGCGGGTTGTGGGAGGTGCGGATGGCGTTGCAGCCCATGTCCTTGAGAATCTCGAGCTGGCGCTCGAGGGCCCGCCGGTTCACGGCCGCGCCGAGACAGCCCAGGTCGTGGTGGTTGCACACGCCGAGCAGTTTCTCCGGCCGGCCGTTGAGGAGGAACCCCTTCTCCCGGTCGAAGACGAAACTCCGGATGCCGAAGGGCGTGGTCACCGCGTCGAGGGTCTCGGCCCCGTCGGCCACGACGGTCTCCGCCGCGTACATCCGGGGTGAATCCGCGGACCACAGGGCGGGGTTCAGGATTGCCGCGTTCAGGACCACGGACGCGCAGGAGTCCGCGGGCACCAGAACCCCGGCCGAGGCTTCCGCGGCTGAATTTCCCCGGTCGTCGCGGAACACGGTCGAGACCGTGACCGCCCGGTCCGAAGCGGTCCGGTTCCGGATGCGGATCTCGGCCCGCACCGAGGCCCGTTCCGGCCCCGTTTCGGGCGTCGTGATGAAGGTCCCCCAATGGTCCACGCCAATCCGTCCGGTCGTGACCAGACGGACGTTCCGGTATATGCCCGATCCCGAGTACCACCTGGAATTGGGCTGTGCCGAGTTGTCCACGCGAACGGCCAGGACATTCGGCGTTTCGCCATATAATAGATAAGGCGTCAGTTCGAGGCGGAAGGAGCTGTATCCGTAGGGCCGCAGGCCCAGGGAATGTCCGTTGATCCAGACCTCGGCATTGCGGTAAATGCCGTCGAAATCGACGAAAACGAGCCGGTCCCGGTCCGAGTCGCTGATTTTAAAGGTTTTACGGTACCACCCGATGCCTCCGGGCAGCGCCCCTCCGCCCGGCGACGCGGGATGCGATTCGCTGAAATTCCCCTCGATGCTCCAGTCATGGGGAAGGGTCAGGCTTCTCCACGCGGAATCGGCCAGACCGGCCGCCTGACCGTCCCGCACATCGCCGAGCCTGAATTTCCATCCCCCGTTGAAATTTTCCTCCCTGCGGGGAGCGGCAGCGCCCCCGGCTGTGTCCGGCAACGGGCCTGCGGTCAAAAGCAGAAAGGTCAGGGCGGGGAGGGTCTTCAGGACAGGCCGGGATTTCATCGGGCGGCTCCTTTGAGGATAGGAACAGTTTTCGCTATTTCAAGTTAAAACAAATTTCAAAAAAATGCCACTATAAAAAAAAGAACGGTTTGTCATTTTCGGAATGGTCCGCCTGGAGCCTGAATCTGCAATCATCCGGTTGTCCGGCAATAAATGGAAGACAGTCGCAAGCCGCGACAGCGGGTCCTGCATGACACACAAGGCCGATTTTCGGTCGTTTCCGAATTCTCGTGGTCCGGCTGTCGGGACGGTTTAGTAAAAGGTGAAAATAACTTGCATTCCGGATAAAAAGTCGTATCTTATTCGAACTATTCCCTTCGATAAACATCGCTTGACACATTCAACTTCGATCAGGAAGCTTGAAGCGCCTGTTTTCGGCGTTTTCGTTAACGTTTACTGCGGTCGGGCAAATATTCATATCTGAATCAGGCATCCGGAAAAACAACGCAAAGAGAAACATGCCGTTGGATGGTGGAAAATCGGGACATTCCCTGAAATCGCGCGGTGGTTCCTGTTCTTCATCCTTTGCGGCCGGTTTGATCGAACCTGTCCTGTCCAGCGCTCTCGCATCAACAATGGCGGAAATAATCCATGGCGGAGTGGCGGTTTGTGTGTATCCTGGGGCGGGACCGACTTACACGAGACAGCCGGTCAGAGACGCGTGCAGGCGGCCGTCTCTTCATTCAACGAGCAGTGCATAGGACGCATTTTGTCTGGAGGCTGACATGAAAACTGCTGAACACCGGATCTTCGGATGGATTCGAAGCGAATCCATCCGCTTGGAATGCATCCTGCTCATCGCGGCCGGACTTGCCGCTCCGGCCGTTTCAGGCACGCGGGGAAAAATCGCGGGAACCGTCGTCGACGGGAAAACCGGCGCCCCACTGCCCGGAGCCAATGTCATGGTTCAGGGCCTCGCGCTCGGGGCGGCCACGGACGCGGACGGCAATTACACGATTCTGGAAGTGCCGCCGGGAACGGTCACCGTGGTTTTCTCGCTCATGGGGTACGCCCGGACCTCGGTGGAGGACGTCCGGGTTCTGATCGACCAGACCGCGCGCGTGGACCTGAAGATGAAGCAGGAGGCGCTCCAGGGAGAGGCCGTCACCGTGGCCGCCAAGCGCGAGGCCGTCCGTCCGGACGTCGCGACCAGCGTCACGGCCGTGTCCGCGGATGAGGTGCGCGAACTGCCGGTCTCGAACGTGGAGAACGTGGTGTCCCTGCAGGCCGGCATCCAGGGCGGGTTCCAGATCCGCGGTGCGGGCGCGGACGAGGCCCTCATCCTCATGGACGGCATCACCCTGCGCGACCCGCGGAACAATTCGCCCGTGTCGAGCATTCCGCTCTCCGCCATCAAGGAGATCTCGATCGAGCGCGGCGGATTCAACGCCGAGTACGGCCAGGTGCGCTCCGGCATCGTGAACGTGGTGACGCGCGAAGGCGCGAAATCGGGGTATCAGGGAAGCGTGGAATTCAAGATCGCGCCGCCGGGCATGAAGAATTTCGGCATCTCGCCGTTCGACCGGAACAGCTTCTTCCTCAAGCCGTATTTCGACGACGAGGTCTGCTGGATGGGGACCGCCGGCGAGCCCTTCACGGACCTGAACGGCGACTCGAACTGGCAGGCCGGCGAGTCCTACACCGACGTGAACGGCGACGGCCGCTGGACGGGGTGGGACAAGTACACCCGGCTCCAGTACCCGGATTTCGAGGGATGGAACGCCATATCGGACCGGCTGATGAGCGATGCCGACCCGAACAACGACCTGTCTCCGCTCGGCGCCCAGCGCGTGTACATGTGGGAGACCCGCAAGAAGCCGGCGTACGACCAGCAGGATTACAACATCGACGCGGGTTTCGGCGGCCTGATTCCGGTCATCGGAAAACCGCTGGGCAACCTCCGTTTCTTCACCTCCTACCGCCGCAACCGCAGCATGCTCGTCGTGCCCCTGAGCCGGCCGGATTACGTCGACTACGACTGGTCCATGAAGCTCACCACGGACCTGTCGCCCGACATGCACCTGGTGGTCACCGGGCTGATCGGCAAGCAGTACACCATGATGCAGAACTGGGCGCCCCTCTACGTGCGCGACGCCGCCACGATCGCCTCGGTGATCGGCAACAGCCACTCCTCCCTGTTCGGAACCGGCGTCTTCAGCCCGACCGACATCAGCCACCAGAACATCTCCGCCAAGTTCACGCACGCGCTGAATCCGAAGACGTTCTACGAGGTGTCCCTGGAGCGTTTCGCCCGCAGGTACTGGGCCCGGAAGGGCGCGTCGCGCGACACGTCGAGGGTCCACGAGATCGTGCCGGGATACTTCACGGACGAGGCGCCGTTCGGGTACAATCCCGACGACCAGCTCGGCATCTCGGGCATGGTGTTCGGGGGATTCACCTGCAAACAGCGCGACAACACCCACACCGCCTCCACCACGCTGAAGGCCGACCTCACCAGCCAGGTCAATTTCGCCAACCTGGTCAAGGCGGGGGTGGAATTCGTCTATAACGACCTGAGGTTCGACTACGGCACCGTCTCCAACTACTTCGCCGACTCGTACGACGTGCGCGTGCGGATGAACCAGTTTCCCTACCGCGCCGCGGCCTACGCGCAGGACAAGCTCGAGACCAAGGGCTTCATCATGAACGCGGGACTCCGGCTCGACGTCAGCAACTCGAACGCCGAGTGGTGGGACGTGGATCCGTACGACCAGTACTTCTTCACGCGCCTGTACCGCGAGGACATGAAGTTTCCCATGAAGAAGACGCGGGCCCAGTGGCAGCTCAGTCCCAGGCTCGGCATCTCGCACCCCATCACGGAGAACTCGAAGCTGTTCTTCAATTACGGCCACTTCAAGCAGATGCCGTCCTACGAGTCGCTTTTCCGGATCGGCCGCTCCAACGACCACATGCTCACCCTGTTCGGCGACCCGGACCTGATTCTCGCCAAGACCATCTCCTACGAGCTCGGGTTCGATTACGCGCTCCTCGACAACGCGCTGCTGGCCCAGGTGGCCGCCTTCTACCACGACATCAGCGACCAGCAGAACGCCACCCAGATCCTGTCGGTCGGCGGCGTCTCCTACCAGCGGTCCACGAGCAACAGCTACGAGGACATCCGCGGCTTCGAGCTCACGCTCCGGAAGAACCAGGGGCGGTGGTGGACCTTCTTCGGCAACTACACCTACCAGGTGACCACGTCCGGCCACTTCGGCCGCGAGCAGATCTACGAGGATCCGTCGCTCCAGCGGGAATACGACGAGTCCACGGTCAACCTTTACCAGGACCGGCCGACGCCCCGGCCCTACGCGCGGGTCAACGTGTCGCTGGTGTCGCCTTCCGGATTCGGTCCGCGCCTGCTGGGCGGCCGCCCGATGAGCGGCTTTCTGGCCAACCTTCTGCTCGGGTGGCAGGCGGGGCAGTGGGAGACGTGGAATCCCAAGCAGATCCGGTCCCTCTCCTACAACGTTCAGCGGAAACCCGTGTACACGTCGGTTCTCCGGCTGAGCAAGAGCGTCCGGTTCCGGGGCGCGCGCGTGGAGGCGTTCGCGGACATCGAGAACCTGTTCAACCTGAAGCGCATGTCGCTCGCGAATTTCGGGGGCAAGGCGAGCGACCGGGATCTGTACTACAACAGCCTGCACCTGCCGAAGAGCAAGGCGTATGACAACATTCCGGGGAACGACCGCATCGGGGAATACCGGAGACGGGGCGTGGCGTATCAGCCGATGTTCGGCCGGGGGACGATCAACTACGCGACCGACACCGGAGACCCCGGGGTCATCTATTACGACAGGAGCACCGGGCGGTACGTCGAGTACACCGGCGGCGCGTGGACCGACGTCGCCAAGAGCCGCCTGAAACGGATACTCGACGACAAGGCCTACATCGACATGCCGGCCGTGACGTCGTTCACGTTCCTGAATCCGCGGCAGGTCTTTTTCGGCGTGCGGATGACCCTGGACCTGCGATAATCCCCAAATGACCGTGAGGCCGATCATGAAGAAAACGACATTCCACCGGATCCTTCCCGTCCTGACCGCGGCGGCCCTTCTCCTGCCGTTCCGCCCCCTGCTCGGCCAGGGCGGCCAGTACATCGGCTGGTCCCAGCAGATGAAATGGCTGCGCGTCAACGCCCTGCACGGCTATTTCTCCGAACACGGGTGCGAGCCGGAGACCGGCGGCGACAACCAGTACAACAACCGTTTCTCCTGGCCCGCCCAGTACGGGCTCGTGCAGGCGACCCTGCGCGCGCGCGGCATGTGGCTGGGATGCAAGGACTACTACGAGGCGCCGGTCGACAAGGTGTTCGCCTACGCCGTCACGAACATCGGGATGAAACCGAACGAGTACCCGGCGGGACGGCCGATTCCCAACGCCGTCGACTTCCGGCTGGTGGGGCGCTTCGACCACCCCGTGGTGTCCGTCGACGACCAGCTCGCCAGCCACAACAACCTGTACGACGTGCTGGACGAGATCGACCCGAACCTGAACGCCGACCGGATGCTGGTCGTGAAGAACCACACGCCCGTCGGCGTGACGGTCACGAAGAAGGTCTACGTCTACACCCAGCAGTACAACGACAATTACTACATCTACGACTACACCCTGAAGAACACCGGCGTCATCGACGGCGCGGGAACGGTGGTCAAACAGCCGGTGAAGGGATTCTGGTTCATGCTGCTGAACCGCTACGCCCTGGCCGGCGAATCCGTGCCCGAAAATTCGACCGACCGGACCTGGGGGGTGGGGAACTCGAGCTACGGCCGCAACCTGGTGAACGACGTGATCGGGACGGATCCCGAAGCGGACGCGTTCAACGATCCGGATTCCCCGATGTACCGGATGCGCGCGAACATCGCCTGGTACGGACCGCATTCGGAGCGGCCCGTGGCCCTCGAGGACGACTGGGGCTGTCCCGACGAGCAGGGCACCGGCATCATGGCCGCGGCCCGGTACGTCGGCCAGGCGGCCCTGCACGTCGACACGGCGCCCGGCAATCCGGCGGACGACCCGACCCAGCCCAGGACCACCCACTACATCAACAGCGACGAGGACATCGCCCAGCGCACGACGTCCCAGTCCATTTACGACGAGACATTCATGGCCAAGCGCTACGCCTTCATGATCAAGGGGCACGCCGAGAAGACGCAGGCGCAGGACATCGCCGAATCCGGAACGCCGGCCAACGAGTGGGGCAGCGGCGTCGGCGGATATGCCAGCACCCAGGGCTTCGGCCCGTACGACCTGAACGACGGGGACAGCATCCGCATCGTGCTGGTCCAAGGGGTCGCGGGACTCTCCCGCGAGAAGAACCGCGAGGTCGGCGGCAACTGGATTCAGTACCACAAGGGGACGGGAACGCCGGATCTTGTCATGCCCGACGGATCGACGACCACGGACCACACCGCGTACAAGCGGGCCTGGGTTCAGACGGGCCGTGATTCCCTTTTGCAGACCTTCCAGCGCGCCCGCGCGGCTTTCCTGTCCGGATACGCGATTCCCCAGCCGCCGGCCCCGCCGTCGTGGTTCAAGGTGGAGTCGGGCGGAGACCGCATCCGGCTGTCGTGGGACGACAACGCGGCGGCCGATCCGCATTTCGGAGGCTACGTCGTCATCCGGTCCCAGGGGAACGTGATGGATCCGAAGTCGGTGTACGAGAGGGTGTTCGAGTGCGGCGCCGGCGACGCCGTCCATTCGTGGGACGACACGACCGCGGTGCGCGGGTTCGACTATTTTTACGCCGTGCAGTCGAAGGACGACGGCACGCAGAACGACGTGCAGCCCGGCCAGCCGCTGTTGAGCGGACTGTTCTGGACTCTCACGAACGTGCCCGCGAACCTCCGCAGACCGGCGGGGACCAGCCTCGAGGGCGTGCGCGTGGTGCCGAACCCGTACGACCTGCGCGCCCGGGCCTTCCAGTTCGGGGACGAGTCGCAGTACGACCGCATCGCGTTCTACGGCCTTCCGCCGCGGTGCAAAGTGCGGGTGTACACGGAGCGGGGGGACCTGG
>JAUCQC010000110.1 GCA_030372965.1 bacterium
CGAACGCGCTGGAACCGACGAGGCTGAGAGCGATAATGGCCAGAAGAATCGTTCTTGTATGACGCATGGTCTTCTCCTTCTTGAATGGGGTTATGAACTGATGGTGCGTTTTCCCGCCCGTGAACAGGCGGTTTTCCCCTTCCTTTTCCCTTCACCTCCTTTCCCGGTAACGATGGGGCAGAGGGTTTCGGACCACAACCCGGCTTTTCAGACTGCGCGCCGGACGGTCAGAACCGAATGGACGCCATTTATATGCAAATTTTCACCTTAAAAGTCAAGAAAATTCTTCACTCCTCAGGAAATGCTTTGCTTTTTATTCAAAATTCACACAAATTACCGTGTAAATATTCCATTGACCTAAGAAACCGGAAAATTCATGATCGAGCCCAAACTTTTTTACCGCGAACTCGACTCGGTTCTGTCGCAGATCGGCAAGGCCGAATCCGGGGACCGGTATTTCGAGGTCATTCTCGAGGGACTGGAGCAGAAATTCGGAAACGCGCTCGGCATCGCCAGGAGCCACCTGTTCGAGCTGAGGGGGGACGCCTACGTGCGGCTTTATTCCAGCAGTTCGGCCAAAGGGTTCGCGGTGAAGGATCGGGTGCCGGCTGAATCGGACGCGGTGCGCGAAGTGCTGAAACACGGCAGTTTCATCTACGACAATCCCGCGCTGTACCGTGAAATCGGGGAAAAGCCGAAAAACCGCTACGCCATACCCTGCGCCATATCCGTGTCGAGCCCGGACGGCCAGTGGATCGTCGCCTTCGAGCTGAAGGACGGGTGGATACGCGAGGAGATCACGCTGTTCCTCAACGCGGTGAGGACAGCGCTCAATCACCGGCTCTACACCGACCTGATCAACACCGAGCTGGAGCGCGTCGCCCAGATTCAGCGGAGCCTCCTGCCGCGGGCCGCGCCCCGCGTCCGGGGGTATCAGATCGCGGAGCGTTCGCAGGCCGCGGTGATCGTCGGCGGCGACTTCTACGAGTACCTCCAGCCCGGCGACGGCACGTTCATGCTGGCCATCGGAGACGCCAGCGGACACGGCCTTCCCGCGGCCCTGCTGGTGCGCGACGTGGTGATCGGCCTGCGCATGGGCGTCTCCATGGACATGCGGCTGATCCACACCCTGAAAAAACTCAATCGCGTCATTCAGGGCGCCATGTACTCGACGAACTTCGTGTCGATTTTCATCGGCGAACTGTCCGAGGACGGCCACCTGGTGTACGCCAATGCCGGTCATCCGCCGCCCTTCATCGTCTGCGGCGGCCGCGTGACCGACCTGGGAACCACGGGCATCGCGCTCGGTTTTTTCGAGGACCTGACGCTTCAGCAGGCCTACGTGCAGCTTGAGCCCGAGGCGCTGCTCGTGCTGTACAGCGACGGGCTGATCGAGCGGAAGAACGACAGGGACGAGCTCTTCGGCATCGAGCGCCTCAAGGCCGTGGTCCTGGACCACTGGGACAGGAGCCCGAAGGAAATCGTCTCGGCCGTGTACGACGCGGTGTTCGATTTCGGACTCCGGGAGAACTGGGAGGACGACGCTTCGCTGGTCGTGCTGCGCCGCGTCGGCGACTGCCGCACGGCTTCGGGAAATCCGGCCGGTGGCAGGGCCGAATCCCCGGCTTCATCACACTCACGCCCAGAAGAGGGCGGTCACCCACAGGGAGCACCGACATGACGCCATCCGACCGTTCCGGGACCGGCATCCGCATCCGCGATTTCGGAGTCCGCACCCGGGAGGACAAGGCGCTGCTGCGCCGCTTCGTCGACTTTCACTGGGACCATTACCGAGACGACCCGTCGTATGTCCCCCTGCTGGACTACGAATACCTGGGATTCCCGCTGCTGGGCATACGTGGGTTCTTCGAGGAATCCAACCTCTTCCTGCGGCACGCGGAGATGCGGTTCTTTCTGGCGGAGCGCGAGGGACAAATCGTCGGCCGCTGCAACGCGTTCGTGAACCGCAACCACAACCGCCACTGGAACGATAAAACCGGATTTTTCGGACAGTTCGAGGCCATCGAGGATCCCCAGGTGTGCGCGGCGCTGACGGACGCGGCCGCGGCCTGGCTCCGGGGCATGGGGATGACCGCGATGCGCGGGCCCCAGAACCTGCCGGTCAACGAAGCCACGCCGGGCATCCTCACCGCCGGCTTCGAATCGCGTCCCGTGATGTACTACCATTACGGAAAACCCTGGTACGCCGGCCTGCTCTCGAACGCGGGATTCCGGCCGGTGAAGAAGGTCGTCTCGTGGGAGGCGCCGGTCCAGCGGCCCATGGAGGACAAGCTCGTCCGCCTGTCCGAAAAGATCATCGAGCGGTACGGCATCACCGTCGAGCCCTGGGGCGCCCGGCCGCTGAAAGAGCGCAAAGCCGAGATGCTCGAGGTGTACAACGACGCCTGGAGCGACAATTTCGGCTTTGTTCCGTTCGAACCGGACGAGTTTTACCGGATCGTCGACGACATGCAGCTCATCATGGACAAGAAGCTGTTCCTCTTTCTCTACGTCAAGGGCGAGCTGGCCGCCTTCTTCGGAGGCGTGCCCAACGTCGTGGAACACATGAAGCCGGCCCGGGGATTCGCCCGGCGATGGGAGCTCGTCCGGGCGCTCCGGATGATACTCGGCGCGAAGCGGACGGAAGGGTTCCGGCTGGGATATCTCGGCGTGAAGAAGAAGTTCCGCAGGCTGGGGCTCGACGGCGTCATGATCTGGGTCCAGAAGCGGTACGCGCAGAAAAAGGGATACCAGTACTGCGATCTGGGATGGATGCTGGAGGACAACGTCATGGTGCTGCGCCTGGGGGACCTGGTCGGCGGGCACCTGTCCAAAACCTACACGATTTACGAAAAACCGATCGCCTGAGATGGGGAAAACGATGCCGTCCATCCAATCGTCCGCAGGCCGGCTTCTGGCCGCGATCCTGCTCCTGGCCGCGGCGGCCGGACGTGGGGCCGATGTCCCCGGTCTGACCGCGCCGGTTCCTTCCGATCCCGCCGTGTCCTCGGGAATCCTTCCCAACGGAATGCGTTATTTCGTCAGGGCGAATCGCGCGCCCGCGGGCCGGGCCGAGTTCCGGCTGGCGGTGAACGCGGGCTCTCTCCAGGAGGACGACGACCAGCGGGGCCTGGCGCGTTTCGTCACCATACTGGCGTTTTCCGGAACGGCGCATTTCCCGAAACCGGCGCTCGATCGTTTTCTGGAAACCGCGGGCGGCCCTTTCGGCCCGGATGTCAGCGCTTCCGCGTCCTTCGACGAGACCGTGTACCGTCTGGCCGTGCCGTCCGACTCGACCGCCCTGCTCGACCGGGCAGTTCTGCTCCTGAGGGACTGGGCCGACGGAATCCCCTTCGATGCGGGCGCGATTGAACTCGGGCGCCCCGAGGCGCTCCGGCCGTTCGGGACCGGCCGCGGAGGGGAAATCCCCGGCCGGGACAGGCGATACGCCTTTCTGCTGGCCGGATCCCGTTACGCGGAACGGCTTCCATCGGGCCGGAAGGAAATTCTGGAGTCTGTCGGCCCAGAAGCGCTGAGGCGGTTTGTCTGCGACTGGTACAGGCCCGAACGGGCCGCGGTCGTGGCGGTCGGCGATTTCGACGTCCGCCGGGTCGAGTCCCTGATACGGCTGCGTTTCGCGTCATGGACGGCCCGGGCGGCGGAGAGACAGCCGGTTCCGGTCCGGATCGCGGGCCCCTCCGGAACGGCCGTCCGCGTCCTGTCCGATCCCGCGGCGGCAGGATCCTCGGTCAGCGTCACCTATCCCTGTCCGGTCCGGACAGCCGCCACGCTGTCCGACATGAGACAATCCCTTCTGGAAAACCTGCACGCGGCCATGATGAACCGCAGGCTCGCCGATCTGGCGGCCCGCCACGACCCGCCCATCCGCTACGGCGTCGCGGGCAAGGGCAGGCTCGTGCGCGCCCTGGGCGCGTATTATATCGGCGCGGGTGTTCCGGACGACGGCGTGGAGGCCGGGCTCGAGGCCCTGCTGACCGAAATCGAACGCGTCCGGCGCCACGGTTTCCGTCCCGAAGAGTTCCGCAAAGCCGTCAGCGGCCTGAAAGACGGGCTTCAAAAGGCCGCGGAGGGCGGGACCGGCGCCGGATCAGGGGAACTGGCGTCCCGTCTCGTCCGGTCCTGGCTCGAGGGAGAGGCGGCCCCATCCGCCGAGTGGGAGCGCCGCAAGACCGGCGAGTTGCTGGAATCGGTCACGCTCGGGGAGATCAACCGCCTGACCGCGGACTGGATGCCTGAAGACAACTGTTTCGTTCTGGCCGAGGTTCCGGAAGGGAAAGGCGGCCGTAAGCCCCGCGAAGCGGATCTCCTCGGCCTTTTCGGCCGGATCCGGAATGCGTCGATCGAACCCCTCCCGGACGGCGGGGCGGCCGCGCCCCTGGTTCCGGTCCCGCCGGCGCCCGGCCGTGTCCTCTCCGAGAAGCGTAACAGCCGGCTCGGAACGGTCGAGTGGAAACTCTCCAACGGCGCGACGGTCATTCTGAAGCCGACCGATTTCAGGGACGGGGAGATCCGTTTCTCCGCTTTCAGCCCGGGCGGCAATTCCCTGGTCCCGGACCGGAACGCGGTCGGGGGCGCGCCCGCTGCCGCCCACCTGGAGGAAAGCGGCGCGGGCGCGTTCAGCAAGGCCCAACTGGCCAGGCGCCTTGCCGGAACCGGAGCCTCAGTGACGCCCTCCATCGGCCTGCTCACCGAGGGACTGTCCGGCGCCTGTTCCTCCGGAGACGCGGGCACCCTTTTCCGGCTGATCCATCTGGCGTTCACGGATCCGCGCCGTGACGAGGCCGCGTTCGCGTCCGTGAAGGAAAGGCTCCGCGGCCTGCTGGACAGCCGGGCCCTCGTGCCCGAAACGGCCTTCGAGGACACTCTGCAGGTGCTGCTCGCGGGCCGTCATCCGCGGGCCCGCCCCTGGACGCCGGCCACTTTGGAGCGGATGAACCTCGACAGCTCGCTCGCCGTGGTCCGGGACCGGTTCTCGGACGCGGGCGACTTCACGTTCATTTTCGCGGGCGACTTTCGGCCCGATTCCCTGAGGCCGCTCGTCGAGACGTGGCTGGCCGGTCTTCCCGCGGCCGGCCGGTCAGAAACCTGGCGCGACCCCGGCATGCGGCCCCTGAAGGGGACGGTCGAAAGCGTGGTCCGGAAGGGAAGCGAACCGAAGGGCCGCGTGGCCGTCGTTTACACCGGACCCTGGGAACCCGGCGCCCTGAACGGGTACCGCTTCGAAACCATGGCCGGCTTCCTCCGCATCCGTCTCCGGGAGGCACTGGCCGGAAAGCTCGGAGGCGCCTACGGCGTGTCCGTCTCCGCATCCGCGGTCCGCTTCCCGGTTCCCTCCTATACCCTGAACATCACCTTCGGATGCCCGGCCGGGCGGACCGAGGAGCTGAGCCGTATCGTGTTCCGGGAAATCGACGATCTCAGGAAAAAGGGGCCGAATCCGGAACTGACGGCCCGCGTGCGCGAACTTCAGCGGCGCGAGCTTGAGACCGACCTGAAGCGGAACGCCTACTGGGTGGAGCGCCTTTCCGCGTGCGTTTTTGAGGGAGAGGACCCGGAGACCATCCTCCGCAGGGAGGAGTGGATATCCGGCCTGACCCCGGACGACGTGCGCCAGACTGCGAACCGCGCGTGCGACGACCGGAACCGGATACGCGTCGTCCTGCTGCCCGAGAACCTTCGGACGGGAGACGGGGCCGGGCTGCCGTGACGGGGGATCTCGGAGCGCTGACGGCCGCGGCCCTGTTCATCGGTTTTTTTCACACGGTGATCGGGCCGGATCATTACGTGCCTTTCGTCATGATCGGCAAGGCCCGGCGGTGGACGACCGGAAAGACGCTGGCCGTCGCCGGCCTGTGCGGCGTGGCCCACGTTCTGAGCTCCGTGGTCCTGGGACTGCTCGGCATCGTGTTCGGGGTCGCGCTCAGCAGGCTGGAATGGATCGAATCGGTCCGCGGCGGATTCGCGTCATGGGCCCTGATCGCCTTCGGCCTGGCGTACTTCGTGTGGGGCATGAAACCGGTGTTCCGGGACCGCCGCCACGCCCACGCGCACGCCCACGAGGACGGCCATGTGCACACGCACAGCCACGGCCACGTGGAAGCCCACACGCACGTGCACGACGGCCGCGTGACCCCCTGGGTGCTGTTCACGATTTTCATCCTCGGCCCCTGCGAACCGCTCATTCCCCTGCTCATGTACCCGGCCGCGAAATCCAGCGCGGCCGGAGTGGCTGCCGTCACCGCGGTCTTCGGGGCCGCGACCGTTTCGACCATGCTGGCCATGACCGCGCTGGCGTCGGCCGGATGGAATCTCCTGCCCTTCCGGACCCTTGAAAAATACAGCCACGCGGTGGCGGGCGCCGTGATCTTCGCGACCGGACTGCTCATCCGATTCCTGGGGCTGTGACAGCCGTGGGCGCGTCAGCCATGCTCCGGGTGCCTCCGTTCTCCTCGCTGGGCATCATTCTGTCCTACCAGTGCAGCAATCAGTGCAGACACTGCCTGTACGCCTGTTCGCCGGCCCACGCGGACTGGATTTCGGATGAAACCCTGGACGGATTGACCGCGTCCATCGCGTCCGACAGCCGTTTTCTCGATTCCGTCCACATCGGCGGGGGAGAGCCCTTCATCCGGCCGGACCGGGTGATCCGCGCGGTCGGGGCCGTGTCCGCGGCGGGTCTCCCGCTCGAGTATGTCGAGACGAACGCGTTCTGGGCGCTGAAGGACGCGGACACGGAGGAGACGCTCCGGCGCCTCAAGGACGCGGGTCTGCCGGGCCTGCTCGTCAGCGTTTCGCCCTTCCACCAGGAATTCGTGCCCCTCGAGAGGCCGGAGCGGCTGATCCGCGTCGCGTCCCGCGTGTTCGGGCCGGCCGGCGTGACCGTGTTCACCAATTTTTTTCTGGGCCAGCTTTCAGCGGCGGATCCGCGGTACCCCATTTCCTTCGAGGATTATATCGAGTCCGTCGGCCTGGAGCAGGCATCGCTCGACATCTCGGACCGTTACGGGCTCGTGCCCAACGGCCGCGCGCCGCTGGAGCTCGGCGCGTTGTACGCGCGGCATCCGGCCTCGCATTTTTCGGAAGGGAACTGCGCCGCCGAGTTGACCAGCCCCCATCACGGGCACGTCGACCTGTACGGAAACGTCATCACCGGCCTGTGCGCGGGGCTTTCCGTGGGAAACGGGCTGGACCTCGCCGGCCTCTCCGCTGGAACGGACCTGTCGGACCGTCCCGTGCTGGGCCTGCTGACTGCGGAAGGCGTCGGAGGACTGGCCGCGTTCGCGTCCTCCAGGCACGGATTCCGGGAGGATCCGGAAGGATACATCGCCAAATGCCACCTGTGCCTGGACATCCGGAGGCATCTGGTCCGGACCGGGGCGGCATTCCCTGAACTGCAGCCGAAGGATTTTTATCGGGTGCTGGACAGCGGGCTGTGAGCGGAATACGCTATGGCAGTGTGAGTCGGATTTCTGCGGCATCCAACCCGGAACCCGAAACCCGGAACTCGGAACCCGGATAATGGAACGCGGATTGAATCTGTCAGCGAGCGCATTCCCCCGCTGCGCGGGACCAAGCAACAAGATTTTTTCATATTGAAGGCCCGCCGCTGTCTCTTATACACATCTCCGAGCCCACGAGTCAGCG
>JAUCQC010000111.1 GCA_030372965.1 bacterium
ACGTTCTGGATTCGACCCTCCGGGATCTCTGGAACGGCGAAAGAGCGGCGCGTTTCAGGGCCCTCCGGAGAGAGGCGCCTTTCGCGGTCTGCAACAGGTGCGGGGCGAAACACATGTCGGAGACGCGCGAGGAATGAAAATCCCGGTTGCGCGGGATGGCTGGGTACTTCGACAAGCCGTCGGCCGCCCGGACGGGAATGGTTCGTTTTTTGCTCATATAAGTGGATAGCGGAATAATCGCCTGAAAAATTCGAAATCACGGGGTATCGGCTGAATAGTCAATTAATTACAGGATGATTGCAGAATGGCGGCCTGGAACGTCCAGTTCCGGCCTCGATCGGACGGATTCAAAACATTGAAATCACTTAAATTGGAAGGAGGCAGCCGGGAAGAAGCCCGGATCACGAGGGGATAGAGGATTCAGAAATGGAACTGCCTGCCCTTCTGGCCGATCGTCAGGATCGGACCGCCGGGCGGGAGTTCTGAGTTGCTCTGAAAACCTTGAAAGGGAGGTTTGCCATGAACCTGTCTATTTGCGCTGTCTGCGGCCACGTCGCGTTCGCAGGAGCACCGGACAAATGCCCGGTCTGCTTCGCCCCCCAGGAAAAATTCATTCAGAACGACAAGCACTTCTCCGAGAATGTCTCGAAACACGCCGAGGGCGCGGACAAGCACAGCCCGGTGATCACCGTTACCAAAACGTGCGGATTGGTTCCGGAGAATCCGTGCGTCGATGTGACGGTCCGCATCGGCAAAGTGCTTCATCCCATGGAGCCGGCACATCGGATCAACTGGATCGACTGCTACGTCGACAAGCTGTTCGTCACCCGGATGTTCCTCACGCCCTTCGTGAATCCGGTCGCCTGCTTCCACCTGAAAGCCCAGGGATCCACGGTCCGGATCGTGGAAAACTGCAACCTGCACGGGAGCTGGATGTCCGAAGCGGGGTTGTAAAGGAGACGCATTCGATGGGCGACCCCTGTCCGTTCCTCGCTAAGGCCGCTCCACCAGCTTTTCGATCTCCTGACGCACCGCGTCCCGCAATTCCTCAGCGGACAGGTTCCGTATCTTTTCCGCCGGGAGGGGCGGCCCGAACCGTATCTTGACCCGTGTCGGCCGGATGATCCGGGAATGCTTCGGCTTCAGGCTGAACAGGCCGGACAATCCGATGGGCACGATGTCCGCGCCGGTCTGTTTGGCCATGACGAAAGGCATGCGCTTGAAGGGAAGCATGCGTCCGTCCTTCGTGCGGCCTCCCTCCGGCAGAATCACCAGCGAGCGGCCGCCCGCCAGCAGACTGCCGGCCTCCTCCATGCTCCTCGCCGAAGCCCTCACATTCCCCCTGCGGATGGGAACGGTGCCCAACCGCCGAATCACCCATCCGTACAGCGGCCAGGAGAAATGCTCCGCCGCCTCCACCCCGCGGAAGGAAACGGGGATGTATCCCTCGAGCAGGGGCACGTCGAAAGCGCTGACGTGGTTGGCCATGAAAACAGAGGCCCGGCCCGGATCGACGTGCTCCAGCCCCTCCGCGTCGACCCGGATGAACAGGGCGGCCAGGAGAAACCGGCAGGCCTTTTTCAGAAACCGGTCCGTCGCCGCGGGCGGGGCAACCAGGCTGATGAGCAGGGCGACGAATAAAATGATTCCGACCAGGATGAGGCCCGCGATCCAGACATAAAGAGAGACCAGGAGAGCCGCGATCGACGAAAGGGCCTTCACGGGACGAACACCTCGACGGCCCCGGGAAGGCATTCGATGGTGACGGGCGTGGATCCCGTCAGTTCCCCGTCCGGCGTGAGCACCTTGGGCGCGTCCGTCTCGATCCGGATCCGCGACGCGGTGAACGATTCCACCTGCGGCAGGCGGACATGCTCGCCCGTGAAAATCTTCGGGAAAGCGGCGATCAATTGCCTGCGGGTCATCGGACCGAGGATGGTGACGTCAAGAAGCCCGTCGTCGAGCCGCGCGGCCGGCGCCATGAAAAAATTGGACGTGTAGCGGGTGTTCGACACTTCCACGAACAGGCTCTCCCGCTCCAGGGTTTTCCCGTCCGCGGTCAGCGTCATCCGGAAGGTCTTCAGCGCCGCCATGCGGTGGAACACGCCCAGCGTGTACGACAGGTTGCCGATCCACTTCAGCTTCGAGGCCGTCTGCACCACGTCCGCCACGAATCCCAGCCCGACGATGTTGAGCCACCGGGTTTCGCCGTCCCCGCACCGGTACAGGCCGGCGTCGAGCGGCTTTGTCCTTCCCGCCGCGATCACGTCCACGGCTTTCTCCCAGCCCATGGTCTTCAGGTCCAGGTCGCGGGCGAAGGCGTTTCCCGTGCCCACGGGTATGACGCCCATGGGGATTGGCCGGCCGGACCGGTTCCCGAAATAGCCGTTGACGGTCTCGAAAAGGGTGCCGTCGCCTCCCGCCGCGGCCAGCCCGTCATACCGGGTGAAATCAGCCTCGCGGACGATTTCCGCCGCGTGACCCGGATGTCCGGTGACCCTCAGGTCGGTTTCGTGCCCCTGGTCGGCAAAACGCTTCCGCACGGGCTCGATCACCTTTCCCGCCCTGCCGTGGCCGGCATGCGGATTGAACACCAGGAGCAGTTTCATGCGATCCTCTCGGTTGGTCCGACCACAAGGTACGAAAGGCCGGCGACCGGGTCAAGCGGCAAAATCCCCTTGATTTTCCGGAAATCCATCCGGATATTGAATGAAGGCCGGGTTCCGCCCCGGCGAAGAACCCCCCGGCACCCATCCCCTTTCGGAAGGAGGCGCGTCATGAAGAAAAACATGGGCCCCACGGACAAGATACTGCGTCTGATCGGCGCCGCCCTGCTCGTGATCCTGATCGCGGCCAAGGTCGCGACCGGCGGCCTGGCCTGGGTGTTCGCGGCCGTCGCCGTGATGTTCGCGGTCACCTCCGCGGTCGGTTTCTGCCCGCTGTACGTGCCCTTCGGCATCTCCACCTGCCCGGCCGGCAAGAAGAAATAAACCGGCCCGCCTGGCCGGCCATCCAGCGGGAAAGAACCTCGACTTGAATCTGTCAGCGAGCGCATTCCCCGCCGCTTGCGGCGGGGTAAGCGAGCGAATATAAATGATTTCTTCTCTACAGATAGAAGATTCCCCGCGGCTTGCCTTCAACCAGAAAGCATATAATTGCTTGGTCCCGCGCAGCGGGACCGCGGGGAGCTTCAATCAAGCCCTCCCCCCGACCCTGTCCGGCGCTCCCGGAACGAAAGGCCGCGGCGCATCCGTCCGCGGCCGGGCCGGGTCGGCCGCGACCGCCGGCCAGGCCGCCCTCCTGTTCCTGCATTCCTCCGGCCTGTCCGCGGCTTCGGCCGATTCATGCGTGTCCGGCCTGTTCCTTCCCGGGCGGCCGCACGCGCTCATCCCGGACGTGACGGACGGTTACGGCGTGGCGTTCCGGGACCTGACGGGCGACCGGAAGCCCGATCTGTTCATCGTCTGCTTCCGGTCCCTGAACCGCCTGCTCGTGAACCAGGGGCCGGATTCCGGGTTCGCGGACGCGACCATCCAGTCCAGACTCGGCGGGAACCTGTCGCCGCGCGGCATACGCAACCTGGAGCTCGGCGCGCTGGCCGCGGACCTGGACAACACGGGCCGGCCGGACCTCGTGGTCACGGGGTGGACCGGCACGACGCGCCTGTACCGGAACGAGGGCCGCGGCGTGTTCCGCGACCGGACCGGCGACCTCCATCTCCCCCCGGGCATGGACGCCTACGCCTGCGCGGCCGCGGACGCGGACAATGACGGCCGGCTCGACCTGTTCTTCACGGACGAGCACGGATCGAACCGGCTGATGCTGAACCGGGGGAACGGCTCTTTCGCCGACGCCGGGCCGGAATGCGGCCTGGCGTCCGGAGGCGGAAGCCAGGGCGCGGCTTTCTGCGACGCGGACCGCGACGGCGACTCCGATCTCGCGGTGGCGAACTGGTTCAGGCCCGCGGACCTCTACCGGAACGACGGCAGGGGACGCTTCAGCCGCGTCGACCCTGGCCCGGACGTATTCCGGAAACCTTCGCGGACGAACGGCGTCCTGTTCACGGACACGGACAATGACGGAAAACCGGACCTGCTGTTCTCGGACCGGGACGGCGGCGTCCGCCTGCTGAAGAACAGAATCCTGCCCGGCGACACGGCCTGGACCTTCGAGGACGTCACGGTCCGTTCCGGCCTGACCCTCGACCGGCCCGCCTACGGGCTCGCGGCCGCCGACCTGGACCAGGACGGCTGGCTCGACCTGCTGGTGACGTGCATCGGGCCGGACGTCTGCTTTCTCAACAACGGGGACGGCACTTTCCGCTCCGCGGTCGAGGAGCGCCTGCCTTCCGGAGGATCCCGCGGGTACAGCACGGGCGCCGCGGCCGCGGACTGGGACGGGGACGGCGACTTGGACCTCTGCGTCGCGAACAAGGACACCTTCGCCTGGCTGTTCACCAATCCGACCATCAACGGCCGGTGGCTCGCGGTGCGGGCGCACGGTGTGCGGTCGAACCGCGACGCGGTCGGAACGCGGATTGAACTGTTCCGGCATCCGTCCGCGGGCGGGGCGACGGCCTTTTCGGATTCCCTGTTCCTGGCGGTCCGGGATGTGTCCGTCGGCGGCGGGTATCTTTCCGCGTCCGATCCGACCGCGCATTTCGGCCTGCCGTCCGACGGCCCGGTGGACATCCGCGTCGTGTTCCCCTCGGGCCGGACCGTGACCCGAACCGGGCTCAGGCCGGGCCGCGTCTATGGCGTGAATGAATACCCCAAAACGGAACGGTCCCTCATCCGCGCCGGCCGGTGGCTGTCCCGGGCCGCCGGGGAACCGGAATCGCGTTTACGGGCCGGCTTCCTCCTCGGTTTTCTCGCTTGCGCGGCCGGAACCCTGGCCGCGGGAAGACGCAGATGGGGCTGGGCCGCGGCCGGGACCTGGGGCGTCATCGCCGCGTTCTCGCTGATCGCCCTGGCCGGCGCGCTGATCCGGAACCGGATCGGCGCGACATCGGCCCTGCTCGCGGCCGTCTGCGCGGCCCTGGCCTTCTCGGCCGCGGCCGCCCTGATTTCGGAGCGCGCGGCGAAACTCCGCCGCATGCGTCAGACGGTCCGCTCCGTCCTGGTCCGGCTGAGCCGGAGCCTGTTCCGCATCCACGACGACGCGAAGCTGTTCGAAACCGTGGTCGACACCCTCTCGACCCATTCGGGTTCAGGAGTCTGCTCCTTCATGCTGCTGGACGGCCGGGGCGTCGCCGTGAAAAAAATTGTCAGCCGGGGCGTAGACCTGCGGCCCGCGGCGCTGAACCGGATCCGGAACCGGACCGCCTGGATCGAGGCGCTCGGCCGGGACGCCTTCGTCCGGCGGGGCGGCCGGCCGCGCCTGTCCGCGTTCTTCAAGGCCGCGTCCGCGGACTGGCTGGTGGCCGTGCGCGGCGAGAACCGGCTGTTCGGGGGCCTCGCCCTGGGATCCGGGGTTTCGGCCGACGACATGCCGGTGATCGTGACCGTGGCGAATCAGATGGCCGCGGCCCTCGAAAACAACGCCGCGATACGCCGCTCGACCGCCATGGTCCGCAGGCTGACCGAGGCCAAGGTGCGCGAGAAGGTCATGGCCGACCTGGAACGGACCAACCGGTCGCTCGCCGACAGAAACAGCCGTCTGCGGCGCCTGGTCGCCGAGGTCCGCGACGCGCAGGACCGGCTCATCCAGTCCGAAAAGATGGCGTCCATTGGAAAGCTGGTGGCCGGAATTTCCCATGAGCTGAACAATCCCGTGGGGTTCATCTACGCGAATGTGCGGCAGCTCAGGGCCCTGTCCGACGGGCTCGGCCGCCTGCTCGCGGATCCGCGCCGGAACGCGGGGCGCATCCGGGGCCTTCTCCCGGAGATCGAAAGCCTGATCGCGGACACCGAGACCGGCAGCCGCATGGTCCGGGACCTCGTGGACCAGCTCAGGCGCTTTTCGCACGTCGATCGGGCGGTCTGGTCGGTCGCGGACGCGCATGAGGGGCT
>JAUCQC010000112.1 GCA_030372965.1 bacterium
GCCGGACTGATGAAGGCACGCCGTCTCTTCCACTCCGAGTGAACCGCTGACCTGAATCGAGAATGACCATGCCCCTGTCCGGCGCTCCCCTCACCCCTTTCCCCCGAATGCTCTCCCTCACCGTGACGAACGCGTGCAACCTGAGATGCCGCATGTGCGGCCAGTGGAGCGAGACGGGTTACGCGCGAAACCGGGACAGCGGGGCCGTCAAGAAGGCCTCCCGGGTCATGGCCCTGAACGACTGGAAGCGCCTGGTGGACGAAGCCGCGTCCGCCGGACTGGGATCCGTCCTGATCCGGGGCGGAGGGCCTTTTCTGCTCCCGGGCCTGATGGATCTGTTGGAGTATATCCGGGGAAAGGGCCTTTTCACGTCCATCGACACGAACGGCACCCGGCTCGCGGAATTCGCGGAAGACCTGGTCCGAATCGGCCGCCTTCACATCACGGTTTCCGTGGACGGACCGCCGGACACGCATGAGAGCGTCCGCGGCGTTCCGGGCTGTTTCAGCCGCATCGAGGAGGGGCTCCTCAGGCTTGACGATCTGGAGCGGAAAGCGGGGATCCGGATCAGCCGTTCGATCTGTTTCACCGTGAGCCCGTGGTCCGTGGCAGGCCTGGGATCCATGCCCGAAACGGCACGCAGGCTGGGCATCGGAACCCTGGTGATGGTTCCTTACTATTTCATCCCCCCGGCCGTGGGCGCCGCTTACGAAAGTGAGATGGCCGAGAAACTGGGGGTCGCCGCATACTCATGGCTGGGCTTCAGGCACGAGACATCCGGCGTCGACTTCGGTTTGTTCATGGAACAGCTTCGCCTGTACCGCGCGAACCTGGACGGCATACGCGACTATCCCTACCTGCCCCTCTCGGAGGAACAGTACCGGATCTGGTTTTCGGACGCCGTGACCCCGGTTGGACCACCGGATTGCGCGAATTCCGAAAGACTGCTGGACATTCAGCCCGGCGGTGAAGCGAATTTCTGCGTGGATTTTCCGGATTACGTGATCGGGAACGTTCTGGATTCGACCCTCCGGGATCTCTGGAACGGCGAAAGAGCGGCGCGTTTCAGGGCCCTCCGGAGAGAGGCGCCTTTCGCGGTCTGCAACAGGTGCGGGGCGAAACACATGTCGG
>JAUCQC010000113.1 GCA_030372965.1 bacterium
GCCGGACTGATGAAGGCACGCCGTCTCTTCCACTCCGAGTGAACCGCTGACCTGAATCGAGAATGACCATGCCCCTGTCCGGCGCTCCCCTCACCCCTTTCCCCCGAATGCTCTCCCTCACCGTGACCAACGCGTGCAATCTGAGATGCCGCATGTGCGGCCAGTGGAGCGAGACGGGTTACGCGCGAAACCGGGACAGCGGGGCCGGCAAGAAAGCCTCCCGGGTCATGGCCCTGAACGACTGGAAGCGCCTGGTGGACGAAGCCGCGTCCGCGGGACTGGGGTCCGTCCTGATCCGGGGCGGAGAGCCTTTTCTGCTCCCGGGCCTGATGGATCTATTGGAGCATATCCGGGGAAAGGGCCTGTTCACGTCCATCGACACGAACGGCACCCGGCTTGCGGAATTCGCGGAAGACCTGGTCCGCATCGGCCGCGTCCACATCACGGTATCCGTGGACGGACCGCCGGACACGCACGAGAGCGTCCGCGGCGTCCCGGGCTGTTTCCGCCGCATCGAGGAGGGGCTCCACCGGCTTGACGATTTGGAGCGGAAAGCGGGGATCCGGATCAGCCGTTCGATCTGTTTCACCGTGAGCCCGTGGTCCGTGGCCGTGCTCGGATCGATGCCTGACATCGCCCGCCGCCTGGGCATCGGGACTCTGGTGATGGTACCGTATTATTTCGTCCCCCCGGCCGTGGGCGCCGCTTACGAGAGAGAGATGGCCGAGAAACTGGGCATCACCCCATTTTCATGGCCGGGCTTCAGGCGCGAGACGTCCGGCGTGGACTTCGGCTTGTTCAAGGAACAGCTTCGCCTGTACCAAGCGAACCTGAACGGCATACGCGACTATCCCTACATGCCCCTTTCGGAGGAACAGTACCGGATCTGGTTTTCGGACGCGGTGACCCCGGTCGGTCCCCCGCATTGCGCGAATTCCGAAAGACTGCTGGACGTTCAGCCCGGGGGTGAAGCGAATTTCTGCGTGGATTTTCCGGATTACGAAATCGGGAACGTTCTGGATTCGACCCTCCGGGATCTCTGGAACGGCGAAAGAGCGGCGCGTTTCAGGGCCCTCCGGAGAGAGGCGCCTTTCGCGGTCTGCAACAGGTGCGGGGCGAAACACATGTCGG
>JAUCQC010000114.1 GCA_030372965.1 bacterium
GGTCGTGATCCTCGGCGGCGACGGCAAGGGCCAGGACTTCTCGCCGCTCGCCGACCCGGTGTCGCGGTTCGCGCGCGCCGCCGTGCTGATCGGCCGCGACGCACCGCTGATCCGCGCCGTGCTGGAAGGCACGGGCGTTCCGTTGCTCGATGCATCGACGATGGAAGACGCGGTGCGCGCCGCAACCCAGCGCGCGCATGCCGGCGATGCCGTCCTGATGTCGCCCGCCTGCGCGAGCTTCGACATGTTCCGCAATTTCGAGGACCGGGGCGACCAGTTCAAGGCCCTGGTCCGGGAGGAGACAGCGCCATGACCGGCCGTCATCCGATGGATAAAATCCTCATGCTGGCGGTGCTCGCCCTGCTGACGATCGGGTGCCTCATGATCTACAGCGCGAGCGCGTTCTGGAGCGCGGACCGGAACCAGGACAATTACAGCGCGATTCTCATGCGGCACCTCATGCGGGTGAGCCTCGGCCTGGTGATCATGGTCGCGGTTTCGCGGATCGACTATCACCGGTTCCGGTCCTGGTCCCCGATCCTTCTGGCGGTGTTCGCGGTTCTGCTGGTGGCGGTGCTCTTCACGCCGCGGTTCAGGGGTTCCAGCCGGGCGTTTCCGATGCCCATGGGCCGGTTCCACCCGGCGGAATACATGAAACTGGTGATGGTGCTCTTTCTGTCCTCGGTTCTGGCCCGGACGCCCCCGACCCGGGACCTGATGGACCGCAGGCTGATGGTGCATTACGGCATTCTGCTCGGCGTGACGGCGCTGGTGCTGGTCGAGCCCGACCTGGGCACCGCGTCCGTCCTGTTCGCGGCCGGCATCGTTCTCTTCTACCTGGCCGGCACGCCCGGAGACCGGCTCGCCAAGATGGCGCTCGTCGTTTCGCCGTTCGTGTGCGTCGGAATGGCGGTGAACGGATACCAGCGGGAGCGCATCGTCGATTTCGCGCGGTCGAAGGCCGGGCTCGAGCCCCTGCCGTACCAGGTCAAGCATTCGCTCATCGCCCTGGCGAACGGCGGCTGGCTCGGCCTCGGATACGGCGAGGGCCGGGCGAAGGACCTGTACCTGCCGGAGCCCTTCTCGGACTTCATCCTCGCCACGCTGGGCGAGGAGTTCGGATTCGTCGGAGTCTGCGTCCTGTTCGGCGTGGTCGCCGTCCTGCTCTGGCGGGGGACGCGCATCGCCCTGCACGCGCCGGACCGGTTCGGCTTTCTGGCCGCGGCCGGAATCACCTCGCTTCTCATGATCAACGCGCTGATCAACGCCGGAGTGGTGCTGCACCTGATCCCCACGACCGGCCTGCCGTTTCCGTTCGTCAGCTACGGCGGTTCGTCCCTGTTCGTCTACATGGCCGGAATGGGCGTTCTGCTGAACATCTCCGGCCAGGCGGTTCCGTCGTTCCATCAGTTCACCACCGACAGGGGCCGGATCCGATGGCCCGAAATGCGTTGAGGAGCGCCGCGTGCGCGTGATTCTGACCGGCGGCGGGACGGGGGGGCATCTGTACCCCGCGCTCGCGATCGCCGAGGAAATCCGGAAACAGGCACCCTGCGAACTGCTCTTCATCGGCACGCGCCGGGGACTCGAAGCCTCGGTCGTTCCCGGCCTGGGCATTCCGTTCCGGACCGTCTGGATCGGCGGGCTGAAGCGGGGCCGCGTCGCCGCGAACCTGGCGTTCCCCCTGAAAATGGCCGTCTCGCTCGGGCAGGCGCTCTTCCTGTGCGCCCGGTTCAGGCCGGACGCGGCCGTCGGCACCGGGGGATACGTGAGCTGGCCGGTCATCACGGCGGCCTCGATGCTGGGCTGCTACACGGCGGTTCAGGAACAGAACGAAAAGCCGGGGCTGGTCACGCGCCTGCTCGGACGGCGGGCCGACGCCGTGCACCTGAGCTTTGAATCCTCATCCCGATTCTTCCGGAACCGCGGCCGCCTGCACGTCAGCGGCAATCCCACGCGTCCGGAAACGGAGAAGCCGAGGACCGAGGCCGCGTACCGGCTTTTCGGCCTCACCCCGGACCGGTTCACGATTCTGGTGTTCGGCGGCAGTCAGGGCTCGCGGAGCCTGAACGAGGCCCTCTCGGCGATCGCGCCGGCCCTGGTCCGGCGGACAAACGGGCAGATTCTCTGGGCCACGGGTCCGCGGTGGCATGAATCCCTGAAACCGGCGGCGGAGGCGCTGGCCGGCCGGGCCGCGGTTCTGCCGTACCTGTCCGACATGGGCAGCGCCTATGCCGTTGCCGACCTGGTGGTGTGCCGGTCCGGCGCGGGGGCCGTGGCGGAAATCGCGAGGCTCGGGAAACCGGCCGTCTTCGTGCCGTTCCCTGGAGCCGCGGACGGGCATCAGGAAGCCAACGCGGCCGTGCTGGCCGCGGCCGGCGCCGCGAGAATGGTCAGGGAAGGGGAGGGGTTCGCCGGCCGGCTCGAGGCGGAGATACTGGATCTGGCCGCGGATCGCGAGACGCGGCTGTCCATCGGCAGGAAGGCCTTGGCCTTCGGCCGGCCGGAGGCGGCCCGGACCATCGCCCGTCAGATCATCGAGGGGGCGTCATGTCGAAAATAGGGGAGCGCAGGCCCATTCTCGGCCGGACCCGGCGCGTCCATTTCACCGGCATCGGCGGCATCGGCATGAGCGGCATCGCCGAAGTGCTGATCAACCTGGGGTTCACGGTCACGGGGTCCGACCGCGCCCTGTCGCCGATCACGGAGCATCTCCGGAACCTGGGCGCGGACATCCGCGAGGGTCATTCGGGCGACGCGGTCCGGGACGCGGATGTCGTCGTCATTTCCTCGGCGGTCCGGCCGGACAATCCCGAGGTGACCGCCGCGCACGACCTGAAGATTCCCGTCATCCGCCGCGCCGAGATGCTCGGCGAGCTCATGCGCATGAAACAGGGCATCGCCGTCGGGGGCACGCACGGCAAGACAACCACCACGTCGATGATCGGCCTGGTGCTCCAGGAGGGCGGGTTCGATCCGACCCTCATCGTGGGCGGCCGGCTCAGGAGCCTGAAGACGAACGCCCGCCTCGGGGAGGGGGATTCCCTGGTGGTCGAGGCCGACGAATTCGACCGGTCGTTCCTCAGCCTCACCCCGACGGTGGCCGTGGTCACGAACATCGAGAGCGAACATCTCGACTGCTACAAGGACCTGGACGAGATCAAGCGGACTTTCGTCTCCTTCGTCAACAAGGTGCCGTTCTACGGGGCCGCGGTGCTGTGCCTGGACGAACCCGCGATTCAGGAGATTCTGCCCCGCATCGAGCGCCGCATCATCACCTACGGGCTGACGCCGCAGGCGGACTGCCGCGCCGCGGATCCCGCCTTCCGGGAAATGCGGAGCGAATTCACCGCGGTGTGGCGGAACGAAAGCCTGGGCCGCGTCACGCTCCAGCTGCCGGGCCTGCACAACGTGAAGAACGCGCTGGCCGCGGTGGCGACGGGGCTCGAGCTCGAGATTCCCTTCGACGCGATCCGGCGCGGGCTGGAGGAGTTCACCGGCGTGCACCGGCGTTTCGAGATCAAGTCCGCGGCCGGGGACGTGATCGTCGTGGACGATTACGCCCACCACCCGACGGAGATCAAGGCCACGCTCCGCGCGGCACGGACGGGATGGAACCGGCGCGTCATCGCCGTCTTCCAGCCCCACCTCTATTCGCGGACACGGGATTTCCACCAGGAGTTCGGGCAGTCTTTCTTCGACGCCGACGTGCTGATCGTCACCGACGTGTACGGGTCCCGCGAGGATCCCATCCCGGGCGTGAGCGGGGCGCTGGTGGCCGACGCGGCCAAGGCTTTCGGCCACAGGCGCGTGGTCACGGTTCGCGACCCGGCCGCGGCGGCCGAAGCCGTGCTGGGAATCGTCCGGCCGGGAGACCTGGTCGTCACGCTGGGCGCGGGCGACATCCACAAGGCCGGGGACAGGGTGATCGCGGGTCTCGGCGGGGGAAAATGACCGCGAAAAAGGACATGTTCCGCCTGCTTAACGGGGCCGTGCGCGGCCGCCTGCTGGAGGACGAACCGCTGTCCGGCCACACTTCCTTCCGGATCGGGGGGCCCGCGGACTTCTGGTTCTTCCCGAAGGACATCGAGGACCTGGCCGCCGGTCTGAAGGCGTGCTCGGGGGGCGGCGTGCCGGTGTTTGTCATCGGCCGGGGCACCAACCTGCTCGCCGCCGACGCCGGCTTCCGGGGCGTGGTGTTCGATCTGTCCGATTCCTTTTCCGGCGTGTCCGTCGGAGGGATGGATGTCACGGCCGGCGCCGGCGGCCTGCTCTGGGACGTGCTGAACGCCTGCACGGCCGGTGGGCTGTCCGGATTCGAGCCGCTCGCCGGCATACCGGGGTCCGTTGGCGGAGGCGTCCGGCTGAACGCTGGCGCGTTCGGCCGCGAGGTCCGCGACTGCCTGGTCGACGTGACAACAGTCGAACCGGACGGGACCGTCACGGTCCGCACCCGCGACGACCTCCGCATGGAATACCGGCGCACCGCCCTGCCGGAGGCGAGCGTCGTGGCGGGCGCCCGCTTCCGATTCGAACCCGGCGACCCGCTGCGCATGAAGGCCGAGCAGGAGGCCGTTCTCGCGCGGCGGCGCGAAAAACAGCCGTTGTCCATGCCGTCGGCCGGGTCGGTGTTCAAGCGGCCGCCCGGGGATTTCGCCGGTCGCCTCATTGAGGACGCCGGGCTCAAGGGCCTGCGAATCGGGGACGCGATGGTGTCGGGCAAGCACGCCAATTTCATCGTCAATGTCGGGTCGGCCAGCGCCTCGGACGTGAAGGCCCTCATCGACGAAATACGCGGCCGCGTCCACGCCCGCTTCGGCGTGACGCTCGAGCCGGAAATCCGCTTCCTGGGATTCGGGGAAGCGGCGTGAAGGACGGTTCATGAAAAAGTGGTTCCTGGCATTCCTCCTCTCCGTGACCGCGGCGTTCTTTCTGTTCACCGGCCTTCCGGCGTACCGGCGCTGGCTGCGGACCGATTCCTCGTTCCGCATCCGCAGGGTCGTGGTGGAAGGCAATGACCTTGTTCCCGCGAACGACGTGCTCCGCCGCGCGGAGATCCGGAAAGGCCGGAACATCTGGGCCGTCGACCGGCCGGCCGCGGAAAAACGCATTCTCCGCAACCCCTTCATCGAGCGCGTCACCGTGTACCGGGGATTCCCGGACGTGGTCCGCGTCCGCGTCACCGAGCGGAAGCCCGTGGTTCTGCTGAAAACCGGGGGCCGTTTCCACACGCTTGACCGGAACCGGGTTCTGATGCCGGCGCCCCCGGGCCGCTGCTACACCCTCCCGATACTCTCCGTGGACGAGATGCCGGAAACCGCCCCGGGCGGAACGGTCGAGGATCCGCGGGTGTCCGAGGGCCTGGCCTTTCTTGAGTCGATGCTCAAGGACCGGCCCGGCCTGTACGGCCGGATCTCGGAAATCCGGCCCGATCCCCGGGAAGGCGTCGTCCTCACCACTTCGAACGGGGGCATCCCGGTGCGGATCGGCCGCAACGGGTACGAATGGAAGGTGCGGTACCTCGAGGCCATCCTGAACGAACTGGAAACTCATCCCGCGTTAACCCATGCCTCGTACATCGACCTTCGTTTCGAGGGCCAGGTGTTCGTGGGCTTCGGAGCCTGAACCATGATGCGATCCACCCCGTCACGCGCGAACGAGGACCGGCGGATCATCGCCGGTCTCGACATCGGAACCAGCAAGATCGCCCTGATCATCGGGGAACTGGAGCCGGACGGCGGCGTGTCCGTGCTCGGCGTGGGCACGAGCCCGTCGGTCGGCCTTCGGCAGGGCGTGGTGATCAATCTCGACCAGACCGTGGAGTCGATTCAGCGCGCGGTCCAGGAGGCCCAGCTGACCGCGGGATTCGAGATCCGCGAGGCCGTCGTCGGCATTTCCGGGGACCACATCCAGGGCGTCAACAGCCGGGGCGTGGTGGCCGTCTCGGGCGCGGACCACGAAATCGGCCAGGGCGACGTCGACCGGGTGCTGGAGGCCGCCACGGCGTTCAACCTCCCGAAGGACCGTCAGGTGCTGCACGTGCTCCGTCAGGAATTCCTGGTGGACAGCCAGGCCGGGATCAAGAATCCCATCGGCATTTCGGGCGTCCGCCTCGAGGCGGAGGTCCACATCGTCACCGGCTCGAGCACGATTTCGGAGAACATCATCAAGGCCGTGGAAAAGGCCGGCATCACCGTCACGGACCTGGTGCTCGAGCCCCTGGCCTCGGGCGAGGCGGTGCTCGACGCGAACGAGCGACAGCTCGGCGTCGCCCTGCTCGACGTCGGCGGCGGCACCACGGACATCGTGCTTTACTTCGACGAGGCGATCCGCCACACCGCGGTGATCCCCCTCGGCGGCCAGAACGTGACAAACGACATCGCCCTGGGCATGAAAACGCCGCTCGAACAGGCCGAGGACATCAAGCGGAAGCACGGCTGGGCCTACCGGCCGCTGGCCCCGAAGAGTGAGCGCATTCTCGTGCCCGGCATCGGCAGCCGGAACGCCCGCGAGGCGGGCCTGGATGTCCTGACCGGCGTGATTCAGCCCCGCATGGAGGAAATCTTCGGCCTGGTGGCCAAGGAAATCAAGCGTTCGGAATTCGCCGGCCGCCTGGCCGCCGGCGTGGTGCTGACGGGCGGCGGCTCCCTCCTCAAGGGCTGCGCCGAGCTGGCCGAGGAGGTGTTCGGCATGCCCGTGAGCGTGGGCGTTCCCAAGGGTTTTTCCGGGCTCGTGGAATCGGCGTCGAGCCCGGTGTTCTCGACGGGCGTGGGACTGCTGTTCTGGGGCCGGACCGGCGCGGGCGCGTCCGGCAGGGCGGTCCGGCACTCCCGGAAGGACCGGCTGGGCGGCATCGGCCGGTCGCTGAAACGGTTCATGAGCGATTATTTCTAAATCGAAGGAGGTTCCGCATGCCATCCATTCAACCCGCTTTCCGAAGCGAACCGGAGAGGAAGTTCACCTTCGACCTGGTGGAGACTTCCCAGCGGGTCGTCCGCATCAAGGTCGTCGGAGTCGGGGGCGCAGGGGGAAACGCAGTCAACCGCATGATCGACGAGGACCTGACCGGCGTGGATTTCGTGGCCGTGAACACGGACCTTCAGGTGCTGGACCGGAACAAGGCCCAGACGAAGATCCAGATCGGCAAGAACCTGACTCGGGGGCTGGGTTCGGGCGGCGTACCGGAGGTGGGCCGCAAGGCCATCGAGGAGAACAAGGATCTCGTGGCGCGGGCGCTCGCGGACTCCGACATGGTCTTCATCACGGCCGGGATGGGCGGCGGAACCGGCACCGGCGCGGCGCCGGTCGTGGCCGAGATCGCCCGCGACGTGGGGGCCCTGACCGTGGCCGTGGTGACCCGGCCCTTCGAGTTCGAGGGCGCCAAGCGCATCGAGAAGGCCGAACAGGGTCTGTACGAGCTCAAGCAGTACGTGGACACGCTCATCGTCATCCACAACCAGAAGCTCGTCACGCTGGTCGACAAGCGAACGCCCATCGACGCCGCCTTCAAGATGGCCGACGAGGTGCTGCTGCACGCCACCAAGGGAATCGCCGACGTGATCACGGTGGCGGGCCTGGTCAACGTGGACTTCGCGGATGTCCGCACCGTCATGAGCCAGAAGGGCGACGCGCTCATGGGATCCGGCGTGGCGGAGGGCGACAACCGCGCCCGGGAAGCCGCGGAGCAGGCCATTTCGAGCAAGATCATCGACGACGCTTCCATCAGCGGCGCGACGGGCGTGCTCGTGAACATCACCGGGGGCAAGGACCTCTCGCTCACCGACATTCACGAGGCCACTTCGATCATCCACGAGGCGGCCGGGGCGGAGGCCAACATTATTTTCGGCGCCGTGGTCGATCCGTCGATGAGCGACGCGGTCCGGGTCACCGTCATCGCCACGGGTTTTCACCGGAACGGCTACCGGATCCGGACGAAGCCGGAGCGGGCGGAAAAACGCGACAGCCGGAGCCTCGACGCGCCCGCGTGGAGCGATTCCGAGGACGACCGTCCGGTGTTCGACGGGCTGGACCGGGAGATCCTGAGCGAGGTCTTCGAGGGCGCCGAGGAGTCGGCGGGCGACTTTCTGACCGCCTCGAAGGACAACCTGGCGATTCCCACCTTCATCCGGAGACAGATGCGGTGAGGGAATCCGCGGCGTGCGCGGGTTGACCGGATCCCCAGGCTTCGACCGGACCGCCCGGTCGCTTCGGGCGGCCGAGAAGGGGGCCGTCCCGCTCGACGACAGGCCCGCTGAGAGGATCGCTCTCGTGTACCCCAACCGGTACGCGGTGGGCATGGCCAGCCTGGGATTTCAGACCGTCTACCGCCTTTTCAACGAACAGCCCGGAATCCGCTGCGAACGCGTCTTCATACCGCAACCGCCGCTGGATTCGGAAATACGGGCGCTGGAGTCCGGCGATCCGCTGAGGAAGTTTTCCGTCATCGGCGTTTCGCTGGCCTGTGAAACGGACCTGCTCCGGCTGGTCCGTCTGCTCTCCGACGCGGGCATTCCGCCGCTCGCTTCGGAGCGATCGGATGCACATCCGCTGCTTCTCGTAGGGGGTGTCCTTGGGGGACTCAATCCTTCCCCTCTCCTGCCGTTCGCGGACGCCATTCTGGCAGGAGAGGGGGAGGGAGTCATTCCGGCCGTTTCGGAAGCCCTCCTCTCGGTCCGTCCCGGACCGAACTGGAAACGCGGCCGTCTCGACGCGCTGGGCGGCATACCGGGGATATTCCGTCCCCGCATGGACCGCTTCGTGGAGCGGCAGGTCGCGCATCCTCTGGAACAGTACCCCACCTACACGCCCGTGTGCACGCCGCTGAGTCATTTCGGGGATCTCTTCGTCGTCGAACTCACGCGCGGCTGCGGCCGCGGCTGTCTCTTCTGCGCGGGCGGCAAGCTGTATCAGCCCCTCCGGCGGCACTCGCCGGAGTCCGTGCTGGACACGGTCCGGCGCCGGAATCCCGGCGTCCGGCGCGTCGGCCTGGAAGGGGCGAGCCTGTCCGATTACGCCGGTCTCGAGCCGCTCGCCGAATCCCTGGTGGAGGAAGGCCATGAAGTCTCTTTTTCTTCTGTTCGTGTGGACCGGATCACTCCTCAACTTGTGGCGGTACTGGAAAAGAGCCGGGTCCGTTCGTTCACCATGGCGCCCGAAGCCGGCACGGAAGCCCTCCGCGGCCGCATCGGCAAGCCCCTTCCGGATGCCGTACTGACCGAGGCGATCCGCAGCCTGGCGGAATCGCCGGTGGAAACCCTCAAACTCTACTTCCTGATCGGCCTGCCGGGCGAGACGGACACGGACGTTTCAGCCGTTTCCGAACTCGTCCGGCGGGCCGCCTCCCTGTTTCTCACGTCCCCTCGCCGCAGGCTGCGGCTGAGCGTCAACGCGTTCGTGCCCAAGCCGTTCACCGAATTCCAGTGGTCCGCGATGGCGGACGGCCGCACGCTCGAACGGAGGCGCGGCCTGATCGCGTCCGGACTCCGGGGCCTGCGCAACGTCGTGTTCTCAGAAAAAAGCGGCAGGGAAGAGCTGCTGCAGGGCATCCTGGCGACGGGCGGACCCGAGGCCGGCATGGCGGCGCACGACAGGGTCGTGCTCGGCCTGTCCTGGAAAAAGGCGCTTGAACGCAATGGCATCGACCCGGAACGCAGCCTTCACGCGGACCGCGATCCCGGGGCGCCTTTGCCGTGGGACTTTGTCCGGAGCGGCGTGTCCAAGGGCAGGCTCCTGGAGCGGCTCCGTGTCTGGACAGGCGGTCCGGATGCGGCCGGCGAGGAATCAACCGTCCGAACCGGGTCCGGCCCGGTCCCGCCCGGCGTGTCCGGCGCTCCGGAACCTGCCGCATCCGAAAAACCGGAGGTGAGATGAAGAAAGCGGCTTTGATCACAGGCGGCGCCGCGAGGATCGGGAAGGCGCTGGTCCTGGCCCTGGTGGAACGCGGTTACGACATCGCCCTGCATTGCCGGAATTCGGAGAGGCAGGCCGTCCGCCTGGCCGGGGCCGTGAAACGGGCGGGCCGGGAATGCGGGGTTTTCTGCTGCGACCTGTCCGATCCGGCCGCGGTGTCGGAGCTGATTCCGGCCGTGGCCGGGCGCTTTCCGCACTGCCGCCTGCTGGTCAACAACGCGTCGGTGTTCGAGCGCGGGACGCTCCGCGATCTGTCCCCTTCCGACTGGCGGCGCATCATGGCCGTCAACCTGGACGCGCCGGTTTTTCTGACCCGTTCGTTCGCGGCCGCGTTCCGGAGCGGCCATGTCGTGAATCTCTGCGACGCCAAGGCCGCGGCGAATTTCACGAGCCATTTCGCCTACACGATGTCCAAAAAGGCCCTTCTGGATTTCACGGCCATGTCCGCGGCCGCGCTGGGGCCGGCCGTTCGCGTGAACGCGGTGGCGCCCGGCCTGATTCTCCCTTCCATGGAATTCAAAACAAGGGACCTGGTCCGGCTCTCGGCCGGCCTGCCGCTGGGCCGCAAAGGCGCGGTTTCGGACGTCGTGTCCGCCGTCCTCTTTCTCGAGGACAATCCCTACGTCACGGGGCAGGTGATCTTTGCGGACGGGGGGATGCATCTTCTTTAAAGTTCTGAGTTTCGAGTTCCGGGTTTCGAGTTGAAAAAAGAAACGTTATTTGCGTCCATCTTTTTGTTAACCCGGAACGCGGAACTCGGAACTCGGAACATCCAATCGATCGTCATGGAGAGACATCGTGAAGATCCGCATCAAGAACCTGAAATTGAAGACGATCATCGGCGTCCTTCCCCGCGAGCGCAAACGCAGGCAGAAAGTCGTCCTGAACATCGAAATGGACGTGGACGGCCGGAAGGCGGTGGCCGGGGATGACATCGAAGCGGCCGTGGATTACCGGGCCGCGACAAAATCCGTTCTCCGGTTCGCGGAAGCGTCCCGGTTCTTCCTGCTCGAATCGCTGGCTTCGGGTGTTCTCGATCTTCTGCTGCGGGACAAACGCGTGCTGTCCGCGACCGTCGAGGCGGACAAGCCCGGCGCCCTGCGGCACGCGGAATCCGTTTCCGTGACCGTCTCCGGGACGCGGACGGCCCGAAGAAAAGCCCGGCGGCAACAGGTCGAAGGTCTCCGCCCATTCAAGGGAGTTTAGAGAATGCCGGAATTCACCCTTCTGGGTTTCATTTGTTCTGGATGAAAGGCTGAAGCCTGAATTCCAAAACACCCTTTGAACCTTTTACTCAACGACCGATCGGACCGGCCATGCCCATCGGAAAACCCGTGAATCATGATCCGGAGAAAAAGCCCAACCGCGCCGTGATCTCGATCGGTTCCAACATCGATCCGGAACCGAACATCCGGCGGGCGATGGGGGAGATGGCCAAATTCCTGAGACTTCTGGCTGTTTCCGATTTTGTGACCACGCGTCCGGTCGGGAACGCGGACCAACCCGATTTCAGAAACGGCGCGGTGCTGGCGGAGACCGGGATGGAGAAGGCTGCGCTGGAGGAGAAACTCCGCGCGATCGAGACTGAACTCGGCAGGAGGCGGACCGGGGACCGTTTCGCGCCAAGGACCATGGATCTGGATGTGGTCTGGTGGAACGGACTCGTCTGCCATCCGGACGCGGAGACCCGGGATTTCGTGAAAACAGCCATGAATCAGGCGCTGGACCGTTTCGGGTTAAAATAGCCGCATCACGGAGAGGCGCGGGATATCAAGCGTGTGACAAGATGGCGGAGGGCGCGATATCCTTATCCAAAGGTCGTCCCCCGGATTGATGCACCGGGTCCTTTTCTGGCCACGTTAAAGTCAGCCTCCTTATACAAATAGCGTGCCAACTTCCATCCTTTCTTCTTGACAAAATCCGGGCAAACCCTTATATTGCATTCGGGTTTTTCAAGGACTTACGTGTATGCGCGTGACTCTCGAAGACGTGGAAAAAATCGCACGGCTGGCCAGGCTGGAACTCACGGATGAGGAGAAGGCCATGTACCGCGTGCAGATGGATGAGATGCTGGATTACGTGGATCAGCTGAAAAACCTGGATACCGAGGGCGTGGAGCCGACACCCTTCATGGCCGAGGAAGAGTCGCGCCTGAGAGAGGATGTCCCGTCCGGATCCCTTCCCGTCGAGGAGGCATTGCGGAACGCGCCCGCCCGCAGCGGCGGTTTTTTCCGGGTGCCCAAAGTGCTGGTCAGGCCGGGTTCGGACGAATGAGCGCCCGGGCGGAAGCGGTCGGCGTCATCCCCGCCCGCTATGCCTCGTCCCGGTTTCCGGGGAAGCCGCTCATCGATCTCGCCGGTAAAACCATGATTCAGCGGGTGTTCGAGCGCGCATCCCGCGCGTCCCGGCTGTCCCGCGTCCTGGTTGCCACAGACGACCGCCGCATCTACGACGCGGTCATGGGATTCTGCGGGGAGGCGGTGATGACGCCCGCCGACTGCCCCTCCGGCACGGACCGGATGGCTTTTGTCGCGTCCGGCGTGGACGCGGACCTGTTCGTGAACATCCAGGGCGACGAGCCGCTCATCGAACCCGGCGAAATCGACACGGTGGTCCGCCTGCTGGAGGAGGATCCGGAGGCGGACGTCACGACTCTGGTCAAGCGGATTTCATCCGTGTCCGAATTGACCAGCCCGAACACGGCCAAGGTCGTGCTGGACGAGAATGGATACGCCCTGTACTTCTCCCGTCTGCCGGTGCCCGCCGTGCGCGGCGAATCCGCGCCGGACCGGGCGCTCCGCGGCCACGTGTACTGGAAACACATCGGCATTTACGGATACCGGAAACAGTTCCTGATGCGTTTCGCCGGCTGGCGTCCGACGCCGCTGGAAATCGCGGAACAGCTCGAACAGCTCCGCGTCCTGGAAAAGGGCGGCCGCATCCGGACCGCGGAAACCCGTTTTGAACCGGTTTGTGTGGACACCCCGGAGGACGCGGACGCGGTCCGCGCCCTGCTCGCCGGCTCCTCTGTGAGGGGGGGGGCCGCGGACGCCGGGGTTTCAGCCTGAACGCGTCCGGACGGCGGCCGCGGGGCCGAAGGAACCGGACGAAACAGCAATCACGCTTCCGAATCGAGGTCCCTGTGGAGAAACCCTCAATCCACTACGTGTTCATCACCGGCGGGGTGGTGTCGTCCCTGGGCAAGGGCATCGCGTCCGCCTCGCTGGGAATCCTGCTGAAGGCCCGCGGCATCCGGGTCACCTCCCTCAAGATCGACCCCTATCTCAACGTGGATCCCGGGACCATGAGCCCCTACCAGCACGGCGAGGTGTTCGTGACCGAGGACGGGGCGGAGACGGATCTGGACCTGGGCCATTACGAGCGTTTTCTCGACGTCGACATGCGGCGCGAGAACAATTTCACCACGGGCAGCGTGTACGGCGCCGTGATCGAGCGGGAACGCCAGGGCGGGTACCTCGGCAAGACGGTCCAGGTGATCCCCCACCTGACAGACGAAATCAAGAAACGCATCCGGCTGGTGGCGAAATCCGCGAAGGATGCGTCCGTCGTGCTCGTCGAGCTGGGCGGCACGGTGGGCGACATCGAGGGCCTGCCTTTCCTGGAGGCGATCCGCCAGTTCCGGCTGGAGGAGGGTGCCGGCCGGTGCCTCAACATCCACCTCACGCTCGTTCCCTTCATCCAGGCCAGCCAGGAAATCAAGACCAAGCCGACCCAGCACAGTGTGCAGAAGCTGAGGGAGATCGGCATCCAGCCCGACCTGCTCATCTGCCGGACGGAGACGCCGCTTCCCCGGGAGGCCCGCGAAAAGATCGGGCTGTACGCGAATCTGCCGGTCGAGGCCGTCATCGAGGCGCGGGACGCGGACACGATCTATGAGGTGCCGCTCAATCTGGAGCGCGAGGGCCTCGCCGGCCAGGTGATCCGCCGGCTGAAACTGCGGGCCGCGACGCCCTCCCTCGGCCGTTGGAAGACCATGGTCGACACCATCCGGCATCCCCGGAAATCGGCGCGGATCGCGGTCGCGGGCAAGTATGTCGAACTGCGAGACGCCTACAAGAGCATCATCGAGGCCTTCACCCACGCGGGCGTCGCGAACGACGCCCGCGTCGAGCTGGTCTGGGTGAGCTCGGAGGAGATCGAGAAAAAGGGCGCCGCCGCGCTGCTCGCCGGCGTCGGCGGCCTGCTCATCCCGGGGGGATTCGGCGAGCGGGGAATCGACGGCAAGGTGCAGGCCGTTCAGTACGCGCGGGAGAACGACCTGCCGTTTTTCGGCATCTGCCTCGGCATGCAGGTCGCGGTCATTGAGTACGCCCG
This sequence comes from bacterium, assembly GCA_030372965.1. Classification (GTDB taxonomy): domain Bacteria; phylum Zhuqueibacterota; class QNDG01; order QNDG01; family DTFT01; genus JAFGAX01. The sequence goes on from JAUCQC010000114.1 coordinate 14,245, forward strand.
GAACGTCTGCGGCATCCGGACCGCCACCAGCCGCGAATTCGACGAGGGCGCGAAGCACGCCGTCATCGACTACATGCCCGGCCAGACCCGGGACCTCGAGAAGGGCGGCACCATGCGGCTCGGCGCCTATCCCTGCTGTCTGCGGCGCGGGACGCGCGCGCAGGCGATATACGGCAAGGACCGCATCTCCGAGCGGCACCGGCACCGGTTCGAGATCAACAACGAGTACCGCACGGCCCTGGAGAACGAGGGCATGGTCATGAGCGGCGTCTCGCCCGACCACACGCTCGTGGAAATCATCGAACTTCCCGGCCATCGCTGGTTCCTGGCCGGCCAGTTCCACCCTGAATTCAAGTCGCGGGCGCTGAAACCCCATCCGCTCTTCGCGTCCTTCGTGAAGGCGGCCCTGGAGACCGGCGCGCCGTCCGGGAGAAAAGCCAGATGAACACCGTCCGCATCGGGGACGTCACGGTCGGCGCCGGGCGTCCGCTCGCGCTCATCGCCGGCCCCTGCGTCATCGAGAGCGAGGACCTGGTCCTGCGGACCGCGGAGGCCGTGAAGGCCGTCGCGGACCGGCTGTCCATGCCGCTGATTTTCAAGTCAAGCTACACCAAGGACAACCGGTCGTCGGCGAAGAGCTGGCAGGGCCCGGGGCTGGAGAAGGGGCTCGCCATCCTCCGCAAGGTCAAGGAACGGTTCGGCGTTCCCGTGCTCTCCGACGTGCACGACCGGCACGACATGGAGGCCGCGGCCGAGACGCTCGACGTCATCCAGATTCCGGCCTACCTCTGCATGCAGACCGAGATGGTCCTGGCCGCGGCCCGGACGGGCCGCGCCATCAACGTCAAGAAGGGGCAGTTCCTCGATCCGGGCGACATGAAGCACATCATCGGCAAAATCGAGGGTGAAGGGAACCGGAACATCCTGCTGACCGAGCGGGGCGCCTGCTTCGGCTACCACAATCTCGTGGTGGACATGCGGTCGCTCCAGATCATGCGGGGCCTCGGCTACCCGGTGGTGATCGATCCCACCCACGCGATCCGCATCTACGGCGTGTCCAGCGCGGATCCCAAGGGCGGGGCGCCGCAGTTCGTGCCGGGGCTCTCCCGGGCGGCCGTCGCGTCCGGGGTCGACGCGGTGTTCATCGAGACCCATCCGAACTGCAGGGAGGCGCTCTGCGACGCCGCCAGCATGTGGCCGCTCGACCGTCTCGAGGAACTGCTCGTTCAGCTGAAGCGGATAGACGAACTGGTGAAGGGCATGGGGGAGATCCGGCTGTAGCGCCGGCCGCCGCGGAAGGGAGCCGCGCCGGTGCCGCTC
>JAUCQC010000115.1 GCA_030372965.1 bacterium
CCTCGTACTTTCCAAAAGGCGCGAACCCGTAACGGGCCGCGAACGCGGCCGGGTCGGCCGCGAGCACGACGAATCCGCCGGGAGCGACCGGCGACAGGGAAGGGAAGGTGAAGGTCACGCCCCTGCAAAGGGACGCGCCCGCAAGGTCAAGCGTGGAGGGTCCCGTGTTCTTCAGCTCGATGAATTCGAACCGGTCCGGGTCAATCTGCCCGTCCCCCCGGGGGTGATAGTGGATTTCCGTGACCGCGAGTTGGGCCATGTCCGCCGGAACGCGGAACACGGCCTCGGCCAGCGCGCTCCATTCGCTCCCGTTCAGCGCGCGGGCGCGGACGTGGGTGCTCCCGGTCAGAACGATGGGCCCGGAGTACACGGCCGTGCCCGGCGTTCCGTCCGCCGGGTCGGTTCCGTCGAGCGTGTAGCGGATCGATCCGGCGCGGGCGGTCAGGGTCAGCACGTCCCCGGCGGAAACATCCGCGGACGAGGGTCTCGCGCCGTTGACGTGGAACACGGGCGCATCCGTGCGGGGGAAGAAGCCCGCGGACTTCAGCTGTGAGAGGAACACGGAGGTTCTCTGCGGAAAGTGCTCGTTCACGACGAAGGACCGCTCCTCCAGCCAGTGGGAGGGAAGGTAGAGCATGAACGGCCCGGCGGACGTGTACGGGTGCACGTCGCGGCGGTAGTCGCCCCAGCGCGCGGATTCCGAGACAATGGCCTTTTCGACTTCGGAGGACCGGGCGTTCCACCGGGCCAGGGCCGATTCCGGGGTCAGTACGCCGCCGTTGAAGCAGTGCCTCTGCACGCGGTCCGCGAACTGGAGACGGAACCGCCTGTTCTTCATCATTTGCTGAAACACGAAGCTCGGGCTTCCGGAATTGTTCTCGTTCAGGTTGTCCGCGCCGATTTCCTCGATGACGTGCTCCGCGTCCCAGGAGAAGAAGCGGAACCCCGGCCCCGGGCTTATCCGGTTTCTCGCCGCGACCCAGTTGTGGTGGTCCCAGTCCCAGTTCGCGCCGTAGAAGTTGAGGATCATGTAGTCGATCAGGTTCACGGCGTCCACGTAAGGTTCGAGGTTCGGGTCGGGGCTGCCGTCCGGGCCCAGCCCCTGAATGGCCAGGCAGGCCGCGTCGGAAGCCAGCCCGGCGCGGGCCATCGCCATCATGCGGTCCCAGGCCTGCCGGTTCCCGTCGACCACCTCGCCGTAGTCCTTGATCACGTCCCAGTCGCCCGGGTCGCCGCCGAGGCGTTCCGCGGCGAAGCGCCGGTCGATGCGCTCCGTGGGATTGTACACGCCCCAGTACAGACCGTTGAGGAAGAGATGAACGTAGGCGCCCCGTCCCGAGACATGTCCCATGGCGGCCTGCGTGTCCTTGGCCCAGAGATCGCGGATGAGCTGGCACCGCCTGCGCTCGCTGTGGTTCATGTGAAGCCAGGTGTTTCCGTAGGTGGCTCGCAGAATGACGGTGTTCAGGCCCGGGGGGACGCCGGGGATGAGGGTGTGCTCCAGCCGGCCCGGGCCGTACTCGCTCCGGAACACGAGCCTGAAGGAATGCTTCGGCGTCTTCTCGGGCCTGCGGCTGTGCCCGCCGTGGAGCGCGAGCCCGCAGTCGGCCTGAAACCCGGCGGCACCGTCCGGATGGATCAGCTCGACGGACGCGGGCCGTATCCACCCGTCTCCGAGCTGGGGCGTGTCGCCGTCTCCGGGCGGACCGGTGTAGACGTAGATGCCGCCGGTGTCCGGATCCCGGTCCTTCGAAAAAAGATTGCCCCGGTCCGTGACAATGGACAGGGCCGGAAGCGAGAGCAGGGATTCGCGCATGGTCGGGCCCCACTCAGCGCTCTGCGTGACCTCGGGGTCCATGCCGTAATCCGCGGGCGCAGTGCCGGGAATGGCGGTAAAGGGCCCCCATTCGGATGGGTAACCGTCCGGCCGGTCGGGCTGGCGGATCACGTCGTCGATGAACAGGAAAGTCGCGGTGGCCGGCCGGCTCGAGATCGAATCCCCCAGGAAAGCCCTGGCTCTCAGCACGGTCGTCGTTTCGACGCGGATCGGTCCGTTGACCGGGGTTCCGGAATCCGGACCCGGTTCGCTTCCATCCGTCGTGTACCGGATTTCCGCGTTTTCAGGAGAGGCTGTGATCATGAGATCGAAAACCGCGTCAAAATAACCCGCCGGCCTGCTCAGGACCGGGAGCGGCAGATGGGAGGCCTGAATCCCGGCATATATATAGAGAGTGGAACACGCAAGAATACATGATGGGAAGCGTCCGGTCTTCAC
>JAUCQC010000116.1 GCA_030372965.1 bacterium
CCCTGTTATCAATAAAACGAATTTTTACATGGGAATCAAGGTGTTTTTACGCGACAGGTGCGACGCGCTTCATCGTGCGTCGCACCTGCCAGAACTTGAGGAGGGCCATGGATGGATCGGCCGGACGACGCGGTTCTCAGGGCCGCCGGGCACGATCCGGGGCGCTCATTTCACCAGCGCCATTTTGCGGGCCGCCGTGCCGGACTCGGTTTGCAGATTCAGGATATAAATACCCGCGGCCAGACCCGCACCGTCGAACCGGATGCAATGTTCGCCCGCGCTGAGCAGTCCCTCGGCCAGCACCTCGACCTCCCTGCCCCGGGCGTCCAGAACGGACACCCGCGCGTTCCCGTCCCTCGGCAGAGAAAATCGCACGGTTGTGGATGGATTGAAAGGATTCGGATAATTCTGCATGAGGCCGAACGCCGCCGGGAACGCCGCCTCCGCGATGCCGGAACGTGTGTAATCGGATCCGTCGTACGGAACGGAATTCGTGACTCCGGTCATTTTATTGGTCGGGATGAACTGGACCTGGTGGTCCGGAAGCAGCCGGACCGTTCCCATGTATTTCGGGGTGTTCCACACGCGGTCCAGGAGCACGGCGGACCACTGAAGCATGGCCGAGATTCCGGTTCCTTCGTCGTTGTCGTGCTGCTTGATTCCCATGCCGAATTCGGTGCCGGTCTGGGGAACGATCGTCTCGCCGTTGGCCGTGATCGCCTGCCACTGGACGGCCAGTTCCAGCGCGTACCCGCCGGCGATCGTCTTGCGGTGCCATTGTTTCCAGGCGTTTTCCGTCGCGTGATCGAGGTTGTCCCAGAGCGTCACCCCGGGAGTCGCGCCGTCCAGGGCCGTCAGCCGGAGGTCCCAGACGGAATCCGTGAGGGTGTCCGTCGGCGCCGCGTCGAATTTGAGCTCGAGACAGTCGTTTTCCCACACGTTCGGACCGTCCGCGGACAGCAGGCCGTCGCTCACCTCTTCGTACAGGTAGAACCACTTTTCGTCCCAGGCCGCCCAGAGTCGGGAAGACATGTCATTGTCGTCCGCCGGGGCGCCGACATCGTTCCAGGCATAGGACCGCAGTTCGAGATGGCCGTCTCCCGGACCCGTCAGAGTCTCATAGAAGCGATCCTTCTCCCCGTCCACCACAACGGGATACTTTCTGTCAGGGTAATAAAACCAGATGGTGCCCGCCTCGGTGCCTGCGAGAAAGACCCATTCCCCGTCGTCCCTGTCTCTTATACACATCT
>JAUCQC010000117.1 GCA_030372965.1 bacterium
GGCCAGGCGCTCAAGCCCCTGGACATCAAACTGCCCAAGCCCATGTTCGTGGGCACGCCGCAGAACCTGCGCGTGCCGAACCTGGAAAAGCCGGCCGGCGGACCCCGGCCGGCCTTTCTCGCGCCCGCGGGCACGCGGAACCTGGCCCTCAACCGTCCCGTGACCAGCACGGACGACGCGCCCATCATCGGCGAGATCAGCCAGATCACCGACGGGGACAAGGAGGCCGCCGACGGGAGCTATGTGGAACTGGGCCCCCTGCACCAGCACGTCACCGTGGACCTCGGCGCGGCGAGCACGGTCTACGCCGTGGTCGTCTGGCACTTCCACCAGCAGCCGCGCGTCTACTTCGACGTGGCCGTCCAGACCGCGGAGGACGCGGCGTTCACGAAAGGCGTCCATACCCTGTTCAACAACGACGTCAACAATTCGCTGAAGCTGGGCGCGGGCACGGACAAGAACTACGTCGAGACTTCCGAGGGCCGTCTGATCGACGCGAAGGGCGTGAAGGCCCGGTACGTGCGGCTCCACAGCAGCGGCAACAACAGCAATGAGCTGAACCACTACATTGAAGTGGAAGTGTACGGCAAGCCCCTGAAGTGAGGCGTGCCGGTTTCTGGACGCGACGCCGGCCGGGCCTCCGGTCCGGCTCTCCGTCCGCGGGCGGACCGTGCCGGATCGACTCAAATTTCCAGTCGGATGCTTCCTTCTCCTGACGCTTGCCGCGGGCCTGCGCTTCTCCGGACTGGAGAGGCGGCCCATGCACACGGACGAGGCCGTGCACGCGGTCAAGCTCGGCGGCCTGCTGGAGGGCCGCGGATACGTCTATGACCCGTCCGAATACCACGGGCCCACGCTCAATTATTTCACGCTCGTTCCCGCGCTCCTGTCCGGGCGGAGAACACTCGCGGACCTGACCGAGGTCACGCTCCGCGTTGTTCCCGCGTTTTTCGGAACCGCGCTTCTGCTCTGGATGCTCCTCCTGGTTCCGGTCATCGGACGGACGGCCGTTCTCGGCGGCCTGCTGTTCGCGGCCGTTTCCCCGTCCCTCGTCTTCTACAGCCGCTATTACATACAGGAAATCCCGCTCCTATTTTTTACGCTGGGCACGATCGCTTGCGCCGTCCGGTACGGCCTCCGGCCGTCCTTCGGCTGGGCCGCGGCCGCGGGGCTCTGCGCGGGCCTGGCGCACGCGACCAAGGAAACCTGCGTGATCGTCTGGGCCGCGGCGGCAACGGCCGGGCTGGTCCTCTTTTTAACGGAACGGAAACGGCCGCGGGAACGCACGAAGGTCCGGTGGACGCATTCCGCGGCGGCACTGGCCTGCGGTCTGGCTGTTTCCGCCCTCTTCTTCTCCTCCTTTTTCAAGAACCTCCCGGGCGTCACCGATTCTTTCGCCGCGTACGGAACCTATCTCCGCAGGGCGGGGGAATCCGTCCATGTCCATCCCTGGCATTATTATCTCCGCATTCTGGGATGGTGGAAGGCGCAGGGAGGACCGGTGTGGTCCGAGGCGCCGGTTTTCATCTTCGGCGCGATCGGAATCGTGTCCGTTTTCAGCTCAGGCGCTAGGCGGCTGGGGGAGGCGGAAAGGGCGGCCTCCCGTTTTCTCGTCCTGTTCACGGTGTTCCTGACCGTTGCCGTGAGCGTGATCCCGTACAAGACGCCGTGGAACCTGGTCCTGTTCTGGGGCGGATGGATGATCACCGCGGGCATGGGCCTGGATCATCTGCTGACCCGGCTCGCGGGACCGGGTCCGCGGAAGGTCGTACTTGCCGCCTTCGCGGTTTCCGCGGTTTTTCTGCTCCGCCAGTCTCTTCTGGCGGTCACGACTTTTGATCGCGATCCCCGAAACCCGTACGTCCACAGCCACCCGGGTCCGGATTACGGACGCCTCGTGAACCGTGTCCGAGCGGCCGCGGATGCCGCTCCGGAGGGAACGGCGGTCCGCGTCGACGTGATCGTGCCGGAACACGGATACTGGCCCCTGCCGTGGTCCCTGCGCCGGCTGGACGCGGTCGCGTGGCGCGACACCGTGGACGCGGCCGCTTCCAGGCCGGATGTCGTCCTCGCTGTCCCAGAACTGCGGGACAAGCTCGTCCATTGGCTGATCGAATCCCCTCCGCCCGGAGAGCGTTCTCTGTACGTGCCGCTTTTCGATGAACCCCTGGAGCTCAGGCCCGGTGTTCCGGTTGAAGGATGGGCGCGGAAGGACGTCGCGGACCGGATGAACCGATGACGGCCGGCTCATCCGACCCGAACGCGGGCATCCGGGGGCTCCTCCGCTTCCGCCGGGACCTCATGCACACCGCCTTCGAGGTGATTCTGGCGGCGGTGCCTGATCCCGCGACGGCTGAACAGGCGGCGCATGAGGCGTTCGGGACCGCTGAAAAACTCGAATCTGAATTCAGCCGTTTCCTGCCGAACAGCGACGTGTCCCGCGTCAACCGGCTCGAGGCCGGCGCGTCCGCGCCCGTCTGTTTCGATACGTTCGAATGCGTCAGCCGCGGCCTGGAGATACAGGCCATGACCGGAGGCGCGTTCGACGTCACGGCCGGAAGCGGCGGGGCCGGACCGGAGTCGCCGCGAGGCGTGAAACAGGGAAACGGAGAAACGGGGAGACGGAGAGAACCGGCCGAACGTCCCCGTCTGATTCTGGACAGGGAAACGTTGGAAGTCCGCGTCACGGGCCGCGTCTGCCTGGACCTCGGCGGCATCGGCAAGGGATACGCGGTGGACCGCATGGTCGATGTGCTGAAGGAATGGGACATCCCCGCGGCCCTGGTTCACGGAGGTCGGAGCGCCGTGGCCGCGTTCGGCAGGCCTGAAGGCTTTTCAGGCTGGCCGGTCACTCTGCGCAGGCCCTCCGACCGTCCGGATTCGGGACCCGGCCAGGAGGACGCGCCAAGCCTCATCGCCAGGTTCGAGTTGAACGGCAGGGCCATGGCCGCGTCCGGAATCGAAAAAGGGCCGCACATCATCGATCCGGCGACCGGGCTTCCAGTCAGGGGACGCGTCGCGGCCTGGGCTTTCGCGGACGACGCGGCCACGGCGGACGGCCTGTCCACGGCGTTCATGGTCATGGATTCCGATTCCGTCCGGGGCCTCTGCGAAAGGCAACCGTCCGTTTCCGCTATCTTGATCGGGGAGGATGGGAAGGTGCACCGGTTCGGAGCAGAGCGCACGGCGCATGGCGCATAGCGCAAAGCGCAAAGCGCAAGGACATCCCCCGCGGACGGAGCCCACGGCTTCAGCCGTGGGTGGAATCAAACGATTAACAGACAGGCAAACGACATGAAAGCCGCATTTCTGACCGCCATCCGGAAATTCGAAATCCGAACCATCCCCGATCCTGAAATCGTGAACGCCACGGACGTGCTCGTGCGCATCCGGATGGTGGGCGTCTGCGGTTCGGACGTCCACTACTACAGAACCGGACGGATCGGGCATCAGGTCGTCGAGTTTCCGTTCATCCTCGGCCACGAGGCCGCGGGCGTTGTCGAAAAAACGGGAAAAGCCGTCACCCGGGTGAAGGCGGGGCAGCGCGTGGCCATCGACCCCACCGCGGCCTGCGGCGTCTGCGACCAGTGCCGGTCCGGACGCGAAAACACCTGCAGGAACCTGCTCTTTCTCGGATGCCCGAAACAGATGGACGGGGCGCTCCGGGAATTCGCCGTGCTTCCCGAATCCTGCTGTTTTCCGGTCGCGGACGGGACCTCCTTCGAGCGCGCGGTACTTTCCGAGCCTCTGGCCATCGCCGAGTATTCGGTTGAAAAATCCCTTCTCCCGGCCGGGGGTTCGGCCGCGGTGCTGGGCGCGGGTCCCGTCGGGATGTCCGTGCTCCACGCGCTCAGAACCCGGCAGACCGGCAATCTGTACGTCACGGACAGAATCGAATCGCGGCTCAGGTTCGCGGCGGGGCTGAACCCGAAATGGTCGGGTCCCCCGGACCATCCCGACGCGGTGGACGCGATCCTGCGGCTCGAGCCGCTTCAACTGGACGCGGTCTACGAGTGTTCGGGCGATCCGGAAGCCGCGCATCAGGCGGTTCGCCTGCTCAAGCCCGGCGGCACGGCCGTGCTGATCGGCATTCCGGAATCGGACAGCATCACGCTCCCCATCCATGAACTGAGGCGCAAGGAGATCACGCTCCTGAACATCCGCCGTCAGGCCGGGTGCACGGAAAAGGCGCTCGACCTTCTGGAAAGCCGTAAAATCGACATGGACGCCATGGCGACGCACGTCTTTCCGCTCGAGCGGACCGCGGAGGCGTTCGAAACCGCGGCCGATTACAGGGACGGGGTCATGAAAGCCATGATCCGCCTGGACGGGGACGGGGAAGGGAAAGGCCGGCCGTGAGCCGGAAAGCGCGCGCGGAAAAGGACGGTCTGGTGATCGGCCTGGATTCCAGCACCACGGCGGCCAAGGCGATCGCGTTCGACGCGAAGGGCCGCATTGTCAGCCGGGCCAGCCGTTCCATCCCGATGTTTTGCCCGGTTCCGGGCGCGTACGAGCAGGACCCGGAGGACTGGTGGGCTTCCGCGGCCGGGGCGCTGTCCGCGGTGTGCCGCGAAATCGACCCCTCCCGCGTGCGGGCGCTGGCCATCTCCAACCAGCGGGAGACCTTCGTCCCGCTGGACGGATCGGGCAGGCCGGTGCGGCCGGCCATCGTTTGGCTCGACGAGCGCTGCAGGGAAACGGTCGGGCCTTTCAGCCGGGCCGTCGGGCCGGAAGTCCTGCACCGCGTCACCGGAAAACCGGTGGATTACGCGCCGGTCGTCTACCGCCTGGCCTGGATGAAAAAACGCGAACCCGGACGGTTCCGGGGAACCGCGATGTTCTGCGACGTGCAGTCGTGGCTGGTTCACCGGCTGACCGGGGTCTTCGCGACCAGCTGGGCGGCCGCGGATCCGCTGGGACTGTTCGACACGAGGCGCAAGGTCTGGTCGCCCGTCATCCTGTCCGCGCTGGGGCTGTCCGCGGACCGTCTGCCCGCGGCGGTCAGGCCGGGGACGATCATCGGCCGCGTCACGATGGAAGCGTCGAAAAGGACCGGGCTCAGGCCCGGCACTCCGGTGGCCGCGGGAGGCGGGGACGGCCAGGCCGCGGGTCTGGGCGTCAACGCACTGTCGCCTTCGGTCGCGTATGTCAATCTCGGCACGGCCGTGGTGGCCGGCGTGTACAACCGCAGGTACCGCGTGCACCGGGCGTTCCGCACCATGGTTGCCTGCTGTGAGGACGGATACGTATACGAGTGCAGTCTCAGGGCGGGCACGTTCTCCACGGACTGGTTCATCCGGAACATCCTCCGTCTCGATCCCCGGAGAAACCCGGAAATCTACGCGACGCTCGAGCGGGAGGCGGAGCGGGCCGGGACCGGCAGCGGGGGCGTTCTGTACCTGCCCTACCTGTGCGGCGCCATGAATCCGCACTGGGACATGGACGCGGCCGGCGCGTTCGTCGGGCTGAGGGCGTATCATCACCGCGGGCATCTGTACCGTTCCATGCTGGAAGGCATCGCCTTCGAGCAGAGATTCGCGCTCGAGGCGGTGGGGAAGGCGGCGGGCACACGCGTACGGGAATGCGTCGTCATCGGCGGCGGAGCGTCCAGCGTCCTGTGGCGGCACATCCTGGCGGATGTCACGGGAAAGACCGTGCGCGTTCCGCGGAGCGGCGACGCCTCGGCCCTGGGCGCGGCCATTGCCGCGGCCGTGGCCGCCGGATGGCACAAGACCTTCCGGCAGGCGGCGAAGGCGATGACCGGCATGGTTCAATCCGTTGTGCCTGATCCGAAAAAACGGAGGGAATACGACATGCTGTACCGGGCTTATGTCCGGATGCACCCGGCGCTGAAGAGGATTCGGCTCTGATCAGGACGACCGCGGTTCGGGAACGCTCACGACCTTCGGCGTGACGCATCGGCTGATCCGGGGGATGCGGCGGTGAAAATTTGACTGCGGATCACGGCGGAGCCGCCTCATCCTGAGAGTCTGGAATGATTCCTGTTTCAATGGGATATGAATGAAATACGGTCAAACGAATATCACTTTACAGTTAACGTCGAAGCGGAACCGATACGCCCTCCGGATTCCGGACACGTACGGCCGAAATGAATTATAAGTATAAAAACGTATAAGGTTTAGTAAAACTTATTTTCCCCTTGCTTTTATCGAAATTAAAAAGTATTTTTTTTGTTGTTCCCGTAATGTGATCTGGTGTGATGTGATTTTTATTGTTTAAAACAAAACTCCAAGGCAAAATACCCCGAAATCTATCCCGGCTGTATTGATCCGTAATCGTGCTGTCAAGAGACGAGACGAATGTCTCTGCTGTTGATACTAAACCGGTTCGCTTGTCCGAAGACGCGATTCATCTGAAATGCCGGAACCACACCCGGCGCCGTAGATCGACGACCATGCCTGTCGCATGCAGACCAATCCGACCATCACGCAGAACACAACCTAAACGAGGAAGTGTCTCCATGAAAAAGCAAACTGGTTTCCATGGATCGGCGGGAGGATCCGGACGGATCCGCGCCGGCCGCCGTTCCGCGATGCGTTTCCTGCCGGCGGCGGTTGCACTGCTGGCGGCCTTCCATTCCGCCCTGTCTGCCGGAACCATCCGGGGAAAAGTGACCGCGAAAGAAGGCAAGGACGCGCTTCCGGGCGCGAACGTCTTCGTCAGGGGGACCAGCCTCGGCGCGGCCACGGATCTGAACGGCGCTTTCGTGATTTCCAACGTCCCGGAAGGCGAGCAGACGCTGGTCGTTTCCTTCATCGGGTACACGACCCTGAGCGTCCCGGTCAATGTGCCCGCGGACGGCACGGTGCAGAAGGACTTCGCCCTACAGTCCGTGGCCATCGAGGGCAAGCCGGTCGAGGTCAGCGCACAGGCCCTGGGGCAGATGCAGGGCATCAACCTTCAGCTGTCGTCCGACAAGATCGCCAGCATGGTCGGAGAGGCGAGAATCCAGGAGCTCCCGGACTTCAACGCCGCGCAGGCCATCAGCCGGCTCCCGGGCGTGTCAACGCTCGAGAGTTCGGGCGAGGCGAACAAGGTTGTCATCCGCGGGCTGGCGCCCCAGTTCAATCTGGTGACCGTCGAAGGGGTCAAGCTCACGTCCACCGGCAGCACCCAGATGGGCGTGTCGGCGCTGGGAAACACCGCGGGGAACCTCTCGAACGACCGAAGCGTGGACCTCACCATGGTCTCGCCGTACATGATCAAATCCATTTCGGTGTTCAAATCCCTGACGCCGGACATGGACGCCAACTCCATCGGCGGATCGGTGAACATGGAACTGCGCGAGGCGCCTTCGGAACTGCATTACGACCTCCTGTGGCAGTCCGGTTACACCGACAAGACCGAAAACTACGGCAATTTCCGCACGGTGGGATCCGTCAGCAGGCGTTTCTTCGACGAAAAACTCGGCGTTTATTTTATGGGGAACATCGAGAAATACGACCGGGACGACGACAATATGAGCGCCAACTACAAGACGGACAGCAAGAATGTGGATCCGGTTACCGGCTACCGTCCGGTGAGCGTGACCCAGGTGCCGCTCAACCGGCACCTGGAAACCCGGCACCGCATGGGCGGCAACCTGATCTTCGACTACAAACTGCCGACCGGCTCCATCAAGTCCGTGAACATGGCCACGCGGCTCAAGTCGGATTTTCAGGACAACCGCACGGTGCTGAACTATTTCGACAAACAGCTGAACTTCACGTACCGGGAGGGCGTCAACACCACCGACCTGACCATGAATTCGATCGAGTGGAAAAATGACTTCCGGCTGTTTCATTTCGACCTGAAGGCGTCGCATGCCTCCTCCAGGAACAACCTGCCGGAATCCCCGTTCGTCGAATACAAGACCGGCCAGGTGACCACGGGGCCCGTCACTTCGAACACCATTCCGGACAGCCTGAAGAAACTGTGGGCCTATCCGGGCCCCGAGCAGGTGTACCTCGACAACATCAATCTGTTCAGTTCCCTCTATAAAGAAGAAAATACGGCCTTTTACTCGAACCTGAAATTCCCCTTCACGATGGGGCCATCCCTTTCGGGATACGTCAAGTTCGGCGGCGTGTACCGTCTCCAGAAAAACAGCAATGATCAGAGGACACCCTACGCGAGCATCCGTTCGAGCGGCGAGTTCCAGACGGCCATGGTCAATGATCTCGCGCAGCAGTTCGGGGTCACGGTCGATCCGGCGACGGCCAAGTTCGCGGGGTCGAATTTCATGGGCGGTTCGGATCTCACCCGGCCATTTCTGGACGATCAGTTCGGCCGTATTTTCTGGGCGAGCAATCCCCGGATTCCGGTCGCCATGGCCAGATACCTGTCCGATTCCCCGCAATGGGCGGGAAGGGCCACGGGCGGCGCGGATCAGACGGGCGGATGGTACAACGGCATGTTCCAGAAGCTGGCCAACACTTACCGGTACGACGAAGACTACTTCGGCACGTATCTGATGTCGGAACTCAACTTCAGCAAGTTCATGCTGGTCGGCGGCGCGCGGTACGAGAAGACCGATTCGAAATACAAAGCCTTCAACATGTACGACATGCGGAATCCGGACTCGCAGAACTGCGACACGGTCGTCGCCCATCCGAACAGCGAATTCTGGCTGCCCATGGTGCAGGCCAAGTTCGCGCCGCTGGCCTGGTTCGACGTGCGCTACGCCTACACGCAGACCCTGGCCAGGCCCGACTATCACCAGATGTCCCCCAAGATCACCTACGACAATCCCAGGAAAAACATCCGGGCCGGCAACCCGAACCTGAAGCCGGCGCACGCCTACAACCATGACCTGATCCTGACCACGCACAGCAACAGGCTGGGGCTGTTCACCGTGGGCGGATTCTACAAAACCATCGAGGATTTCACCTATTACACGACCTATATACTCCACAAAACGGCGGTTTCGAAGGACATCAAGACGATCAACGACTTCAACATCATGGGCAGCAAGCCGGAGGACGGGGCCACGCTGTACACCTACATCAACAGCCCGTACGCGGCCCACGTGAAGGGCTTCGAGGTGGACTTTCAGACCCGGCTCTGGTACCTGCCCTACAAGCTGGACGGTCTGCTGTTCGGAATCAATTACACCAAGATCGAGTCGGAAGCCCGGTATCCCCTGCGGGACGAGCGGACCGATTATACGACCCGTCCGCCGGTCACCATGACGTTCGACAGCACGCGCGAAGGCCGCCTGCTGTATCAGCCGAACGATCTGCTGAACGCGTACGCCGGCTATGAAATCAGGGGATTCTCGGCGCGCGTGTCCTTCCTGTTCCAGGGCAATTCCGTCAGCTACGTGGGCGCCTTTCCGGAGCAGGACGGGTACACGCGGGATTACTTCCGAATCGACGCCTCCGTGCGGCAGACCCTGCCGTTCCTCGGCATGGAGGTTTATCTCGACGTGAACAACCTCAACAACCGGAAGAACGAGTCGGCGCAGAGATCCATCGACGGCTTCACAAACGTCAAGCATTACGGCCTGACCGGAAACCTCGGCATCCGGATCCGGCAGTGAGCCGTGCCGATGGTTCCGGGGGCCGGCAGCCGCCGCAAAATGACGACAGAAGAAATCTCACTCATTAACCACGAAGGAGGCAGAATCATGAAACGGCTCGTCGTTTCCCTGATCTCTGCAATGCTGTTGTCCGTGTCCCTTTACGCCCAGAAGGATACGGTCGCTGTCAAGGGCATGTACACGGGCGGAGCGGAAGGCGAGTTGAACGCGGCGGTTCAGGCGGCCATCGACGCCGGCACCCTGTCCCGCACCGTTTTCAAACTCAACCATTACGACTGGTACGTGGTGACCGGCACCATCGAAGTGCCCGCGGGACAGACCCTCGACATCGTCGGCCCGACTCCCGGCAACACCCAGCAGACCGCGCCTCCGCAGATTCTGTGGACGGCCAGCACCAGCGTGACGAAGAACTTCCTCATCGATGTGTTCGGCGATCTGATCATGAAAAACGTCTGGGTCCGGTTCGCGGACGCCGCCGGCATTCAGACGGGCACGCCGATCGTTTTCGACGGCGACGCGGAAGGGCTCGTCCGACAGTTCGGCACGTTCGAAAACTGCGTGTTCGAGTGGATGCCCTGCCCGGCCGTGACCGCCTCGGGCTCGATCTGCGTCCGGAGCAAGCGTTTCAACGGCGATTTCAAGAACTGCTGGTTCCGAAACTGCGTGGACCGGCATTACATGTATTACGGCCGGGCCGTTTCCTTTCCGTTCGACGTCCCCGGCTATCACACGGACAACATCTCCTTCGAAAACTGCACGTTTTCGAACATGGGATACGTTTACATGCAGGAAAACGACAATTACGGCGACAACGTTCACTTCAACCACTGCACATTCTACAATGTGGTGATGTTCTCGCTGGAAAGCGGCAACTGGTGGAAACTCAACGTGAACAACTGCCTGTTCGTCAACGCCTACATGCTGGGGTACATTCCGGCCCAGGGCGCGGGCAGCGCGACCATCCAGATCACGCCCGCCGATTCCATCGCGTTCGAGGTGCCGTTCACGGATCAGGATCGACATATCCTGTTCACGCACAGCGCCTACTACATGGACAACTGGCTCGTGGACTGGATGCGGGGAGGATGGGAGCGCAATTACGGCAACACCGCCTGGCGGCCCGATCCGAGAATCACGTCTGTCGCGAATCCCTTCAGCATCGCCAACTACCGGGCCCGGCTTTTCAACGCGATCCCCTACCCGAGGCCGATGCTCGACACGACCTCGACCGCGTTTTTCGACTCGACCGTGGTCAACGATCTCGGCCAGACCGTCAAGGCTTTCCCCTTCATCAACAAGTGGGATCTGTACGACGTCACCGAACTGAGAGAGGCGGTCAATCCCGGATTCATCGCGGCGCCGCTGAACCTCGAACCCCTCAAGTACTTCCTCGCGGAGAAATGGGACCAGAACAAGGATTCCATGTGGGCGTACATGCCCGAAGCCGGGTTCAACCACACCTGGCCGCTTCCCGAGAACCTGGCCTACACGAACGAAATGCTCAAGGCCGCCGGCATGGGAGGATTCCCGCTCGGCGACCTCTACCACTGGTGGAACCCGTCCATCCGCGAGGGCGCCACGGATTATTACTCAGCGTGGCTGGCCCAGGCGGACGAGGAACGGCAGCAGATCGCCGACTGGCTGGAGAACGGCGTCACCGCGGTCAAGGACAGGCCCGGCACCCATAAGCCCGGCGACTTCACCCTGAGCCAGAATTATCCGAACCCGTTCAACCCGGTGACGCGGATCGCGTATTCGGTCCCCGTGTCCGGCCACGTGTCGCTGAGGGTGTTCAACGCGCTCGGGCAGGAGATCGCCGTCCTGTTCGACGGAATCCGTCCGGCCGGCAGGCACACGGCCGTGTTTGACGGATCGGGACTCGCCGGCGGCGTCTATTTCTACAAACTGCGGTCGGGCGACGTGACGATCACGCGCAAGCTTGTCCTGATGAAATAGCGGTGTTCCGCCGTATTCCGTCCCGGCTTCGGGGTTTTTCAAAAGCCCCGGCCGTGGCGGGATGCGGTCGCCTCTGAAAACCCGAAATTTGACTTTTCCGATGGGACGATACGACAGGAAAGGAGGTGTTCCCGCGGCGTACGATTCCCTGCAGGATAACCTGCTGTTGACGCACATCTGATTCAGAGGAAAGGAGTGGGACGATGAAAAGAACGGTTTACGGCTTGATCGCCGTCGCGGCCGCTCTCCTGTGGCTGCAGGCGGCTCCGGTTCAGGCCCAGGCCTTCACCCCGGTGCAGACGTGGGGCTTCGAGACCGCGTTGGAGAACTGGGGCGCGGGCGGCGGTACGGCCGCCGCCTTGACTGCGGAAAAAGCCGCCGCCGGCGCGCAGTCCGTGAAGCTGACAAAGAATGCCAGCGGCCTGGAGATCAATCTCCAGAACGACGTGTACGAGGACTTCAAGAAAGGCGACCAGTTCAGCTTCCAGATCTGGGTCGCCGCGGCGGACAAGGACAAGGTCAACGGCGTCCAGGTCTTCTGGCAGACCGGATCCGGCTGGTCCTGGAACAGCATCTGGATCAACGGTTCGGACCTGACGGGAGACGCCTGGACCTCTTTCGCCAAGACGGTGGAAACCGACGTGGCCCTTCCCCTGATGCGCGTCGGCATCCAGATCCTCTTCAAGTCCGGCAACGAGGCGGAGACGCCCACAGTGTACATCGACGACATCGCGGTGTCCAGGCCTCCGGCCCCCAATTTCATCTCGATGTGGGGCAAGAACGGAAACGCGACGGCCTGGCCCATCCTGAACACGGCGGCGACCCCGGCCGGGGACGCGGGCATCGGCAACGGCGCGAAGCCGACGGGCTGGTCCTCGATCCGCGGCGGATTCGCGCCGCTGACGGCGACCACGGAGCAGGCGCTTGTCATCACCGGCCGGATGGAGCTGGTGGGCGGCGGCGGCGGCGCCGGATACACGCACCTGCGGTACGCGCTGACGTTCATCGACAGCACGGCGCTGACCAATCAGAATACGGATTCCGCCAAGTGGGTGGAAACCGGCAAGCTGAAGCATTTCGGCTACGAGTTCTGCCCGAGGAGCGGCACGGGCACCGTGTCGAACGGCGCCTGGGGCGTGGGCACCGAGGGCATCGTGAAGAACGGCAACTGGAACAGCACGAACTCGAACGGCGGCCCGGCTTTCGGGACCACCCTGCAGGCCCCGCGCAACGCGGAGATGGCGGCGGGCGTGTACAACTGGGCGATATCGGTCCAGCCGCTGGCCGGCGGGGGCAACGAGATCCGCTGGTACATGGTGAAGGACGACAACAAGTACTGGTACGGCGGCACGGTGGTCGACACGTCGGCGGTGACGGCGAAGTTCAACGCCATTTCGTTCGGGTTCAACAGCGACCAGAACGCCACCCAGGTCAATTTCAATGAAGTTCAGGTCGCTCTCGGCGAACCGATCACGGTCCCTGAAGCGCCGTGGGAGCCCTTCTACGTGAACCAGTGGGGCAAGAACGGGAACGCGACGGCGTGGCCGATTCTGAACGACGCGACGTTCCTCGACGGCGACGCGGGCATCGGCAACGGCGCGAAGCCGACGGGCTGGTCCTCGATCCGCGGCGGATTCGACGCGGTGGAACTGCGTCCCGGCAAGGCGCTCATCGTCACCGGCCAGATGGAGCTGGTGGGCGGCGGCGGCGGCGCCGGATACACGCACCTGCGCTACGCGCTGACGTACATTGACAGCACCACCCTTCAGTATCAGTACACGGACTCCGCGAAGTGGAAGGACGCCGTGCTGACGAAGCATTTCGGTTACGAGTTCTGCCCGAGGAGCGGCACGGGCACCGTGTCGAACGGCGCCTGGGGCGTGGGCACCGAGGGCATCGTGAAGAACGGCAACTGGAACAGCACGAACTCGAACGGCGGTCCGGCTTTCGGGACCACCCTGCAGGCCCCGCGCAACGCCGAGATGACGGCGGGCCTGTACAACTGGGGCATCTGCGTCGAGCCGCTGGCCGGCGGGGGCAACGAGCTCCGCTGGTACATGGTGAAGGACGACAACAAGTACTGGTACGGCGGCACGGTGGTCGACACGTCGGCCGTGACGACGAAGTTCAACGCCATCTCGTTCGGGTTCAACAGCGACCAGAGCGCCACCCAGGTCAATTTCTACGCGGTGCAGGTCGACATGGGCGAACCCTTCACGGTTCCGACGGCCCCGTGGGAGCCCTTCTATGTCAGTCAGTGGGGATTCATCGGCGGCCGCACGGGCGGATTCACGTTCATTCCCGACGACTTCGAGGGCAATGCCGCCATTTCGGGCACGGCCCCCGCGACCGGCTGGGCAGTGCTGCGCGGCGGTTTCCCGGAACCGGTGAAGCCCACGGTTGAAAAGGCGCTTGTCGTCACCGGCAAGATGGAGTTCACCGGCGGCGGTTTCGAAAGCTGGGCGAGCCTGCGTTTCGGCGTGTTCTACGGAGACAGCGCGGGGACACTGGACGTGACCCCGCCCGCGGAATCGCACTGGATGGGAACCGAGAACCGCCACTGGGGCTACCTGTTCCTGCCCCCGAGCGGAACCAACACGACCGTGGCCTGGCAGGGCATCGGCCTGTCCGGAACGATCGGAGCGGTCGTCAACCGTCCGTGGATCAGCACCAACGGCGCCAATGACTACGTGCTGGGCAGCGCGGCGCAGGTTCCCGCGGGAGCGGTGGCCGGGGCGGGCGTCTATGATTTCGCCCTTTCGGTCCAGCCCCAGGCGGACGGCACCGTCGAGGTGCGGGTCATGGTGGTCAACGCGGACAGCAGCTACATGTTCGTGTCCAAGAACATCGACTCCCACAGCCCTGTCACCACGGACAAGTTCAACTGCGTGGCCTTCGGCGTGAACAATGGAACGACCACGGGCATGGCCCTGCGCGACATCCTGGTCGACATGGGCGATCCCATCGCGCTCCCCGCGTGGGTGACGGCCGTCGAGATGGAACCCGCGGCCGGTTCGGTTCCGAAGACCTACGCCATGGTGCAGAACTACCCGAACCCGTTCAACCCGACCACCACGATCTCGTTCGCCCTGCCCAAGAGCAGCGACGTCAACCTGACCGTGTTCGACATGGCGGGACGGGTGGCCGCGGAACTGGCCATGGGCAAGTTCGGCGCCGGCGTGCACAAGGTCGTGTTCGACGCGTCGAAGCTCTCCTCCGGCACGTACATCATCCGGCTGAAGGCGGGCGAGTTCACCAGCGTCAAAAAAGCCGTGCTGATGAAGTAGTTCTTTTCAATTCAGCGGGACTGTCGGGTTCCTCTCCTGACAGGAGTTGTTCCACGAATCACGAGAGCAGCCTGTCCGCCTTTCGCGGGCAGGCTGCTCTCTTATCGGACGGCGGGCGGATGTCCGCCTGAACTGGAGAGTCTCATGCATTCCATCCATCAACGGCCGGAACGAATCGTTCTGACGGCAGCCTTGCTGGCCGCCGCGGCCATCGCCGGCCGTGCCCAGGTGCAGACCGATGTGCCCGGCCTCAAGGACGTGTACGCGAACGATTTCGCCATCGGTTGTCTGCTCTCGTACCCCCACATCGGTTTCCCGGACGATCCGGCCGTGCCGGGCCAGGGCGCGGTGATCGCGGCCCAGGGCGGGGAGCTCATCCGGCATCACATGAACAGCATGTCGCCCGGCAACAACATGAAGCCGCAGTACACGGTCGACATGGCCGCCAGCGCGGCGGCCTACAACGCCGCTTCCGCCGAGGACCGGGACTCCGTGGACACGCATCCCGTGGTCCGCTTCAACGGGAATCTGATCGCCCAGCTCAACTGGGCCTGGCGGCAGGGGTTCACGTTCCGCGGGCACACGCTGGTCTGGCACAACCAGACTCCGGGAACCGGATTTTTCCGGACCGGGTATTCGGCCCAGGGCGCCCGGCTCAGCCCCGAGAAGATGACCGAGCGCATGGACCACTACATCGGGGAGGTCATCCGTCTGCTGCACGAAGGATGGCCGGGCATGGTGACGGCCATGGACGTCGTGAATGAGGCGGTGGACGAGAACGGAGCGGACCGGACTTCGAACAACGAGTGGTACGCCACCTACGGCGACGCCAGCTACATCCGGAAAGCCTTTGAGGCCGGCCGCAAGTACACCGCCCTGTTCGGCGAAACCCAGATGAAGCTGTACTACAACGACTATAACACGCACAACGCGGCCAAGGCGGACGGAATCGTGCGGATCTGCGGCCCGCTGTTTCAGGCGGGCCTGCTGGACGGCATCGGCATGCAGGAGCACGACGGCCTCGCGTCCCCGACCGCGTCCCAGTGGATCGCGTCCTATGACAAATTCGAGCCCATCTGCTCCGAGATGGCGGTCACCGAACTGGACGTCACCGCCGGAAGCCCCCGGCCCGACTCCGCCACCCTGGAACGCCAGGCCAACCAGTACGGCCAGCTGTTCAAGTGCTTCGTCGCGAGGAGCCACCGCTCCGGCCGGGGAAAGATCATCAGTGTGTCCAAGGACGGCCTGAACGACCAGTACACCTTCAAGACCGAACAGTCCTCGTCCCTGTGGACCGCGAATTACCGGTGCAAGCCGGCGTTCTTCGACGTGGTGGCCGTGGGACGGAGTTACAACGCCCTGGACTCGCTGGTCGCGGCCGGGGACACGTTGCCGGAAGCGCGCTACACGGCCGCGTCCTGGGCGCCGTTCGCGGCCGCGCTGGCGGAGGGCAGGGCCGCCATGGCCGCCGATTATTCCGCGTCCGTGTCCGCCGCGGACAGGCT
>JAUCQC010000118.1 GCA_030372965.1 bacterium
GGGGCCGACCGGCCGGTCCATGATCAAAGCGGCATCGCGCCGGGTCCGCTGGAACGGATACCGGATGCCTGCTGCCGCTCATTGATGTTACGGAAATTACGGGAGAAAGTAAAGGATTGGATGAAAACCCGCCGGGTTTCAGCCGGACCGGCCCGGGCGCCCGGACCGGATTGAACCGCCGTCAGACCGCGGACGGCAGGAGTTCCACGGGCTTGCCCAGAAGGAAATCCCCGGCCGCGATCCAGCCCTTCAGCGTTTCGGCGATTTCACGCGCGGCCCTGTAGCTGGAAAGCGGGAAGCAGGGCACCTTCCGCCCCTCCCATTCGATCCATCCCCTGCGGAGCTCGGCGTAGGTCACCTCCCCGACGGTCCGGCCCGTCATCTGGGGGTAGTCCTCGCTGTAGTCCACGACCGGGGCGTGGATGTCCTCGTCCCGCACGGTCGTGTGCTCCAGAATGGCTTCATCGAGTATGGGAATCGGCACGCCGATGCCGACGAGCATGGTCGCGCCGTACCCCTTGAAGTGCACGCCGCGCAGCCAGCGGCCGCTCATCTGCTTGAGATTCCCGGTCACGGCCAAAGTGCCGCCGAGCCGCCGAGGAACACCGCGGGCCGTGCGGGGCACGTCCGGGTTGTGCTGGGTGCCCGGCCCGGCCACGAAGCCGGTGCCTCCCGCGAGGAAAATCCGCGTGCCGAATCCGATGGTCTTGAAAAAGGGGTCGTTCATGAGCGGGCTCAGCTGTCCCGCGCTGCAGTAGGTCGCGTTGCCGAGTCTCGGCTTGAGAATGCCCATGTAGGTGGCCAGCGTCCGGTCGGGCGAGAGATTCACCGCGCAGTTGTAGTTCTGGTAGGCGTTCCGCGGGCAGAACAGAAAGGCGCTCGGCAGGTCGCGGAGCTGGATTTCCTTCTCGAAGGACGTGGCGGGATAGCAGTCGCTTCCGTCGCTCTCCGCGCGAAGGCGGAGCGTCCTGCCGGCCACCAGGTCGTGGATCACGTGTCCGCCCCCGTACGAGAAATCCCTCCGGCCGTCGGGCGTCCGCGCGCCCTCGACCGTCTGCGTGGCGCCGATGTAGCAGTCCACGGCCGCGATTCCGGCGTACGCCTCCACGCCGTTGAGCCAGACCCGGGTGGCGCGGATGCGCGGCCGGCTGTGGCCGAAATTGAGGAAGGCGCCGGACGAGCACATCGGGCCGAACGTGCCCGTGGTCACCACATCGACCTCCCGCGCGGCGCGGGAGGTCCCCCTCTCTTCGACGATCCGGAGTATCTCCTCCGCCGTCACCACGACGGCCTGCTTCTTCCGGATCTTCTCGTTGATTTCCTCGTACGTCTTGGCCATGCGCCGCCTTAAAAAAACCGGCCCGCCCGTCCGTCATCGGTTCCGGAGGACCGGCTGTTTCGCTTCAATCATGGAGTCAAGCCCCCTGTTCCGCCGCGCGGGACGGAAGCGCGTCAGGACCCGGAACCGCTCCCGGCTCCGGATTGAAGCCCCCCGCGGCCCGTCCCGCTGCTCGGGATCAAGCAACGGATACTGTTTCTTGAAGACTGCGCGGGATCAGCGCTCGCTGACAGATTCGTCCGGCCGGGGGAAAAAAGCCTCGTGCACGCTGACGACCGCCCGCTTCAGTTTCTCCTCATCCACCAGGAAATACGCCGCGACCTTGGAGGCGCCCGCGACGATCATCTCGGCGTGCACATTGACCCGGCTGAGCGCCTGAATCACCCGCGCCACGAGTCCCTCGGCCGTGTCGAGGCCCTCGCCCACGATGGCCACCAGCCCCGTCTTCTCGACCGGTTCGAAGGCGTCTATCCCCTCGGCCGCCTGGGCCCGCAGATGCCGGTAGGCCTTCTGCAGTTCGTCCCGGTCGAGCAGAATGTTGATGCACGTCTGCGACGTCATGACCGAGCGGATGTTGATGCCCAGTCCGCTGAGCTCGGACACGAGGCGCGACAGAAGCCCGACCGCGTATCCCACGTCCGGTCCGTGCAGGCGCAGCATGCCGACGTTCCGGCTGAAGGTCACGCTCTTGACGATGCCTTCCCGGACGTTCCGTTCCGGCCCGATCCAGGTTCCGACGGCCTCGGGCCGGAACGTGTTCCGGATCACGATGGGAATGCGGCGGTCGAGCAGGGGCTCGACGGTCCGGGGATGAAGAATCTTGGCGCCGAAATAAGAGAGCTCGGCCGCCTCGTCGTACGACAGCGACCCGAGCAGCTGCGGGTTCGCGACGCACTCGGGCGACCCGGTGAGAAAGCCGTCAACGTCCTTCCACACCTCGAGCCGTTCGGCCTCGAGGGCGTCGGCGATCACGGCCGCGCTGTAGTCGGTGCCCCCGCGGCCGAACGTGATCGGCTGTCCGTCCTCGGTTTCGCCAAAGAATCCGGTGACGCAGGGCAGAACGCCTTCGTGGAAGAGGGCCTGCAGGGCCCTGGAGACCGGTTTGCGGCTGCGGGCGATGTCCACCGTTCCCTGGCCGAAGGGGCCATGCGCCACCAGTCCGATGGTGTCGCTCTCGACGGCCTTCGCCTCCACGCCGAGCCCGGACAGGCAGCCGGACATCAGGTGCGCGGACATCCGCTCGCCGAGACTCAGAATGTGGTCCCGGGTTCTCTGAGTCGCCTCTCCGGTGTACGACACGCCCTTGAGCAGTTTCTTCAGCCGCTCGACCAGCTCCTCGATCCTGGCGTTCGTTTCGGACCGCAGGGCGCCCTCGGGCACGGCCGATCGGACGAGGGGCTCGTGCACGGCGCGTATCCCGTCCACGGAGGCGGGAATGGAGGATTCGTTCTCCAGCGCCCTGTCCGTGGCCTCGATGAGCCGGTTCGTCACGCCCTGCACCGCGGACAGCACGACCACGCGTTGGGAAAAGCTGTTCTTTCGGATGATGTCCGCGATTTCCATCAGGGTAGCCGGATCCTTCAGGGAGGATCCCCCGAATTTCATGACAGTGACACCCTGTCTCTTATACACATCTGACGCTGCCGACGAGTTCCGAACGG
>JAUCQC010000119.1 GCA_030372965.1 bacterium
ACCGAGATCTACACCGTTCGGAACTCGTCGGCAGCGTCAGATGTGTATAAGAGACAGGCGTCTCCGCCGGGCAGGCGCTTCACCCAGATGTCGGGGTTGCCGGAGCGTTCGGACACGAACGCGAGCCATTTTCCGTCCCTGGAAACCGCGGGCGAACGGTCCGCCTGCGGGTACACGGTCGCCTGCCGTATCTCCGGCATTTCGCCTGCCGCGAAGACCGCGGAGGCCCAGGCGAGGGCCGGCCAGACGGAGTGTTTCATTCCCGGGGCTTTCACTTGCGGACCCAGGTTCCGTCCGGTTTCTGTATCCAGGTGCCTTTCGGGGAGTTGTCCTGGTACATCTTGCGAACACCCCGGCCACATCCGCCCGGACCGCCTTCTTCAGGGCGTCGTTGAGCTCCACCACGCGGTCCACGATGACCTCGCGGTCGCTGTTTTCCTCGGCGAGTATTTCGTCCACGAAGCGCCTCTCTTCAGGGCTGATGCCGGAGTCGCCGGTCTGCCGGAGGACGACCCGGCCGTCGTTCGTCTCCCCGACCCAGCCCCTGGCCTTGAACTCCTCCACGTCGTCTCGGTTGAACGCCTGCTGCTGAAGGGCCTCGAGCGACCGCTTTTTCTCGGGGGACATGACCCGCGTTTCCCGGGCGGGCGCGGGTGCCCGCGTCGAGGCGGCCATCCACGTGTCCTCGCGCATCAGGGAATAGGTGCCGAGTATCTCCTTTTCCAGCGACGTCTTCTCGCCGGTCACGTTCACGACCTCGGGAAGCCGCACGCTGCAGGAGAGGCAGGCGGCCAGAACCGCCGGCCCGATCAGGTGTTTCGGACGCATCGCTGCTCCAGGTTTATTTCTCCATGAACACGGCCATGTTCCGAGTGAAAAAGTCCACGGACAGCCTCCCGTACGTGATCTTGTCCGTCATGTTCACCGGAACGAACCACGGCTTCTCGATGAACAGGGCGGGATACACGAACCCGTGGCGCAACTCGAAGGAAAAGAGGCGCGGCTTGTACCAGAGATTGAGCAGGCGCCGGGTCATGCGGATGGACCCCTCGGTGCCCTGCGGGTCGAGCCCCTGCAGGAGCCGGTCGGTGAACTGCGGGCCGATGCGCGTGATGGCGAGCGCGCCCTCGGCGTTCGACAGGGATTCCGGGTTCAGTCCCCGGCCGGTGAAGTCGAGGCATGCGTCCAGCTCCGATTTCTCGCCGGATACGGCGGTTCCGAGAAGCGCGGCCGAGTTGATGCGGGCCGCGGTCGCCTGTATCGCGTACGTCATGGACTCGGGCCTGCCGTCGTTCAGGTCCAGCCTGAGGCTTCCGGCCAGGTTTCCGCCCAGGAGCCTGGCGCTGAATCGGGGGACCTGTATCATGCCCTGGTCCACGGACGCGTCGACACGGATGTCCTCGACGCGATATCCCGCCGCGGACACGGAGCGGATGAAGATTTCCGAAAGACCCGGGAACAGACGCATGAACAGGCCGCGGTCCGTTTCATAGGCCATAACCGGGAACACGGTCTTGCGGGCGGGGGCGACGAGCCTGGCCTTCAGCGGGTCCGCCTCGAACGCGAAAGGAACGCGGCCGCGTATGCCGCGGACCGCGACCAGGGGCGGACTGAAGACGGCCATGGAATCGGACAGCATTTCCCCCTCGATTTTCAGGACGCGGGGGTTTGAACCCTTGGTGTAAATGGCCGCGCCTCCGGAGGCGTTTCCGATCAGCAGAAGACGCGGGGTGATGCGGGCCGAATCGGACGAAGAGAACACGAAGTGGGCCTGTCCCTTCAGGTCGGGAAAAGCGCCGTCCAATGTCGCGTCCAGGCCCGCTTGGGCCCGCAGGCCGAGATCCGGCACGGACAGGCTCATGTCGCGCACGGACACGCGATCCGGGGCGTCGAATATGAAACCGAATGAGGCGGTCGAGCCGGCTATCGGTGCGGGCCGCATGCGCGAGAAAGTCAGATCCGCCGCGGTCAGGGAACCGGTTCCCTCCAGGTGCGTCGCGCTGCCCGAGAAGTCGACGCGGCCGTCGAGGCCCGAAACACGCGTGAATTGAAGCGGCATCAGAACGCCGGCATTCTCCACGGACAGGCTTCCGCTGATCGCCACCGCGTCCGGGCCGCCGCCCGGCACGGAGCGCACCGATGCGTTCAGCCGTTCCGTCCCGAAAACCTCCATGCCTTCGAGTATCTCCGCGAGCGTGTCGGGCAGAAATCCAGGCAGGGCCGCGTTCCGGACCAGGGCGTCCTTCAGGGTGAAGGAGAAGGCGGCCCGCGAAGCGTCGATTTCTCCGGAGAGCCCGGCCGTGACGCAATCCAGGGCCCGGAGGTCCGTTCTCTCGAGCACCCACTTTTTGAACGCGTTCTCGGGCCGCCAGACCATGTCGGCGTCCAGCCGCACGGGCTTCAATGTCTCCGTTTTTCCGCGGTACGGATAGGGCGCGGACGGGGCAGACGCGGTCACCGTGACCCGGAAGCGACGGCCTGCCGCGGACATTAGATCGATTCCGGCGTCGAGAGGACCGGAGAGTCCCGGCGGGGCCGCGGGCAGTCCGGACAGGTCCGCGCCGGCCAGGCGGATAGAGCCGAGAACAGAAAGGGAGTCGGGCGTTCTGTTGCCGAACCCTTTCGCGGCCCAGGTGGCGTCGAGATTCACGGATCCACCGAACAGCTTTTGAACGGAACCGGTCAAAGTGCCGGCTGACGGCAATCCTTTTTCGTTCAGGAAGGCCATGAGATCCAGGCCGATCTCCTCCGCCGTACCGGATACAGAATCGTTGACGCTGTACCGGAGCAGGGGAACGCGGAGCGAGCCTGAGGCTTCGGCCTTGCGGAGCCCTTCGGCTGATGCCGTGCCGGAGAATCGCAGGCTCGCTTCGGCCTTTTCCAGTTTGACCGGCGGAAACGGACTGATCACAGTCAGTCCCCGGATGCCTGGCGAGAGGCTGAGCCGGATGGCGTGCAGCGGGCCCTTGACGCTGCCGGCGCCCATGTGCACGGTTCCGCGGATCTCAACCGGCCGCAGTGCATCCGCCAGCGTGTCAGGCAGGTACCGGAGCAGGAGGGGCTTGAGCGATTCGATCGGGAAAGGGGCGCCGTCCAGAGTGAAGTCCAGGGACGGCACCGTGTCGGGCATGGAGAAAAGCCCCCTGGCGCGCGCCAGTACGCGTGACGCGGCCCTGACGTCGCATGAATCGAGAAGGATCTCCTCTGCCAGGCCCTTGCCCTTGATGCGGAAATAGACGCCGGCCAGGTGACTCGAATCCGCCTCAGCGGCCAGGAGGTCCGCTTTTCCGCCGAAAGTCCATCTGCCCTTTCCCGCCCAGCGGAAGCGCATGTCCGCTTCGGGGCGGAAGCTCAGGGTCGAAGGTCCGCCTTTCACGATCAGGAGGCTGTTCTGAGTGAACAGTCGCAGGGTGCCGTGCACATTGTCAACGGATTGGGCGGCCTCGGGCGGCACCCAGAGATTGGCCGCGTCGAGGTTCAGGCCCTCCAGGTCGATTGCGGAGAAAGACGGGGAATTGGGAATGACCGCGCTGAGACTGAAATCGCGGAGTTCGAGGCTCCGTATGCCGATGCCGATCGGAAGCGGTTTCTGCGGGCCGGCCGGCTTTTTCGGTTTTGCCGCCAGCTCGGCCAACGCGGCCATGAAGCTGTCCGACAGAGCGATGTCGGGGTTTTCCACGCGGATTTCGGAGATCGATAGCTCGCGGCGCAGAAGGGGGGCGATTCGGAACCGGACGAAAAGCCGCTCCAGCTCCAGAAAGCGCACCGCTTCCGTCTCAGGCCCGGACTGAACGGATACGGCCACGTTCCGGAAATCCAGGCGGCCTGGCGTGCGCCAGGCGAGGCTCCGGATTTCCACGGGCCAGCCCGCGGTGCGGCTCTGCGATTCGATGAAGGAAAGAATGCGGCCCACAGGAAATAAAAGCCAGAACGCGATCACGGTCAGCGCGACCGCGGCAACTATGCCGGCACTGGTCAGGACCGCGATACGGAGAAATCTGCGCAGGCGTTTTTTCTTCAACGTCCCATTCCGGAAGGCGCGGGATATCGGTATTCCGCGCCGAGGTAATTGCGGAAGATCCAGTCTCCCTTTTCCTTCCGCAGGGTGTAGCCCGGCACGAGCGGCACCTTCCCGCCTCCGCCCGGCAGGTCCACCACGTAATGCGGCAAAGCCAGCCCGGTCACGTGGCCCCTCAGCCTGTCCATGAGCGCCAATCCGGTCTCTATGGTCGTGCGGAAATGATCCGTGCCTTTTGTGAGATCGGTCTGGAGGAGGTAATACGGCCGCACGCGCATCTTCAGAAGGCCTCGGAACAGGCCGGCCAGAACCGACGCGTCGTCATTGACGCCGCGGAGCAGTACGGTCTGATTCCCGAGAACCGCGCCCGCGTCCGAGAGCCGGTTGCAGGCGGCCGCCGCGGCAGGGGTCAGCTCGGCAGGGTGGTTGAAATGCACGTTGACGTACAGGGGACGGATCTTTTTCAGTATCGCGGCCAGGGACGGGGTGACGCGCGACGGCAGAACGCAGGGCATGCGCGTGCCGATGCGAATGGTCTCGACGTGCGGAATTTCACGGAGCCTCCGGAGAATCCACTCCAGCCGCTCGTCCGACAGCATGAGGGGGTCGCCGCCCGAAACCAGCACGTCGCGCACGGCCGGCGTCATGCGGATGTAGCGTATGCCGTCGTCGATCTCAGCCACGGACACGGCCCTGTCCCGTCCGACCCTCCGCTTGCGCGTGCAGAAGCGGCAGTAAACGGCGCACACGCTGGTCACGGTGAAGAGCACGCGGTCCGGGTATCGGTGGGTGATCTGGGGAACGGGGCTGTTGGCGTCCTCGGCCAGGGGGTCGTCCATGCCAATGGGATCGTCGAGCTCGCGGGGATCCGGGACGACCTGATCGAGAAGCGGTCTGCCGGTTTTCACGGCCAGGTCGAGGAAATACGGGTTGACGCGCATGGGGTACCGGTCGGTCACCGGCTTGATTTTCAGGGGGTCTATCGGAATGAGCCCGGCCAGGGCTTTCGGGCTCTCCACCGACCGGCGGAGAAGGTCTTTCCAGGAAGGGATTTTGGATGTGGATTTCATGACATTGTCATCCTGAGTCTCGACACCCTGCTTCGCCCCGGAAGGATCTTAGAGACGAACGTTGGCACGTTCACACGTTGGAACGTTCAAACGTGTAAACGTTCAAACGTCTTCCTCCCCCTCCCCCAGCTCCCTCGCCATCACCCAATGCTTCCTGTCCTCGAGCTTGGTGCCCCGGTCGCAGTACACTTCGAACGTCTCTCCGGAATCGGTGCGTACGCGGAAATAATTGCGGTGCCTGCGGGTTCGCCAGCTCTTTCTGTGGGCCACGGGGGAGTGGTCGTAGTCCTGCCATTGGCGGAGCACGGAATCGACACGGAACTGCCTGCTCTTCCACCGGAAAGATACCGGAACGCCGCCTTTCTCCGTTTCAACCGACCGGAGGGGCTCGCAGATGAACCGCTTCACGGCAGTTCTTCCAGCACGGAAAGCACGAGATGCACGTCCGCTTCCTTGAGCCGGTCGAACAGTTCCTTGGCTTTTCCGTCCGTCTGGATCATGCGGACCACGTCGTCCACCGAACGCTCGGTGAAGAAGACGCCCGTGTACCGCGTGCCGTTCGACGTGTCCCTGAAGATCGTGAAGCGGACCTCGTGACCCGCCCAGTAATCCCTGAAATCGTCCGCGTCGGCCAGCAGTCTGCCCGCGTCTTCCGGGTCGAGCTCGAATTCAAGCGTAATCATTCGCATACGTAAAATTAGGAAAAATAAGGGAAAAAGGAAAGGGGAAAATGCATGCGGGAGCCGTTTGCGGCTGTCCGTATCCCCTCGCAGAGGCTCCCCCCCTGCGGTCGTGGCGTGGGGGCGGGAACCTCCGGCCGGAGAGCCGAGATTGCCATGGCCCACGGAACGGGCCTCGCAATGACACTCTTTGAGCCTGTCTCTTATACACATCTGACGCTGCCGACGAGTTCCGAACGGTGTAGATCTCG
>JAUCQC010000120.1 GCA_030372965.1 bacterium
GACAGGCGAGGAAATTCCGGTCCCCAAAATGCCGGCCGGAATCGCGGGCGGGTTCCAATGGCACCCGAACGGGAAGGAAATCGGATTCAGCTTCACCTCCGCGAAATCCGCGAGCGACGCCTACTCCCTGAACCTTGAAACCGGCGCGCTGGAGCGCTGGACTTTCAGGGAGACCGCCGGACTGAACACGGATTCGTTCTCCGAAGCCGAGCTGGTGCGGTGGAAATCGTTCGACGGCAGAATGATATCCGGATTCCTGTACAGCCCGGGCCCGGCTTTCACCGGGAAACGGCCGGTGATCGTGGAAATACACGGCGGCCCCGAGGGCCAGGCGAGGCCCGGGTTTATGGGACGGAAAAACTACATCGTCAATGAAATGGGCATCGCGATCCTGCAGCCCAATGTGCGCGGGTCCTCGGGATACGGCAAGACGTTTCTGACACTGGACAACGGATTCCTGCGCGAGGATTCGTACAAGGACATCGGGGCCCTGCTCGACTGGATCCGCCAACGGCCCGACCTGGACGCGGACCGCGTTCTGGTCACGGGCGGCAGCTACGGCGGGCACATGACATTGGCGGTCGCCTCTCTGTACAGCGACCGCATCCGATGTTCGGTGTCCGTGGTCGGCATCTCCAACCTGGTCACGTTCCTCGAAAACACGTCCGGCTACCGGCAGGACCTGCGCCGGGCCGAATACGGGGACGAGCGCGACCCGAAGATGCGCGCGTTCCTTCAGACAATCGCGCCCCTGAACCGCGCGGACCGCATCGGAAAACCGCTGTTCATCATACAGGGCGCGAACGACCCGCGCGTGCCCGCCAGCGAAGCGGAGCAGATGATGTCCACCCTGAAGGACAGGGGCGTGCCCGCGTGGTCACTTGTCGCGAAGGACGAGGGCCACGGGTTCGCGAAGAAGAAGAACCAGGATTTCCAGTTTTACTCGACGATTCTGTTCATGAGGGAATATCTGCTGAACTAGATGCCGGTTGACACGCGGCGAGCCGAAAGAGGACCCCGGGGTCTCTTTGATTTGGAATCGATGTCAGGCCGTTCTGTCTCAAAGCACTCGTTCCGGGCTGTCTCTTATACACATCTCCGAGCCCACGAGTCAGCG
>JAUCQC010000121.1 GCA_030372965.1 bacterium
TTCGGAACTCGTCGGCAGCGTCAGATGTGTATAAGAGACAGTGCTCAGGTGGGCCGCCATCCCCGCCGGCGCAGCGGCCGCCGCGCTGGTGTTTTACCTGGCCGCGACGACGCTCTTCCGGGGTGCTGACGCCGGCACGGCCGTCGGCGTATGGGGCGACGTGCGCATCATGAGCGCCGGCGCGCATCGGGCGCTGCGCGAGGGCGACGCCGTTATGCGCGACGACGTGATCCTGTCGGGTCCGTCGTCGTACGCTGACATCGGTTTTCCCGGTTCTCTAACGCTCAGGGTCCTTCCCGGGAGCCATGTCTCGCTGATGAAGGCTGACCTGACGGCCGGGAAGAGGGCGTTTGACGCCATGGTGTCCGGCGGCGGCTGTATCCTCAAAGTGAGCAGGCTTGCCGGGGGCGAATCCGCGGTCATACACACGCCGACATCGGTGGCGTCCGTGAAGGGAACGGTATTCGGCGTCAGGGTCGGCGCGGACAGCACCGTCCGCTACGAGGTGTACGAGGGGAAGGTGCTGGTCAGGAGATGCCTCCCGGCAGACCGTTCAGTGGAGCCCGCCGCGGCCGGCGTCCTCGAGCAATATTTCGAGGAGACCGGTATTGAAGTCGGCGCGAACCAGGCATGCCGCATCGGCACAGACGGAAGGCCGCTGTACGCCCTGACCGGCAGAAATGTGCGGTACGCGCTCACTGACCTGTCTCTGCCGATGATTGCCGCAGGGCCCGGCATCGGGCTCCAGATGCGGGATGACGCGATGAGCCTTCTCGGGGCGTCCGGGAGCGGAACAGCGTTGTCCTACGCCATGCGCGCGGCGGAAACCCGGCCCGGGGCCGAGCCGCGCGGTTCGGTCTACCTGATGTACGTGCCCGAGCTGGACTTCGTTCTGAAGATCGGCAGAAGGTACATAGCACTGGTCCGGTCGCAGGAGACGCGGTGGTCCCTCGATCTCGACGGCATGGTCGCATCGCTCCCGGTGTTCGAATCGACTTCGCTGTACGTGTCGACTCTCAGCGGCGCGGTCATGAAGATAGATTTGTACACGGGAAGGGTCCTCTGGACGGCCCGGACGGAAGGCGTCATGCATCCGCGGTGCAGCCCGGTCCTTGACGGGAGCGGTATCTACTGCGCGACGGCTCGCGGCCTGCTGTATAAGTTCGGACATGACGGCGCGCTCATCTGGCGGAGCGATCTCGGCTGCCGCGTTTCAGCGACGCCGGTCTGCGACGGGTCCATGGTGTTCGTGCCGTCCGCGGACGGCAGGCTCATCGCGGTCGACAGGACAGGCGGCGTTCCGGCCGGAGGCCCCTCTTTCGGAAACGGGATAGCGTCCCTGGCGGCGCACGGGGGCCGCATATTCGTCGCCACCGAGAACGGCGGCCTTTTCTGCTACCGGCACAGGGACGGCCGCACGCTCTGGAAACACGAGATGCGCGAGGGCGCGAGCGGCTACATGCTGGCGAGGAACGATTCGTTATATCTGTTCGGCAGTGCCGGGACGATCTTCCGCATCGGCACTGACGGCTCGCTGCTCTGGTCCAGCGACACGGGACGACCTATCGTGAAGCGCCCCGCGGAGGACGAATCCCGCCTGTACCTCCCGGCGGGGGGCGAGCTGCTCATGGTTGACAAGAAGACCGGCGGCATCGAGCGGGCCGGCCTGCGGCCGGGGATCAACTCCGCCAACGTCGCGGTCACCCGGGACACCATTTATTTCGAATCAAAAAAGAACGGATTCACCAGCCTCAGGAAATGACCTTTTAGCGG
Organism: bacterium; assembly: GCA_030372965.1. GTDB lineage: Bacteria > Zhuqueibacterota > QNDG01 > QNDG01 > DTFT01 > JAFGAX01. The sequence goes on from JAUCQC010000121.1 coordinate 1,774, forward strand.
GTGTATGCCCGGATCAGTGCCGGGCGAGCGCCGCGTCCTCTCTTCCATCCCCAAAATTAAAAAAAATGCTTGAAATGTACGGCTTTTATTTTACAGTAAATTGTTTATAC
>JAUCQC010000122.1 GCA_030372965.1 bacterium
GAATAATAAGAGTTTAAGAAAAATTGCAGATAAAATAAATGGACATTTTGATATAATCTTTGTACTTTTTAATACTGACTGTCCGGGGAGAGTGGATTTTGATTCGGACCGATTATTCCAACTTCAAGTACCTGACTGTCGCGGACGCGGACAAGATCTGGGGATTGCACGTGACAGGCAGTGGAACCGCGGATCTTCCGCCCCACGCGCCGTACCCGCCCACCCGGCACCCGGACGGGTACATGTTCGACTGGACGCACGGACGCATCCTGCCCGAATTCCAGATCCTTTACATCACGCGCGGCAGGGGCGTATTCGAGTCCGAGGCCTGCGGCCTTAAAAAGGTGGAGGAGGGCACGGTTCTGATGCTCCTGCCCGGGGTCTGGCACCGGTACATGCCGGACCCGGAAACGGGCTGGAAGGAGCACTGGGTGTCCTTTGACGGCCGCCAGCCCGCGGAGTTTCTCAGGCACGGCATTCTGGCGGCAGACAGGGCCGTGCTCGACATCGGCCTGGACGAAGGCATCATCGACCTGTACCAGCGCATCCTGGAGCGGATCGACGGGGAGAAAATCGGATTCAAGGAGATCGTCGCCGCCCTGGTGTATCAGATTCTGGCCCGCATCCATGCGGTGGAGAAATCCAGGCGTTTTCAGGGTCCGGAGGCGGAATCCCTCGTGCAGAAGGCCAAGGCCTGCATGACCGACCGCATCGGATCCCATGTGCGGCTCGAGGAGCTGGCGTACGAGCTGGGCGTCGGGTATTCCCGGTTCCGGCGCCTCTTCCGGCACTACACGGGGCTCGCGCCCGCGCAGTACCTTCTGCAGTTGAGACTCAACAGGGCGCGCGACCTGCTGACCGGAACGTCGCTGACAGCCAAGGAAATCGCACTGTTGACCGGTTTCGAGTCGCAGTTTTATTTCTCGAAATTCTTCAGAAGACGCACGGGCCTGTCCCCGATCCGGTTCCGGGAATATTCCAGGGGAGGGGGACGCAATGAGTTCAAGGTTCAAGGTTCAAAGTTCAAAGAAGAAAGGAGTATATGAAGTTCATCCGAGATTATATTCCTTTGAACTTTGAACTTTGAACTTTGAACTGTATATTGTCAGGGAACCTGTCCAATCACGGTTTAGCCGGAGCTGAAATGGAAACCCACCCCCTGCTGCACGCCCTGCTCTACACCCACTGGATATCGTGGATCATGCATTTTCTGATTTTTCTGGTCCTGAGCCGGTGGAGCGGCATACGCTGGCAGTGGGCCCTGCTGATCGTGTTCGCCATCGAAGTCTGGGAGACCGCGGACTGGTCCCTGGCCAGGCCCTGGAAGTGGTGGACGCGTTTCGACACCTGGGCGGACATCGTCACGGGCTGTCTCGGTATCTGGGCCGGGGAACGGCTGAAACGCATTGGGAGGCGCCGGTCCTGATCCGGCGCGTCCTCGGCCCCGGCCCTAAACCGCATCAAGCCGACACTTGACAGGAGGAATCCATCCATGAAGACGATCCGGATCGCGCTTCTTCTGATCCCCGCCTTGATTTTCGGAGCGGCCGTATCCGCGAAAGCGGACGGGCCCGCGGACTCCCTCACCTTCATCGGCCACGCCAGCGTGAAAATCGTCACGGCCGGGGGGCAGACGATTTACATCGACCCGTTCGCCGGAACCGCGGCCGATTACGCCGATTCGGCCGACGTTCTGCTCGTCACGCACCTGCATGGCGATCATAACGCGGTCAATCTGGTGAAGAAGAAAGCCGGATGCCTCACGGTCTCAAGCACCCAGGCTCTGCAGGCAGGCGTGTACCGGAGCTTCACGGCCGGCGACATCCGCGTGGACGCCGTTCCCGCGTACAATTCCAATCATCCGAAAAACGCGTGCGTCGGGTATGTCGTCGAGTTCAACGGCATCCGGATCTACCACGCCGGGGACACCGGAAAGATCGCGGAAATGGCCGATCTCGCGGCGCGGGACATCGCCTACGCCCTCCTGCCCATCGACGGCATCTACAACATGACGCCCGAGGCCGCGGTAGAGGCGGTCGGACTGATCCGCCCGAAGTACGCGATTCCGATCCATTCCATGCCGCCCCCGGACACCGGCAACGCCGCGACGATCGCGCGATTCACGTCCCCGAACCGGCTCGTTCTCCGCAACGGCGAGACCATCGCGCTCGAAGCCGGGACCAGCGGAGTCGGCGATGCCGCCCCGGACGCGTCCGGCCGTCCGGCCCGCTTTTCGCTCCTGCGCAATTACCCCAATCCGTTCAATCCCGGCACCACGGTCGAATTCTCGGTTCCGATGAGCGGGCGCGCCCTCTTGGAGGTTTTCGACATGACGGGCCGGAGGGTCGCGGCGCTGGTCGAAGCGGATCTCGAGGAGGGTGAGTATAGCGTCCCTTTTGACGGCGAACGCCTGGCCGGCGGAATTTACGTCGCGCGGCTCCGCCAGGGCGCGGTTCAGGCTGCCGCCCGGATGATACTGGCGAAATGACCCCTCCCGTGCCGAGGGCGCGGTGGAGCGGTGTTCCCGCAGTCATGACCGGACAAGCGGCATTCCCATGCGCCTGACCACGCTCTTCAAGGACACCTTTTTCTACGGGACCGCCACGGTGATCCAGCGGCTGATGTCCCTGGCCGTGATCCCCCTGTACGTGACCAGCCTGAGCGTCCCGGAGTTCGGGTTCATCAGCCTCTTCCAGTTCTTCCTCGGCATCGGCATGGTCCTCTTCCTGGTCGGAACGGACCAGGCCCTGCTCCGCGACGCCTCGGGCGCGGCGCTCAGTGAACAGAAATCCCTCTTCTTCACGGCGCTGACCACCACGGCCGCCGTTGCCCTGGCCGTGTCCGCGGCCGCCCTGGCTTTCCGGGGCGGGGTGATCGCGGCCCTGTTCAGGGATGAGGCTTACGCCGGCATTCTGCCCTGGCTGATCGGCGTGACCGCTCTGGAATGCCTCTGCCACCTCGCCGGCACTCTGCTCCGGAGCCGCGGCATGGCGCGGACATTCGCGGCCGCGGCCAGCCTGAAAACAGTCTTCTTTTTCGCCTGCAACTGGTTCCTCCTGACCCGGCGCGGCTGGGGCGTCGAGGCCTTTCTCCTTTCATTCGCCCTGAGCGGCGGCCTGTACCTGGCCGTCACCGCTTTCGCCTGGGCGCCGGCCCTCGCCGGGCGGTTCGACCGCGCCGCCGGTGTCCGCATGGCGCGATTCGGCCTGCCCCTGGCGGCCAACGGCCTGCTGACCGTTCTCCTGTTCCAGTCGGACCAGTACCTGCTGGAACGGTTCAAGGGCCTGGCGGCCGTGGGCGTGTACGCCTTCGGCTACAAATTCGGTTCCGTGCTGTACTACCTGGTGTCGTCCCTGAACAACGCGTGGTTCCCGCACCTGTTCCGCATCGGTGAGACCGAGCTGAGGGAATCCTTCCGGCGGACGTTTCTGCACGTCCAGACCGCCTCGTTCGCGGCCTTTCTGGGACTGGACTTCTTTTTCAGGGCCTTTGAAGGGGCCATTCTGCCGGACCGGTACAGGGACGCGATTCCGGTTCTCTCCTGGGTGGGCCTCGGGTACATTCTGTTCAACATGGGGTCCTTCATCGACTCGCTTTTCTACCAGAGAAAGAAGCCGCACTGGATACCGGTCATCACGCTGGCCGCGCTGGCTGTGAACGTGGGCCTGAACGTCTGGTGGATTCCGCGATACGGGGTCACGGCCGCGGCGGTGTCGACGTTTCTCTCATTCGCGGCGTATCTCGGCGTGACTGTACTGCTCCTCCGGCGGCTGGACTTTACCGTCTCCCTGCCGGAACCCCTTCTGCGGCTGGCCGCGTTCGCCGCGGTTTACGCGGCCGGACGCGTCCTCCTGTCCGCGGCGGATGGGACGGCCGCGGGGCTCGCGGTCTGGCTGTCTGCGATACCGGTTCTGCTCTGGCTGACGCTGCGGGTGTCGCGGGATGCGCGGGAGGAGTGGGGGAGAATCACGGCGCGGATCGGGCGGAGGGAGAGACCGCGTTGACGGCGGAATGAATTGACGGGGCTTGGAGTAATCTCAGATCAACGATTGCAGATTATGGGTATCCGGTTAAAATAGAAACAGTCTGTTTTACACTTCAGTGTCCATTCGATTGAACGTCTGAATAAACAGAAACAACTCATTATCATGATCCATTATGAAATTGTCCGGGTTGACAATAGATGTCTTCGCGAGGGATTCCACGAAGTGGAATCCCGAAGCGATCTCGGCTGTTTTTTATGAGATTGCCACGCCCCGCTGCGCGGGGCTCGCAATGACACACTCCTTATGATGACTGGCAAAAGATTACTATTCATTTAACCGGACACGCACGATCTGCGATCCGCTGACGCGGATTTTGGACCTTCGGTCCTCAATCTTGCGGCCTGCGGTCTGAGATGGATGTTCACTTCTGCCCCAGCTTGTCCCGGATTTCCTGAAGGATGACCTCCACCCGGGTGGCCTTGATCAAAAAGCCGTCGGCCCCGCTTTCGAACGACTTCTGCCGGTCCTCCTCGCCCATGCGGGAGGTCAGCATCACGACCGGAATGCGTTTCAGGTTCTGGTCCATCTTGATCATGCGGCAGACCCGGTATCCGTCCATGCCGGGAAGCATGATGTCCAGCAGAACGATGTCCGGCGATTCCTGCTTGGCCTTGTACAGCCCGTCCAGGCCGTTTTCCGCGGTCACGGTACGGTAGCCGCTTTCCTTGAACAACGCTTCGAGGGTGCTCCGCACGGCGGCGTTGTCGTCGATGATCAGTATCTTCTTCGGTTCCGGTGCCTGGGACATGCGGGGCTGTCTCCCTTCGGTTCGTTCGCGTTCAGCCGGGCGGGTCGGCCGCGCCGGCGGGCCGGCTCAGCAGTTCCCGCACCTTGTCGACGATGATCACGGTGCGCACGGCCTTGACGAGATAGGCGTCGGCTCCCACCTCGTAGGCCCTCTTCTCGTCCTCCTCGCCCATGCGGGAGGTCAGGATGATGACGGGGATGCTCCTGAGCAGGCGGTCGAACTTGATCATCCGGCAGACCGTGAACCCGTCCATGCCCGGCAGCATGACGTCGAGCAGGATCAGGTCCGGTTTCTCGGCGCGGGCCGCCTGCAGGGCCTTGAGTCCGTCGTCCACCCAGGCCGTCCGGTATCCGTATTCCCGGAACAGCTTGTCGAGCATGTTCCGCACGGCCGGGTTGTCGTCGATGATCAGAATTTTCTGCGAATGTCGTCCCGGCATAAGCCCCTTCAGTTTCCTTCCGCCGCGGCCCGGATCTTCGCGGCCGCGGCTTCGCCGGCCAGCCGGCCCGATGACCAGGCCCACTGCAAATTGAATCCGCCGGAATCGCCGTCCACATCCACGATTTCGCCGGCGAAAAAAAGACCCGGCACGAGCCTGGACTCCAGTGTCGCGGGGTCGATTTCACGGGTCGAGACGCCGCCGGCCGTGACCTGCGCGTCGAGCCAGCTCCGCGTGCCGATCACCTCGAACGTCCACGATTTGAGGCACGCCGACAGGCGTCTCAGTTCCGCGTCCGAAAGTTTTTTCCAGGGCTTGCCGCGGTCCACCATGGCCTTTTCAAGGAGCACGGGGATGAGACGCTTGTGAACCAGACCCACGAGGCCGTCCGAGGCCGATTTGTACCCGAGCGAGTCCCGCCTGGCCTCGAGCAGGCCGAGGCATTCGGCCGGGCTCTTCTCGGGAAAGCAGTCCAGGGTCACGGACGGCTTGCGGCCGCCGGACAGAAGGCTGTTCACGGTTCTGGCGCATTTCAGCGCCGGCGGCCCGGAGAGGCCGTATTCCGTGAACAGGATCTCGCCGGGCTCCGAGACGAGGGATCCGCCGCCGGCCGTCAGATCCAGCCGGCCCGTGATTTTCACGCCCTTCAGCTTCCGGAGCGACGCGTCGCGCAGTTTCAGCTGGACGATGGCGGGAAAGGGCTCCACCACGGAGTGCCCCAGGCCGCGGGCCAGCTGAAGGCCCGAACCGTTGGACCCCAGGGCCGGCGCGGCGCGCCCGCCCGCGGCCAGCACGACCGCGGACGCGAACCGGACATGACCGTTTGAGATCGAAATCCGGAAAACCCCGTCCGGCCGTTCGATCGTTCTGACCTCGGAAAGGCAGATCTCCTCCGCCCCCAGGCGGGCCGTCTCGTAGCGGAGCACGTCCAGCACGGCCGATGCCTGGTCCGTCCGCGGGAAAACGCGGCCGTTTTCCTCGGTTTTCGTCTCCAGGCCCATTTTCGCGAATTGTGCGAGCGTCCGGGACACGCCGAACCGGGAGAGGGCGGGACCCGTGAACGCGGGATCGGCTCCGTGGTACCGGGACGGATCCGCGGACAGATGGGTCAGGTTGCACCGGCCGTTTCCCGTGGCGAGTATCTTCTTGCCGACCCGGTCCATGCGCTCGAGAATGACGGGCCGCACGCCCGCTTCGGCCGCGGCCAGGGCGGCCGTCAGCCCGGACGCGCCGCCGCCGACGATGACCAGGTCGTCCACCGGCCGGGTCTTGATCTTTTCGCGGATTCGGGGCATCTTATAAAGATACTCGATAAATTCCTTTCACGCAAGCCAGAAAATCGTCCGACGCGGGGTTCAGGCGGCAAACCGGGATATTTCCGCTTGATTTTAGCGAAAAAAATCAACAATTTTCACCCTGAGCGTATGAACCGGAGGCGGACCGTTTCCCGATGAGCCATCAGGCCCACATTGTCGTCAGCGGCATGGTCCAGGGAATCGGATACCGGTTTTTTGTGACGCGCCTCGCGGCGTCGCTCGGGCTGGCCGGATGGGTGAAGAATCTGCCCGACGGCCGGGTGGAAATCACGGCCGAAGGCGACCGGAGCCTGATCGAGTCCATGATCCGCGACTTGAAGACCGGCCATCCCTACGCCTCGGTGAGGGCCGTGGCGGTTGAATGGAAACCCTGGACAGGGGATTTCCGTGAGTTCCGGGTGGAATACTAGAGTCCGGCCGGGCGGAGCCGGGTCGGATGTGTTTTACGCCAATGCAGGAGGGATTTCACATGCTTGCCCAGCGGTTCCGCATCGCCTTCACCACGGCCGTCCTTCTGCTGGCCCTGCCCGCGTTTTCGAGGGAGAAGGTGACGGTCGCGGTCCTCGATTTCGAGCCCAAGAACGTCACGGCCGAGAGCGCCGAAGCCGCCACCGACCTTCTCCGCACGGAGCTTTTCAACACCGGGTGCTTCAAGGTGGTGGAGCGCCAGCGGATACAGAAAATACTCGAGGAACAGCGATTCCAGGCCACCGGCGTGACCGACACGGACCAGGCCGCCCAGATCGGCCGCCTGCTCAACGTGAAGAAGATCATGATCGGCACCGTGACCCTGCTCGGCGGCACGCACATTCTGAACACGCGCATCGTGGACGTGCAGTCCGGACAGGTGGAGCTGGCCGAGGCCGTGGAAAGCCGGGGCGGGGAGGAGAACCTGCCGCGGGCGGTCACCGAACTGGCGCTGAAGATTTCCTACAAGATCGGGCTCGAGGGACACGTCATCCGCATCACCGGGGAGACGGTGTACATCGACCTGGGCGCGGCGGACGGCGTGCAAGTCGGCCAGATCTTCGATGTCATCCGGCAGGGCGAAGTGATCACCGATTTGGAAGGCCGGACGATCGGCGCCCGGTCCGAGGCGATCGCGACCGTGATGGTCACCAAGCTGCAGGACCGCTTTTCAGAGACCACGGTGCACAGTCAGACGACGCCCGTTCAGAAAGGCGACCGCGTCCTTCCGGAATCCGAAAAGAAGGAGCCGCCCGTTCGCAGGCCGGCCGTGAAGGAAAAACCGAAAACCAACCGCGCGCCTGATGACTCGGACTCAGTGGAAATGCCCGCCCTGTTCTGACGCATCCGCCCCGGGCGGGGCCCCGGCGGGGGGCCTTTCCGCCGGGGGAGACCGATCTCAAGCAAAAGGCAGAAGGAGGAATCCATGAAGGTCAGATCCCTGATCGCAGCGGTCCTGCTGTGCCTCGTCATTGCCGGTCCTTCGCTGGGCCAGGGCCGGTCGGTCCTCACGCTCGGCGCCAATTACTGGAAGGCCGACTGGAATTTCGAGGGGATCGAACCCGGCCACATGTTCGGGCCGTACGTCAACCTCCGTTCCGGCCGCCTCACGTTGGGGGGTTCTTTATTCATCGGGACCTTCAAGCCGACCGAGGATGAAGTGGACATGGAGCTGAAGCGGAACGACCTCAATCTCTCGGTGGGCTACAACCTCGGACGGTATTTCAATGTGTTCGGAGCCTACAAGAATACGAAGTACACGCTCAAGGGCACGATGATGGATTACGTTTACGATCCGTGGCTGGATGAATACACGGTGGACGAGATCGAGGTGGACGAGGAGGAGAAGTGCGCCTATTTGGGCGGCGGCGCCTCGATCGTGTTCCCGTTCAATCGTTCCCCGCTCTTCCTGTACGGTTCCGGAGCGTTTCTGGCCGCTCAGGAGGAGGATTGGACCGACATCACCACGATCACGATGGGTGTCGGCTACAAAGCCTCGCCGCAGGTCACGCTGATGGTCGGTTTCCGTTCCGATATGTACGGCGAGGTCGAGGACTCGGATTCGGACGAAAAAGAAAAGATGCAGGGGATCACGGCATCCCTGGCATACACCTTGCGCTAATCCGTTCGGAATCCCTGCAACCGGTTTCGCGTCTCGCCGCAAGGGGTGGGTTGGAGTAAGGCTATAAATATTATGGTCTTAACTGGCCTCCCGCTGGGTGCCGGAGGCCGGGATTGACCGTACCGGATACTGGC
>JAUCQC010000123.1 GCA_030372965.1 bacterium
AAGAACCGCGGCCTTTCGGACGCGATCGGCAGGGACCGGCTGGACCGGGAAGCCGTGGCCGCGGCCGAACGGGAGATCGGAAGCCTGCAGGCCGAACGCAGGAGGCTCCTCGAGGCGCTCGAGCGCCGCAGCCCGGAAGTCCGCCGCCTGATCCGTCCCAGACTGCTCTCATCCGCCGACGTCCGGGGGGAAGTTCTCACGGCGAACCAGGCGATGCTCGAATACGTTGTCGCGGACGACAGGATCTACCTCTGGGTTCTGACGAAAGAGGCGGTCGACTTCAGGACGATCCCCCTGAGTCGGAAGGCACTCGAGGAGGCGCTGGCCGGAATCAGTCCCCTGTTCGCGAAGGACAGGACGTTCCCCGCGGCGGGCCTGGACCACCGGTGGGCGGACATCCGGGCCGGGCGTCTCGCGGACCTCTACCGGATTCTGGTGGAGGAGCCCGCGGGGGGAACCGTCAGAAGGCATCCGGAATTGATCGTCGTTCCGGACGACCTGCTTTTTTACCTGCCGTTTGAGATTCTCGTCACCGGAACGGAGGACGGCCGGCCGCGCTATCTGATCGAGGATCACGCGTTGTCCTACTCGTCCTCCGCCAGCCTCCTGAATCCCGAACTCACGGCCGGGCGGAACGCGCCGAAGGGCCTTCTGGCCTTCGCCAATCCGATCCGGCCGGATGAACGGCGTTTCCGCCTGCCGGACTGGAGGAGACTCCTCGGCCGCGTGAAGTCCGCGCTCCGGGGCGGCCGCTTCGACCCGCTGCCGGATTCGGAGCGTGAAGTCCGCGCGATCGCGCGGAATTTCAGGGATTCCGCCGTCTACACGGGCCGCCGCGCGACGGAGGAGCGCCTGAAGCGCATGGCGCCCGATTACCGGATCCTGCACCTCGCGGCTCACTCCGAAATCTCGGAGATCCAGCCCATGCAGTCGAGAATAATCCTGGGGGGAAAGGCGGGAGGGGTGGAGGACGGCGACCTGCGGACGATCGAAATATGCGGCCTGAAACTGAACGCGGACCTGGTGGTGCTGAGCGGATGCGGCACCGCCCTGGGCAAACCGAGCCGGGGCGAGGGATTGATAGGCATGTCGAGGGCGTTTCTGCACGCCGGGGTGCCGAGCACGGTCGCGAGCCTGTGGCCCGTGGACGACGCCTCTACCGCGGTTTTCATGGAGCGGTTTTACGGGCGCCTGAAGGCCGGCATGAGCCGGACGGAAGCGCTCCGGCAGGCCAAGATCGAATGCATCCGGTCCCGCGATCTCATTCGGGACCCCTTCTACTGGGCTCCGTTCGTGCTCATTGGAGACTGGAGGGGAATCGACTTGCGGTGACTCCGGCCGGAGCCGTCACCGGATCCGATTCAGCATGTCCCGGGCCGCGTCCTTCCGGGACGTATCAATGTCCGCCATTTCCAGAATCGCCTCAAACCGCCCCGCCGCTTTCTCCGTGTCCCCCCGCATGAGAAGCGCCTTTCCGATGTGCCAGTGACAGTCCGCCTTGAAATGCGCGTTGTCCCCGGCGAGAACCAGCGCAGCCTCCAGCGCCTCGATCCCCTTCCCGACATCCCGGCTGTCGAACCGGAACGGCAGACCCGGCAGTCCGGATTCGGCCCGGCCGAGATGCGAGAGCCCCAGATAATAATAAGCGGCGTAGTGGAGGGGCCCGGATTCGCGGGACGCGCTCAACAGCGCGATGGCCCCCGTGTAATCCCCCCGTTCATAGCGCCGCATGCCCTCTTCGAATCCTCCGGCTTCCGGAACAGCCCTCATCCGCGGCAGCGGTTCGGGCTTCACCCGGGCGATGTCGAAATTCGGGCCGCGGCTCAGGTAGGCGGCCGTGTATGATCCGGCCAGGACCAGCGCCGCCAGGGAAAACGCCGCAGCCAGCGGCCGCGGACGGATCCACGCGTCGAGGACGCCGAGCCAAGCGGTCTTCGGGCGGGAGAGCCGCCGGCTGCCGCCGTTCGCGGGACGGCTGGCCGGAGGCGGGGCCGCTTTCAACCGTTCGTAGAATTCCCGGTCGAGCCGGCTTTCAACCGCTTCCCATCCGGTCTGTTCTCCGGCGCCCTCCGGTCCGGTCCCCTCAGGCCGGGTCAGGGCACTGACCGCCCTGACGCAGGCCGGGCACACAGCCAGGTGCTCCTCGATCCGTTCGAGAGCCCTTCCTGCCAGTTCCCTGCGGCTGTACCGGTCCAGCAGTTCCGATTCCGGGCACGGCGCCGCCCGGTTCGACAGCATCGCCCTGATTTTTTCCCGGACGCCGTCCGGCAGTCCGGCCTGGGAGGGATCGGCGCCTGTGTTCATGGATTCAGTTCCAATCTCAATTTTCTCCTGCCGTTCTGGATGTGCGAACGAACCTGGTCGTAGGTGTATCCGGTCATCCGGACGATCTCGTCGTAAGATTTATCCTGCACGTAAAAAAGTCCGAAGCACAACTTCTGGGCCGGTTTCAGCCGTTCCATGGCGTTCCGGATCCCCTCGGCCAGCGCGTCCTTCCCCGCGTCCGCCGGTTCGTCCGCGTTGTCCGAATCTCCGATCGTGTCCCAGTCGGCCGGCCGAACGAACCGGATCCGGCTGTCCCTGCGGATCCGGTCGATGCACAGGTTCCGCGCGATCCGTCTCAGCCACGGAAAAAACGGCCGGCTCCGGTCATACTGATCCAGGCTTTCCAGCGCCTTGATGAAGGATTCGCTCGTCATGTCCATGGCGTCTTCCGCGTTCCCCAGCAGACGCAGGCATGTCGCGAATACGGGTCTCTTGAACCGTTCATAGACTTCGCCCCAATGCCGGTTGTCGCCGTCCGACAGGATCCGTTCGACGCAACCGAAACCGGTGTGACCGAACGGATCGAACGGATCCTGTC
>JAUCQC010000124.1 GCA_030372965.1 bacterium
CTCCCGGACCAGAAGCACCGGGCCATGGCCGGGCTGTCCATGGGCGGCATGCAGACCCGGGTCATCACCCTGGCCAACCCGGACGTGTTCTCCCATGTCGGCATGTTCAGCGGCGGCAGCATCAGCATGGAGGACGTGGACAAGGCGCCCGGGTTCAAGGAAAAGGTCAAGCTCGTGTTCATCAGCTACGGCAGCCGTGAACTCGAGAATCCGAGACGCGGGTTCGGCGGCGACCCGAAGGAGAACACCGAAGCGCTCCGGAAGGCCGGGATGAACACGCATTTTTACGTGTCCCCGCAGACCGCGCACGAGTGGCAGAGCTGGCGCCGCAGTCTGCATGAATTCGCGCAGCTTCTGTTCCGGGATTAAAAGACGGACGCTTCCGTCCTTTCCGCCCGGATCCAACCGGGGCCGGAATGACGATTCGACGCCTCCCGGAGGCCCTTCGGAGGCAAAGCAAGGCAGAGGACTCAGGGCGACATTGATTGCCGCTCAAGAGGCGCACGCGTCGCCTCAGAAGACACCCGGATCTACCCGCGGAGGCCTTCAATGCGATCAGAATCAAATTGCCTGGTCCCGTTCTGAGGGGCTTCCGCCTCCGCGGCTCATATCAAGAGAGGAAAAGCCATGAACCGGTATTTGACCATTTTCGCGTTTCTGATGATTTTCCGGGTTTCACTTTGCCCGGCCCAGCCGGCCGCACAGGCCGTACTGGAGGACTTCAAGCCGTCTGTCCTGAACCAGCCCGGCCAGGAATATCCGCAGGTCAACTCCCAGGGATACGCCCGGTTCCGCGTCGTGGCGCCGAACGCCCAGAGCGTCAAGGTCAGCCTGGGCGGACGCGAAGGCACCGTCCTGACGAGGGCCGCGGACAGCTCCTGGACGGGCACCACGGCGGCCCCGCTGGACGAAGGATTTCACTATTATCGGCTCACCGTGGACGGCGGAACCTTCAACGACCCCGGGGCCCTGAACTTCTACGGCTCGATCCGCTGGGAAAGCGGCATAGAGATTCCCGCCCACGATCAGGATTTTTACGCGCTCCGGGACGTTCCCCACGGACGCGTGCAGCAGGTTCTCTTCGCCTCGCCGAGCACGGGCACGCAGCGGCGGGCGTTCGTCTACACGCCTCCCGATTACGACAAGAATCGAAAGAAGCGCTATCCGGTGCTGTACCTTCAGCACGGCTGGGGCGAGGACGAAACCGCGTGGAGCAACCAGGGCCGCGCCAACCTGATCATGGACAACCTGATCGCGGAAGGACGGATCAGGCCTTTTCTCATCGTGATGACCTACGGCATGACGAACGAAATCAAGTTCGGCGGCCTGCGGAATTTCGACATCAAGCCCTTTCAGACGGTTCTGGTGAACGAGCTGATCCCGTATGTCGATTCCCATTTCCGCACGCTCTCCGATCAGCCGCACCGCGCCATGGCCGGACTCTCCATGGGAGGCATGGAAACCCGGATGATCACCCTGGCGAATCTCGACGTGTTCTCGCACATCGGCCTTTTCAGCGGCGGCTCGATCTCCATGGACGACGTCAGCGGCACGCCCGGTTTCAAGGAGAAGGTCAAACTGGTCTTCGTGGGCTTCGGCAGCCGGGAACTCGGCAACAGCAGGCCGGGCGGCCGGGGCCCCTTCGGCGGTGATCCCAAGGAGAACGCGGAAGCCCTGAAACAGGCCGGCATCCCGAGCGTTTTCTACGTCTCCCCGAACACGGCCCATGAATTCCTGACCTGGCGCCGCTGCCTGCGCGAATTCGCGCCCCTGCTTTTCCAGAAATAACCACGCCGGAAAGACATGGGTGCGCGCTTCACTCTCCGTCCCGGGTTCCCTCCCGGGACGGAGATCTTTTTGTCCTTCGATTCATCAGGCGGAGAGCGTGTCCCCCGGCACCGCGCAGTTTTCAATCATCGGCATCTCTTGCTTGATCCCTCAAAGCGGGACGGGCGGCTGGGAGCTTCAATGGGAAACAACACATGAAAAGACCCTCGACCCGTACATTCCTCGCGGTCCTTTGCCTGCTGCGGCTTCACCCGTGTCTGTCGCATGCTCAGGACGCGGAAGACGTCGTTCTGCACTTCAATCCCGACCGCGGTTTTTACAGGGAGAATTTCGACCTGACGCTCTCCACCACGCCCCCCGGTCTGACGATCCGGTACACGCTCGACGGGACCGATCCGGTCACGTCGTCCACCGCCTTTCCCGGAACATCTCCCGTGACGGTCCGCGTGGACCCCGCGAGAACCCGGGGACGGGACCGGGCGCCCGGTTTCTGCGTCCGCGCCGTGGCCGTGCGCGCGGACACCGCCGCCACGCGGGTCAAGACGCACACGTATCTTTTCGCCGACCGGGCGGTGGAGCTGTCGCCGGACGGCGTTCTGCCGGGGCCCCGCTGGCTCGGCCTGAACAACCCCGGCGGCCAGGCCATCAGCTACGGAATGGATCCGGAGGTCTGCGACAACCCCCTGTACCGGGATCAAATGTCCGGGGCGCTGACCGCGCTCCCCGCGTTCTCCATGGTCATGGATCTGAGGGACCTTTTCGATCCGCTGACCGGAATCTACGTCAACGCACTGGAACACGGGCGGGAATGGGAGCGTCCGTGCTCCGTCGAACTGATCCATCCGGACGGAACGGAAGGCTTTCAGATCAACTGCGGCGTGCGCATCCGCGGCGGATGGAGCCGGAACAACGCCAATCCCAAACGCGCCTTCCGGTGGTTTTTCCGGAAGGAATACGGGGAAGGCAGGCTCGAGTATCCCTTGTTCGGGGACGAGGGCGTCGACGCATTCGACAACATGGACCTGCGCACGGCCATGAATTACTCCTGGAGTTACGGAGCCGAAGATCCCGGCAAGAACACGATGATCCGCGACGTCTTCTGCCGGGACACGCAGCGGGACATGGGCCAGCCCTACACGCGGAGCCGGCCCTGCCACCTGTTCATCAACGGCACCTACTGGGGGCTGTACGAAACCGAGGAGCGTCCGGAGGCCTCGTACGCGGCTTCCTATTTCGGGGGGAACCCCGAGGACTATGACGTCATCAAAGTCAACGCCGGTTATAATGGACCTTTCGACATCGAGGCGACCGACGGAACGCTGGACGCCTGGAGGCGGCTCTGGCAGGCCTCCATGGCGGGTTTCGGGGATAACGAGGCCTATTTCAGGGTGCAGGGCCTGAATCCGGACGGCACCCGGAACCCGGAATACGAGGTTCTGCTGGACGTGGACAATCTGATCGACTTCATGCTGACCATTTTCATCACCGGCGAAGCCGACGGCCCGGTGTCCGGATTCCGGAACAACCAGGAGCCCAATAACTTCTACGCCATCTACAATCACCTGACCCGGGACAGGGGATTCCTCTTTCTCCGGCACGATGCCGAGCACACCCTGGGCGCGCAGCCTTTCGGAGACGACCGGACCGGGCCGTTTCCCGGCGGATCCGTCTTTCTGGAATCGAACCCGCAGTGGTTCCATCAGAAACTCTGCGAGAATCCCCTGTACCGGTCCCGGTTCGCCGACCGCGTCCAAAGGCATTTCTTCAACGGAGGGGCGCTGACGGCCCAGGCGAATATCGACCGGTTCCTGGCGAGAAAGAAAATGATCGACCTGGCCATCATCGCGGAATCCGCGCGATGGGGCGATTCC
Organism: bacterium; assembly: GCA_030372965.1. GTDB lineage: Bacteria > Zhuqueibacterota > QNDG01 > QNDG01 > DTFT01 > JAFGAX01. The sequence goes on from JAUCQC010000124.1 coordinate 3,660, forward strand.
AAGCGAGAACCCGCCTTCACGCGGGACAACGCCTGGCTTCCCGAGATCAACCGGATCGTCGGGCGGTTCTTCCCAGACCGCACCGCGATCGTCCTCGGCCAGCTGCGGGCCAGGGGATGGGTGTCCCGGGTCCAGCCGCCGGAATTCAGCTCGCAGAGCCGGCGGGTTCAGCCGGGATTTCAGCTCGCGATGACGGCGCCGCGGGGTCAGATTTATTACACGACGGACGGCACGGATCCGGTTCTGCCCCCGGACGCGGAGACCGGGGGGACGACGCTGATCGCGGAAAGCGCGGCCAAAAAGGTGATGGTTCCGCAGGCGGCGATGTCCGCCGGCTGGAGAATGTTCGCCGGATTCGACGATTCCGCATGGCGGTCCGGATCGGGCAATGTGGGATACCAAAGAGGGCAGGGGACCGGGTACACGATCGGCGTCGATGTGGGCGACGAGATGTTCCAGAGGAGGACCAGCTGTTACGTGCGGATCCCCTTTTCGGCGGAACCGGAAGGGATCGACAGCTTCAATGTCCTGACGCTTCGGATGCGTTATGACGACGGTTTCACGGCCTGGCTGAACGGCGTGAAAGTCGCCGAGGCCAACGCGCCGGGCGGCCTGACCTGGAATGCCGCGGCCACCGCGGAACACGAGGCCGGGGCCCGGGAGTCTTTCGACCTTTCCGCATTCGCGGATCTGCTGGTGCCCGGCGGGAATCTGCTGGCGGTTCAGGGGCTGAACAGCGGGGCGGGCAGTTCCGCTTTCCTGATCGGGGCGGAGCTGACGGCGGGCGTCGCGTCGAATCAGGCCCGGTTGTCCGGGAAGGCCCGGTTGTACACCGAACCGCTGAAGATCGACCGGACCACCCGCGTCCGGGCGCGCGTGCGTGACGGCGCGGAATGGAGCGCCGCCCATGAGGCGGAATTCAGGGTGTTGAACGGCGCTGAAAATCTTAGGATCACCGAACTGCACTACCACCCACTGGGGGACTCCGCGAACGAAGGGGCCGCGTACGAGTTCATCGAGCTGAAGAACATCGGCGAGGAAACGCTGGATTTGTCCGGAATGTATTTCTCGGCCGGCATCGCGTTCGCGTTCCCCGAGGGCGCGGCGATCGGCCCGGGCGCGTTCGTCGTGCTGGCCTCCGACCGGAACGCCTTTTCGGAACGGTACGGATTCCAGGCGTTCGGCGAATACGAAGGGCGGTTGGACAACAGTGGAGAAACGGTCGCGCTGAGCTCGGCGTCGGGGGACACGCTCTTCAGGATCCGGTACGACGACCGGTACCCGTGGCCCCGTTCGGCGGATGGAGACGGGGTTTCGCTCGTGTCGCGCGATCCGAATCCGGTCCGGGACCCGAATGACGCGGAAACCTGGACGGCCTCATCCGGTCTGCACGGAAACCCCGGCGATGACAACAACCCCGTTTCAGTGACGGAACCGGCGGGCCGGCCGGTTCCGCGGGAGTTCCGGCTATGGCAGAATTTTCCGAATCCGTTCAACGCCATGACGACCCTCGTGTTCCAGGTTCCCAGGCCCGCGTTCATCCGGATCAACGTGTATGACATTCTGGGCCGTGAAGCGGCCGCGCTGGTCTCGCGGCGGTTTGAGCCGGGCGTCCATTCGGTCCGATGGGACGCTTCGGGTCTGGCCAGCGGGGTCTATTTCTGCAGGCTGACCGCTTCCGACGGCTTTTCCGCAGTCCGTAAACTTGTTGCCATACAGTAGGTTCCGTCGGGTTCCGGACAGTCACGGCCGGGGCATGGTGAATCTGTCAGCGGGCGCATTCACCGGCTTAACCGGACCAGGCTATCGGATTGTTTTATTATTATAATCCCGCCGCTTGCCTTCACTGCTAAAAGAAAATAAAATCAATTGGTCCCGCGAAGCGGACGGCTGGGAGCTTCAATCCGCGGGCGAATTCTCCACGGACGGGTGAAATCCTCCAATTCCCGCAGGTCCCGGGTCACCCCCCGTCCGGCGTACCGATGCGCAGTAACAGCCTCCCCGGCGGCGGCGGCGTGGTCGGGTTTGCGCAATCTGGTTATAAAAAGGAAATAAGTGGCTTGATTTCCATGCCGAAAATAATTACCCTGAATGGCCCACCGGACCATCCACCATCCACAGGAAGAGGAGGAAAAAGATGAAGCGAACGCTATTGTTCCTGCTGACGTGCCTGATGATGCTGGCGGTCGGCGCCCAGGCCCAGGGAGTCGATCCGGGCACCGCGAATCTCATCCACTCCTGGACATTCGACGACGGCACGCCCAACGACCAGGTGGGCACGGCCCACGGCCTGCTCATGGGAGGGGCCGTCATCGAGGATGGCGCGCTCGTCACCCCCGACCTGGGCCAGTACATGGAAATGGACGCCCAGGACGTCGGACTGAATTCGCTCACCGAATTCACCTGCGAAATCTGGTACGCGTCCTTCGCCGACATGAACGCGTCGTACCACATGTTCTTCTACTTCGGCGGATCCAAGAACGCCATGGGATACAACGGCTTTTTCATGACGCCCGCCCGGGGAGACAACAAGAGCCGCGCCGCGATATCCTGCTGGGCCGACACCCCCTATCAGGGCGAAACCGGCGCCGACGGCCCCGAATACGACGACGGGTCCCTGCACCACATGGTGGCCACCCTGAACGGGACGCAGATCGCCCTGTACACGGACGGCGTGGAAACCGGCCGCAACGACCTGTCCGCGACCAACACCATCGACGCGCTGGAGCCGCTGTTCTGTTATCTCTCCAAGAGCGGTTATGACGCGGATGCCACGTGGAGGGGGTACATCTACGAGTTCAACATCTACGACCGGGTTCTGACGGACGACGAGATTTTCTTCACCTCCCTCCAGGATCCCACGGTTTCCGTCGACGAGAGAAGGCCCGGAGCCGGTATTCCCGGCGGCTGCGCCCTTCTGCAGAACTACCCGAATCCGTTCAACCCGGGCACGACCGTTCCGTTCACCCTGACGCGGAAATCGCATGTCACGGTCACGGTCCACGACATGCTCGGACGTCCGGTCGCCCAGCTGCTGAACGAGGTCCGGGAAGCGGGTTCGCACCAGGTGACCTTCGACGGATCGGCTCTCGCCGGCGGGATGTACGTGTGCAAGCTGCAGATCGACGGACGGCAGGCGCTGACGCGGAAAATGATGCTTCTGAAGTGAAGCACGCCTCCGCGGTTCCGGCCCGATCCGGCGGAAGGAACGCCGGAGCGCGGGAACAGCGGACCGTCGGTCCGTCCGGTCTCCCGGCCGGAACGGCGCACCGGGGACGCTCCGGCGCGCGGCCGGAAATCTGAACCCGAAGGAACGGCGGCGCATGGATCAGAGAAGCTGACATGCGCCGCCGTTCCGTTTCCGGACCGCGCTTCCCGACGGAGGAACCCGCGGGACCGGCGCTTCCCACCCATCACGCCAGACACCTTTATCGGAGGAGTAAGGCTATGAAGAGAATCCGCCATGCGTGGATTGCGGCCATCCTTGGGATCTGCCTGCTTCCGGCCGCGGGCCGTCTCGCGGCGGGCACGACGGGCAAGATCGAGGGGCTGGTGATCGACCGCTCCACGAAGCAGCCGTTGATCGGCGCGAACGTGCTGGTGGCCGGGACCTCCCTCGGTTCGGTCACCGACATGGACGGCACCTTTATGATCCTCAACCTGCCGCCGGGCCTGTACGACGTCCGTGTCAGCATGATGGGCTATCAGACCCTGGTGACCGAGAACCTGAGGGTTTCCATCGACATGACCACCCCATTCCGCGCCGAACTGGCGTCCACCGTGATCGAGTCGGGCGAGGCGGTCACCGTGACCGCGGAACGGCCGCTGGTCCGGAAGGACATGACCTCGTCCCTGTCCACCGTGGGCGCGGACGAGATCCGCGACCTGCCCGTGCAGAGCATGGAGGACGTTCTCGAACTCCAGGCCGGCGTCGTGAGAACCGGCGGTCAGATGCACATCCGGGGCGGCCGCGCGAGCGAGATCGCGTACTGGGTGGACGGCGTGTCCACCACCGACGTGTTCAACGGATCGAGCGGCGTGACCGTGGAAAATTCGGCCATCCAGGAGCTCCAGGTGGTCAGCGGCACGTTCAACGCCGAGTACGGGCAGGCCATGTCCGGCATCGTGAAGGTCATCACCAAGGAGGGCGGCAGCCGGCTGGGCGGGGACGTGTCCGGATACGTGGGCGATTATTTCAGCGGCGACGACCGGTTCGCCATCCTGAAACGGGTGAACGTGGTCACCGACGCCTCGGGCGCTCCGCGGGCGGTCGGCACCCTCGAAAATCCCCTGAAAGGCTTCAATCCCATCGCCAACATCGAGGCCAACCTGGGCGGACCGGTTCCCTTCGCCGGGGACAGGCTGACGTTCTTCGTCAACGGCCGGTTCGTCTCGAACGAGGGGTATCTCTACGGCCGGCGGTGGTTCACGACGTACGGCAACCCGGGCGACAGCGCGTTCGTGCCCATGAATCCCTACCAGCGGACCAACCTGCAGGGAAAGCTGGTCTACCGGCTGAGCCGCGACATCACGGCCAAATACAACGTTTTCTGGAACCGGTGGGACAACGACCGGACCTACAACAAGGCGTACACCTACGCGCCGGACGGCGTCCCCGGGCAGGAGGGAACCGGCCTGACGCAGATCTTCGAGCTGAACCACATGCTGTCCCCGAAAACCTTCTACGAGCTTCGGGTCAACCGTTTCACCAACGAGTACAGCCAGCGCCTCTATGAAAGTCCCTACGCGAAGCCGGATTATTTCGTCCGCGTGTACGCCGACGCCGCGGCAGGCCTCGACGGCTTCGAATTCGATCCGAACACCGCCGACGGACAGGCGCAGCTGGAGGCCGTCCGCTCCGCGCGCAGAACCTATGATTTCATCCCGGCGCCCGGCGGCCCCCTCGGGTACGTCAGCCCCGATTCCAACTCGGCGCCGACCAGCTTCAGCTTCAACAAAGGCGGCAACCTGCTGAACCGGTACGAGCGGAGCACCGGCTCCTGGGTCGGCAAGCTGGACCTGACGAGCCAGATCAACCGGGTCCATCAGGTCAAGACCGGGTTCGAGGCCCGGTTTCACGAACTCACGCTCGACTCCTACACGATCACGCCCGGAACCGTTCCGGGAACGAGCGAGGCGATCATCCCGTTCCAGCCGGACGTGCCGGACATCTCGAGCGTTCAGCGGGAGGTGTACACCCGGAATCCCTTCGAGTTTTCGGCCTATGTCCAGGACAAGATCGAGCTCAAGGATCTGATCGTCAACCTCGGCGTCCGGTTCGACTACTTCGACTCCAAAGGCGTGGTCCCCGCCGATCCGAAGGACCCGAGCATCTACACGCCCATGCTGGAGGAGCACACCTTCCGGCCGGGCACCACCGACTCGCTGTCGGTGTCCGAACGCAGGGCCCTCATGGAGAAGAAGGCGAAAACCAGCCAGGCGGTCAGCCCGCGCCTGGGCCTGTCGTTCCCGATCACCGACCGCGGCGTGATCCATTTCTCCTACGGGCATTTCTTCCAGATTCCGGATTTCCAGTACCTCTACAGCAGTCCCGACTTCAAGCTCGGCATGGGCGGCGGCAACTTCACGCTCTCCAACGCGGAGCTCAAGCCCCAGAGGACGGTTCAGTACGAGGTCGGGCTCCAGCAGCAGCTGACGAACGACCTGGGCGTCGACGTGTCCCTGTTCTACCGCGACGTCCGGGACTGGGTCGGCCAGACGCCGCTGCAGCCCACGTACAACCCCGCCGTCCAGTACGTGATGTTCATGAATCTGGACTATGAGAACGTGCGCGGCGTCACGGTGAAGCTCGACAAGCGGATGTCCAGAAACTGGTCGGTCCGGGTCGACTACACCTTCCAGCGCGCGGAGGGCACCTACACCAGCCCGACCGACGCCTACACCGCCTACACCAACCATCAGCAGAAGCGGCTCGCGCTCATCCCCATGGGCTTCGACCAGCCGCACACCCTGAACGCCCTGGTCCGGTGCCAGTTCGGGCAGTGGATGGTTTCGGCGATCGGCCAGTTGACCAGCGGCACGCCGTACACGCCGTCCTTCCCGGCCGGCGAGGCCTTCGGCAGCGCCGCGTCGAAGGGCCTTCTGCAGAACAGCGAGTACACGCCCATGCGGCGGAACGTGGACCTGACCGTCAACCGCGGACTGTCCGTCGGGAAGCTGCGGGTGAACGCGTTCGTCAACGTGTACAACGTCTTCGATTTCCGCGACGCGCTTTCCGTGTACGGCGACACCGAAAAGGCCGACGTGACCTCGACCATCGATCCGAAGAAGCAGGGGTACGTCGCCTCGCGGATCGGCACGGTCGAGGAGTGGGCCAAACAGCCGAGCTGGTATTCGGCGCCGCGCCAGATTCAGGCCGGTCTGTCGGTCGGATTCTAAACAAACCGCAAGGAGCAGATCATGAAACATCATTCCGCATGGATCGGCCTGTGCCTCATGGGTCTGGCGCCCATGCTGGCGGGCCAATCCGCGATGCAGGGATTGCACGGGGACTTTCAGTACATGAAAATGGGTCTGCACGCGGGCAACCAGATCCGCACCACCTTCTTCAACGACGGCACCTACGGGACGAACGTCTCGCACCCGAGCGGGTCGTCCAGCGCCATTGCCGGCGAATGGCCGATCAATTCGGGGCATCTGTGGCTGATCGACGGCGACGAATTCGTGGTCTCCGAGGTGATCGACGAAAACGGCGAGATGAAGCACATCTGTTCCACGGTGCACAGCAACGGCGACCCCTCCCTGCCGACGAGCTCCGGCAACTACTCCCGGGGGGACGCCGACCCCGTCACGGGCGAGTGGTGGACCTTTTTGCCGCTTCCCGGCTTCGCCAGGCATCCCGGAGACTCGCTCGCCATGAGCAAGTGGCCGGCTTCCTGGCCGCCGTTCTGGCCGGACAAGTCGGACGATCCGGTGGATCCGGGCTGGTCGGGCCGGTGGAACGGCTATTTCGGCAAGGGTCAGCTGAACGCCGACGAAGAGGCCTTCTTCGTGTCCGATGACTACAACAAGAAGGAATTCAACTTTTATCCGGACGCGAACGACCGCAGCCGGAAGGGCCTGGGCATGCGCATGTGGGTGCGCAGCTTCCAGTGGTCCAACCTGCTGGTGCAGAACGTGCTGTTCATGCTGTTCGACATCGAGAACATCGGCACGTACCACCACGACAAGATGGCCTTCGGATACAAGATCGGCAACAACATCGGCGACACGCAGACCGCGGGGGATTCGGGCGACGACTGCGGGGCCTACGATCTGGCCTCGGACATGGCGTACATGTGGGACAACGACAACATCGGCGGCGGGGGATTCACGCCCGTGGGGTACATCGGCGGCGCGTTCCTCGAGAGCCCGGGAAACGCGGTGGACGGCATCGACAACGACGGCGACGCCGCGGACGGAAGCGGCCCCGTGATCGACGAGGCGATGTTCCGCGCCAAGGTGCTGCTGGCCGGCGATCCGATCATCCTGATCGACTACCTGACGTTCGAACGCACCCTGATGAACATGCCGAACGACACGCTCCGCATCCCCTACGAGGATCAGATCATCAAGGTGTATCCGGGATACAGGCGCGAGGAAATCGTCAACAACCTCATCGACGACAACCTGAACGGGCTGATCGACGAGAACAACGGCACCCGGTTCGGCGCGCCGCCGAACGTTACCCACCGGTATCTCTACACCGGCCTCAAGTACATCGATTACTTCACGGGAGCGGGACGGGACAATCCGCTGATCGACGAACAGCGGGACGACGGCGTGGACAACGACGCCGACTGGGACGTCCTGCTCGACGATCTCGGCCAGGACGGGGCGCCCTTCACCTCCGATCCGGGCGAAAAGGACGGCCGGCCGACGGCCGGCGAGCCCCATTTCGACAAGACGGACATCAGCGAAACGGACATGCTGGGGCTGACCAGCTTCAACCTCTACGACTGGACCACCTACAGCCACGACGACGACGAGGCCACGTGGGAAAAATGCAGGCCCGGAAAGCTGGACGCGATCATGGAGAACGTGAACGTGGAGCTGTTCTGGGGATCCGGCTATTTCCCCATGGCGCCGGGCGACATCCAGCGGTTCTCCATGGGTCTCGTGCTCGCGCTCACGCTCGATGAACTGATGGTCAACACCCGGTGGATGAACACCGCCTACGCCGAAAACTACAACTTCTCCCGCGCGCCCAACATCCCCACGGTGAACGCCGTGCAGGGGGACAACCGGGTCACGCTGTTCTGGGACGACTGGGCGGAGCGGTCGGACGACCCCATCACGGGAATGGATTTCGAGGGATACCGCATCTACCGGTCCACGGACGCGGGCTGGGGGGACATGCCCCTGATCACGGACGGCCACGGATCGTACGCCTACCGGAAGCCGATCGCCCAGTTCGACCTGGCGAACGGCATCAACGGGTTCGCTTCGGTCGGCGTCAAGGGCGTGCAATTCTACCTGGGCGAAGACACCGGGCTCCGGCATTCCTGGACGGACACCACGGCCGTCAACGGGCACCGGTATTACTACGCCGTCACCGCCTATGACCACGGCGACGCCGAGAAGAAGATACCGCCCACCGAGTGCACACGGTTCGTGTCCATCGGACAGGACGGCCAGGTGCAGGAAAAGGGGTCCAACGTCGTCGTGGTGCGCCCGGAGGCCCCGTCCGCCGGCTTCGTGCCCAGCCGCGCGGACGTGCCGCACCTGCTGCCCGGAGGCACGACCTCGGGCGACGTGACGCTGAATCTCATCGATCCGGCCGCCGTCCGGGACGGCCACGTCTACCGCGTCACGTTCGAAGACACGCTCAAGGTCGTGTTCAACGCCCCGGACACGCTGTACACCCGGAACCTGAACCTCGTCGATGTGACGGATCCGGCTTCGCCCGACACGCTCGTCGGCCGCCGGGTCATGGCCGGCCTGGAGGACAAGCTCCCCCTGATCGACGGATTCGAGCTGTCCCTGCGCAACGAGGCCCGGTGCGCGATCGACACGGCCCGGACGAAGTTCAACCACGCGGAGATTCACGTCCCGAACGTCCTGCCGTACTACTACCGGGCGGAGACGGAGAGTCCGATGTCCCGGGACATCGACATCATTTTCGGCGACAGCGCCTCGGTGCTCGACCGGTCCGTCGCCTGCCTGCGCCGGGGCAAGACGATCGAGGCCATGGACGTCAATTTCACGGTGCTGGACGCGGTGTCGGGCGTGAGAGTGCCGTTCGGCTACTTCAACGCGGACGGCAACGACGGCCGGTTCTCCCGTTCGAAGACCAAGCAGGACGAGATCCTGATCCTGAACGCGGACGCCTCCGACACCCTGCGCGCCAGCCTGACCGTCAGCATGAAGCGCAGCGAGGACGACGACGCCCGCCGGAATCCGGGATTCGGCGACACCCTCCGCATCCGGATGTTCAAGCCCTTCCTGTCGCGGGACGTTTTTGAATTCACCCTGCACGGGGAAACCCTGGATCCCGCGGTGATCGCGTCGTCCCTCGACGACATCCGCGTGGTGCCGAATCCGTACATCGTGGCGAACGGCTGGGAGCCGACGAACCCGTACGCGGACGGCCGGGGCGACCGTCAGATTCACTTCACGCACCTGCCGCCGAAGTGCACGATCCGCATTTTCACCGGCAGCGGCCAGCTGGTCGCGACGCTCGAGCACGACACGCCGAATCTCAGCGACGGCACGGAAATCTGGGACATGCTGTCCAAGGACCAGCTGTCGATCGCCTACGGGGTGTACGTGTACCACGTGGACGCCGGCAAATACGGGTCGAAAGTCGGAAAATTCGCGGTGATCAAGTGAGCGGCCCGGGACGGAATCCGGAAGCGCCGGATCGCGTCCCGGCCAACAAGCAAGGAGACCGAACGATGACGAAAGGATTGAGCTTCCTGCTGGCGATCGCCGTGGCGTCCGGACTTCAGGCCAAGCAGGTCACGAAGGCCGGGACGACGGCGGTGCCGCTGCTGAAAGTGGACGTCGGCGCCCATGCCGTGGGAATGGGGAGCGCCTACGTCTCCGTGGTGGAGGACGCCACGGCGATGTTCTGGAATCCGGCCGGACTGGCGCGGGTTCAGGGGAACGAGGCCGTGTTCAGCCACGCGCAGTGGTTCGCCGACATCGGAATGAGCTACGCGGGCGTGGCCGTGAACCTGGGACCCCTCGGCAACGTCGGGGTCAGCGGCCAGTTCGAGACCATGGACGAAATGGAGCGGACCACGATTCTCGAACCCGACGGCACCGGCGAGATGTTCGGCGCCGGGAGTTTCGCATTCACGCTGTCCTACGCCAGAAACCTGACCGACCGGTTCTCGATCGGGATGTCCGGCAAATTCATCCACGAGCGGATCTACCACTCCACGGCCAAGGGCGCGGCCCTGGACATCGGCGCCCTGTTCGACACGCAATTTCACGGAATGAAGATCGGCATGAGCATCACCAATTACGGCACCAAGATGCGGATGGGCGGCAGGGACATGGAGACGCAGAAGGACCCCGATCCGACCGTCACCGGAAACAACGAGAATATTCCGGCCTATTTCAAGACGGACGCCTTCGACCTTCCGCTGCTCTTCCGGGTCGGCGTTTCAGTGGATGTGCTGAAAGGGGCCGGCAAGAGCAACCTGATCCTGGCGGCGGACGCCCTGCATCCCAACGACGACGTCGAGAGCATGAACGTCGGCGGCGAGTACATCTTCGACCGGAAGGTGTCGCTCCGGGCGGGATACAAATCGCTGTTCGCCGGGGATTCGGAGGAAGGCCTGAGCCTCGGCGCCGGGCTTCGGCTGCCCATCGGCGGCCGGATGAACCTGGCGCTGGACTACGCCTACCGGGAATTCGGGCGGCTGAACGACATCCAGAAGTTCACGATCCAGTTCGGATTCTGACGGCGTTTCATTCCGCGTGTAACGGCGGGGGCCCCGGCCCCCGCCTTTTTTTTCGCCCGGACCGGCCTGTACGGCCGACCCGGCGGGATCCGGCGGGGCAGGACCCGGCCGGGGGCCGTTCGCCCGGCCCGCGGTGACAAATTATTACTTGAAAATGAGGATCGGAATCACGACCTTTTTAACGTCCGGTTTCATCCTGAAACACCCGCTTGTGGAAAGGTTTCGCGATCCACGCGGAGGGATTTGGGAAGGCGGGGGCGGGAGCCCCGGCGGAGAGGGAAGACGCGATCCGCGGTTCGGCATTGTCTCTCAGGAGGAGGTGTCACGACATGAAATGGACTTCCGCACACTGGCGTTTGGCCGCTGTTCTCTGCGCCGTTCCGGCGCTTCTCGCGGCCGCGGTTCCGGATTACCGGAATCCGAAACTCTCCGTCGAGCGCCGGGTCGAGGACCTGCTCGGCCGCATGACCGTGGAGGAGAAGGTGGCCCAGCTCCAGTGCCGGATCGACGAGGGCCCGGTCACGGACGCGGCCATGAAGGACGGCATCGGCGGCCTGGGCTGCGTCCTGCGGCCGTACACCGGGGCCGAGGCCGCGAAGCGGCTGAACGCCATCCAGAAATTCATGGTCTCCAGGACCCGGCTGGGCATACCCGTGATGATGCACGACGAGGCCCTGCACGGCCTCATCGCGGAGAAGGCCACGAGCTTTCCGCAGGCCATCGGTCTGGCTGCGACCTGGGACCCGGATCTGATGGGCCGCGTGGCGGGCGCCATCGCGGACGAAACGAAGAGCCGGGGCATCCGGCAGGTGCTGTCGCCGACCATCAACATCGCCCGAGACCCCCGCTGGGGCCGGGTCGAGGAAACCTACGGCGAGGATCCCTTCCTGACCTCCGCCATGGCCGTCGCTTTCGTCTCCGCCTTCGAGAAGCGGGGCGTCGTCACCACGCCCAAGCATTACGCGGCCAATGTCGGGGACGGCGGCCGCGACAGCAACCCGGCCCATTTCTCCGAGCGCCTGATGCGCGAGATCTACTTTCCCGCCTTTCAGGCCTCGGTCGCGGGCGCCGGCGCCCGGTCGATCATGGCGGCGTACAATTCGGTCGACGGCACGCCCTGCTCCTCGAACCGGTGGCTGCTGACGGACGTTCTAAGGGGGGAGTGGGGCTTCAGGGGGTACGTGGTGTCCGACTACACGTCCGTGGAGGGCATTTACGCCCTGCACCGGACGGCGGCGGATTCCGTCACATGCGCGGAACAGGCGATCGAGGCCGGGCTGGACGTGGAGCTCCCCTCCGTGGTCATGTACGGAAAACCCCTGCTCGAAGCGGTCCGCTCCGGCCGGGTGGCCATGGAAACCCTCGACCGGGCGGTGCGGCGCGTGCTGGCCGTCAAGTTCGAGCTGGGTCTGTTCGAGAATCCCTACGCGGACCCGAAGGAAGCGGCGAGGCTCAATGACTGCGCGGCGCACCGGGCCCTGGCCCGCGAGGCTGCGGAGAAATCGCTCGTGCTTCTCAAAAACGCGGAAGGCGCCCTGCCCTTGCCGAAGGATCTGCGTTCCGTCGCGGTCATCGGCGCTCCGGCCGCCGCGCCCCGGCTGGGCGGCTATTCCGGGAGCGGCATGGCCGTGGTGTCGGTGCTGGAAGGCATCCGCCGGGCCCTGCCGGCCGCGGACGTGCGCTACGCGAGAGGGCCTTCGGGCGGCAGCCGGGACTGGCCCGCCGTGCCCTCGGAATGGCTGACCCCGGCGGGGGGGAAGGAGGGCGAACACGGATTGCTCGGGGAGTACTTCGCCAACACCGGCCTGGAAGGCCGTCCGGTGTTGACGCGCGTGGACCCGAACCTGTTCTTCGACTGGGGGCACGGTTCGCCGGACGCCTCCATCGCGGCGGAGCGGTTTTCCGTCCGCTGGACGGGTTTTCTCGAAGCGCCGGTCGGCGGCCCCTGCGTCCTGGCCTTCACCACGGATGACGGCGTTCGGGTTTATCTGGACGGTGCGCGGATCCTCCAGACCTGGTCGGACCGGGCGCCCTCGACGGACACGGTGCATGTGACGCTTCAGGCGGGCCGCAAATACGGCCTCCGCGTCGAATACTACGAGAATTCGGGACAGGCCTACGCGGCCATGGGATGGGATGTGTCGGGAAAGGACCCGGCCGAGGCGGAGATCCGCGAGGCCGTCGAGACGGCCGAAGCCTGCGACGCGGCCGTGATCGTGGCCGGCGTGAACGAGGGCGAGGGCCGCGACCGGTCCGACCTCGGCCTGCACCCCGATATCGCGCGGACGATCCGCGGGATCGCGGCGACCGGCAAGCCCACGGTCGTGGTGCTGACCCACGGCGGCGCGGTCACGGTCGCGGACTGGATCGCGTCCGCGGACGCGGTGCTCGAAGCCTGGTATCCGGGCGAGGAAGGCGGCGCCGCCGTGGCCGCGGCCCTGTTCGGGGACGTCAATCCGGGCGGAAAACTGCCCGTCACGTTCCCGATTTCCGTGGGGCAGGTTCCCCTGTATTACAACACCAAACCCACGGGCCGCGGGTACAATTACGTGGACCTGACCGGGAGCCCGCAATTCGCGTTCGGGGCGGGCCTGTCGTACACGACGTTCGAATACGGCGGCCTGAGACTGTCCGCCCCGGTCATGCGGCCGGACGGGGAGATCCGCGCCGCCGTGGACGTCCGCAACACGGGATCGCGGAAAGGGGACGAGGTCGTGCAGTTGTACATTCACGACCGGGTCGGGAGCGTTTCCCGGCCGCTTCAGGAGCTCAAGGGATTCAGGAGGGTCACCCTGGAACCCGGGGAAACCAAGACCGTGGAATTCCCGGTCGGCCGCGACCAGCTGGCCATGCTGGACGGGGACATGCGGTGGGTGGTGGAGCCGGGTCTGTTCGAGTTGCGCGTCGGCGGCGCGTCGGACGACATCCGGTCCAGGGCCGTGCTGGAGGTGACGCCCTGAGGATCCGGCCGCCGGTTCCGATTCCGGTTCTGGAAACGGAAAAACCTGAAAGGTCCCGAAGACCTTTCAGGTTTTTTTTAGGGTCCCGCCGAGGAGGTCGGAATGGCCGTGCCCGGTTGGGATGGCCGGTGGAGATCCGGCAGGCCCTTCGAGGGCAAAGCGGGGAAGCGATTCTCAGGGCGACATCCCGTACCGCGTTCCGGCTTCATCCCTCCCTGGGGATCAATTCTCCCCCGGGCTCAGCGTGAACTTCGCCAGCAGCCCCTTTTCGCCTTCGGCGATCTTCTCCAGGAGCGAGGCCATTTCCGCGACGTCCTGAAACCGGCGGGTCATCGCCTCGGTGGCCGCGTTGATCTCCTTCAGCGATTCCGTGTTGGTCGCGCTGAGCTTCGACATGCGTTCCATGTTCTCGCGCGCCTGACCCGATGACTTCCGCGCCTGGTCGACGGCCTCCACGATGCGCAGCAGCCGCTGTCTGTTCTCGCCCAGCGAGGTCAGGATGACGCCCATCGTGCTTTCGGCCCGGTCCGTCACCTCGGACGACTCGCGCATCTTGCCCATCTCCTGGGACACGGCCTCCTGCACGCCGGCAATGCCGTCCTTGATCTGTTCCACCAGCTCAGACACCTCCGATGTGGCGGCCGTCGTGTTCCGCGAGAGGCTGCGGATCTCGTTGGACACCACCATGAATCCTCGGCCGGCCTCGCCGGCGCGCGTCGCCTCGATCTGGGCGTTCAGGGCCAGCACGTTGACCCGGGAGGCGATCTCGTCGATCATCTGCATCACGGAGTCGATCCGTTCGGAGGTTTCAGCCAGTCCCTGAACGGTTTTCCACGCCTCCTCCGCGTCCGAGACGATGGACTTGAAGCTTTCCATGGATTCCTTGAGGGCCTCCGAGCTGGTCTCCACCTGTTTCCAGGTGTCCGACGCGCTCCGGGCGCTCCGGTCGGCCTCCCAGTGGATGCGTTCGATGTGGTCCGCCACCGCGCCGAGCTCCCGTTCCGTCCCCTGAAGCTGCTCGTCCTGCGACACGATGCCCGACGTGATCCGTTCGATGGACGACGCGATCCGCGACGTGGATTCGCTGACGTCGAACGCGCTCCGGGAAAGATGGGTGCTCAGGTCGAGCAGTTTCAGCGCCTGGTGGTTCACGGTGTAGAGCAGGCTCCGCAGGTTGAAGGGTTCGCCGTTGGTCGTGATCACGGTGATGCCCGACTCCACGGCCTTGTTGACGAGCTTGACCAGCCGGGCTTCGGGCAGATAGGTGACGATGCCGTCGACCCGCTCGCGGATGAGGGCCTCGAGCATGAGGGATTCACGCGTGCCCTCGAGGCTCCCGTGGGAGGTCCTGGCCTTGACGGACTCGCTCTTGGGCAGGCGCCATTCCACGGTCACGCCGTAGGGTTTCAGCTCCTCCGCGGCCGCCAGCGCCCCCATCTTCAGCGGAATCCAGAACTCGGAATCCTCGCGGCCCACGAACACGAGGCGCAGGGGCCTGTCCGGCCGCCGGTCCACGGGCCGCGCCAGCCGTGTCGGATCCGTTCCGGACAGGGCCTGGCGCGTCTGCGCGTTCCAGTGCAGATGGTAATTGGACCGGTCCACGACCTCCATGCGCGTGAGCATGCGGGGCGTGGGAGGCTGCCAGCCGGCCACGATGTGGTTGAACAGGTGGATGACCGGATCGTGGCCCTGGGCGTACGGGTCCTGGCTGATCGTGGCCGTGATCACGCCCTTGTCCAGGTATTCCATGGTGGCCTGAAGCAGGTCATGACCGACCAATTTCACCTTTCCGGCGAGGCCCGATTCCTCCACGACGCGCGCCACGCGGGCCGGGGACTCCGCTTCGGTCATGTAGAAACCCGCCAGATCCCGGAATTCATTCAGGACGCGGAGCGTCTGTTCCCGGGTGGTCTGTTCCTCTCGCTTGTTCTCGTGGATGTCGACGATTTGAATCTCCGGATATTTATCCTTCAGAAGGCTGATGAAGCCTTTTCTCCGCAGGAGCAGGTTCGGCGTGCTGAGCCGGGCCGTGGAAATGGAGATCTTGCCCCGGCCGCCGACGGCCGAGGCCATGGCCTCGCCGCAGAGGCGGCCCTCGAGAAAGGAATCGGACCCCACGTAACAGAGCCTGAGGCAGGGTACGTCCGTCAATTCGTTGAACTCGCCTGCCGCGTTGTGAATCACGGCCGTGAGGTCATTGAGTATGGACTTGAATTCCTCGAATCTCGGATCCGTACCGGCCGGGAGTCTGTTCGGCGTGGAATCGATGCGGACGTGGAAATTGCCCTGGCCCAGATCCGTAATGGCCTGCGTGAGCCGGCTCAGGTCATTGCTGTGAAGGGACCGGCCCGCCTGAATCAGGGATTCGGAGGGTCGGACGCGGTATTCCCAGATCAGCGCCGCAGCCGCGGCTCCGATGAGACCGATCACCGCGGCTGGAATCCACGACAGGTTCATTCCGGTCGTGATGTTCAGGATGATGAGAACAACGCATATCGCGGTCTGCAGGAGAAGAAGCATGAATCCCGCCAGCGTGCAATTGCGCAAAGTCAGAATGCGGTTCATGGGAAGTGTCCTTATTTTCTTTTCTATCTATAATTTATGCAAGTGTTGTGCCTTGACGACAGGAATATTCCATGTAAGATTAACATTCATCAGAATCTTATTCTAATCGATGAATGTGTCCGCCTTGTTCAACATCCCATCCTGCGTTAAAACACCGGGTTAAAGTAGTTATGAAGATTTTGAAATAATTGGCATTTCCTCCGATATTCCATTTCAAGACGAATATTTTTTGATAAGTATGTAATGTCAGCGTATAGTATTGTTATTATTGTGTGATTTGCGTGGGATTGTTAAAATAGAGTTTGGAAAATTGTACGCAACTTTTTATATTGGCCTCCGTACAAATAATCAATAATTGGACGTATATTGTATTTTTGAACGATTTTCGTAAATAAGGTTTGAAATGGAAGCAGACCCAAAACGAGACAGACTAGTTACCTCGGCCCGGACCCTGTTCTTCAAACACGGTGTGCGGCGTATTTCAATCGAGGAGATTTGCCGCGAAGCGGACGTCAGCAAGATGACGTTCTACAAGCATTTCAAGGACAAGAACGACCTGATCCGCGTCATCCTGCACCGGCTGTTCGAGGAAGGCAACGCGCGGCACCGCGCCATCATGGATTCCGAGGCCCCCTTTCCGGAGAAGATCCAGTCCATCATCCGCCTCAAGCTGGAACAGTCCGAGGCGGTCGGGAACGATTTCGTGAAGGATCTGCACCGGAGTTCGGATCCGGACATCGTCCCGATGATGGAGGACATGATGCGGAGGAGCCGCGACGCGTGGATGTCGGATTTCGCGGACGCCCAGCGCCGGGGCCACATCCGGCCGGAGATCCGGCCCGAGTTCATCCTGTATTTCATCGACCGGATGATGGAGATGTTCATGGACGAGAAACTGCAGGAACACTACGGGTCGCGTCGGGAATTGCTTCTGGAAATGATGAATTTCTTTTTTTACGGCATTCTGTCCGGCGCCGGAAACGCGCGGCCGGAGGCGGCGGGAGGGAACGCGCCGGCGGACGTTTTTTCCGGAACCTCCGGCCGAAACGGATGAATCTGTCAGCGAGCGCATTCCCCGGTCCCGTTCCGATGCGCGGGATCAAGCAACAGATTCCGGATATTGAAGACTTCGCCGGACCAAGCAATTGGATTTTTTCTTGTTGAAGGCCCGCCGCTTGCGGCGGGGTAAGCGAGCGGATATAAACTGATTTCTTCTCTACAGATAGAAGATTCCCCGGCTTCGCCGGACCAAGTTATTTGATTTTTTACACTATTGAAGGCCCGCGGCTTGTTTTCAATAATTCATAAATATAATCGCTTGATCCCGCGCAGCGGGCCGCGGGGGAGCTTCAACCGCGGGCCCGCGTGCTCCGTCACGCGGACGCGAAACCAGGGAAATCACGGAAGATGAAACGGATGCGCAAAGGCAAAATGGAGGAGAAGATGAGCGGTTTGAAACGCATGGGGACGGCCGTGATCGCGCTGTGCGTCGGCGCGGCCGGAACGGTGCGGAGCCAGGACACGCTGCGGCTCGATCTCGCCCGGAGCGTCGAGACGGCGTTGAAGCAGAATCCCGGGATACGGATCGCGGAAAAGGAGCTGTCCAAGGCCAGGGCGGGCGTCGCCGAATCCGTCGCGGCGCTCCTGCCCAAGGTGTCCGGCAGCGTGAATTTTCAGCATTCCTGGGAGATTCAGCAGAGCCTCATCCCGAACTTCATCAAGGCCGCCATGCGGCTTCCGGACGGCAGCTACGTGATGCCCGGCGTGGAGGGCATGCCCGATTACCTCAAGCTCTCGTTCGGCGTGGACAACACGTTCCTGTACGGCGCCGCGCTGACCCAGCCCGTTTTTCTCGGCGGCGCCGGCTTGGGTTCGGTGCGCATCGCCAACGGCGCGAAACGCGCGGCCGAAGGCGGTCTCGAGTCGGCGAAGCAGGCGGTCGTGTACAACACGGTGAACGCATTCTACGCCTGCCTGCTGGCCCGAGAGGTGGCCGCCGTTCAGGAGCAGGCGCTGGCTCAGACGCAGGCGAATCTCGACCTCGTCCGCAAGAAATACGACGCCGGAAACGCCTCGGGATTCGACCGGATGCGGGCCGAGGTGGACGTGGCCAACCTCAAACCCCAGGTGATCTCCGCGGAAAACGCCTATCTTTCGGCCCTGACCGGACTGCGCATGGTCATGGGACTGCCCGAATCCACGCCCCTGGCCCTCGAGGGCCGGCTCGCGTACGCCGACGACAGCCTGGACAGCCTGTCGCTCTCGGACCTGAGAATGATCGCTCGCAGGAACCGGCCGGAGTACAAGTCGCTGAGCGGCAACAAAACCATCGCGGGGGGGGCGGCCAGGGCCGCCCGGTCCTCCTTTCTGCCCAAGGTGTTCTTTCAGACGGACTATTCCTTCATGGCCATGCGGACGGATTACAAATTCACGCAGGATGACTTCAGCAAGGGCTTCACTTCGGCCCTCAGCCTGCAGATTCCTCTGTTCAACAGCGGCGCCAACTGGTACCTGTCTCTTATACACATCTGACGCTGCCGACGAGTTC
>JAUCQC010000125.1 GCA_030372965.1 bacterium
GAACTCGTCGGCAGCGTCAGATGTGTATAAGAGACAGATGTCCAAGGGTATGGCTTCCGGCAGAAAGTCCTGGGGAGGGGGCATGGGGACCGAAACCACGATGACATCCGCGGGAAGGACGGGCCGGTTCGGCTTGACGGGAATGCCGTTCACCGTGACCCGGTTTTCACGGATGAGTTTCTGGATTCGGCTTCTGGAGAGTTCGGGGATTTCCCGCGTGAGGTAGGAATCGAGCCGTTCCCTGGTTTTCCTTCCGGGGACGGTGATCTCGAAACGCCGTTCGGTCATGGGGCGGGCGGAGACTCCGCTCCGGTGCCGTCCCGCCTGCCGCGGCGCAGGGCCTTTTCGTCACGGGCCGCCAGCACGAACAGGATGCCCGCCCCGATCACCACGGCGGAGTCGGCCGCGTTGAACACGGGCCAGCGGATGGAACGGATTCCGGCGTCGATGAAATCCACCACGCTCCCGGCCGTGAGCCGGTCGATCAGGTTGCCGGCCGCGCCGCCCAGAATGAGACCCACACCGGAACGGATCCAGGCGGATTCACGCCGGATTTTCCAGAAATAAAAGGCGACCCCGACGCAGGCCGCGATCGAAAAGACGTTGAACAGGGCCCCGCTGCCGATGTGGATGCCGAAGGCGACGCCGTCGTTCCGCACGAATGTCAGCCGGAGCGCGTCCCCCAGGACGGGAACGGATTCTCCCGGCGTCATGGTCCGCTCGACCAGGCGCTTGGTCGCCTGATCGAGAAGCAGAACCCCGGCGGACAGCAGGAGCGGAATCCCCTTCAAATGACCTCCTCATCCGCCTCGGAGTCCGAAGGCGTTTTTTCCTCGCTGGCTTTGCACTGGATGCAGAGCCGGGCGTGCGGAACGGCCTCGAGCCGCTCCTCGCTGATCGGCTTGTGGCAGGAGTGGCAGAGCCCGTAGGTTCCGTTTTCCACCCGTTCGAGCGCCATGTCGATGTGATAGAGGAGCCGGCCGTCCCGCTGGGCGTAGAAAAAGCTCTTCTCCCTCTCCATCGTATCGGTTCCCTGGTCGGCCATGTGGAAGGAATACGCCGAATGGTCGCCCGTGGCCTCCTTCAGGGTCGTCTGCATCTCGGAGTCCTTGATGAGGGTGAGCTGCTGCATGAGATCCCTCCGCTTTTCGAGCAGGAGGTTTTTGAAGAAAGCCGTTCGTTTCGCATCCATGGCCGTGACTCCTGAATCTGTCCGCCCGCGCATTTTCCGCCGCGCGGGACCCAACTGAAGGATTGACTCAACCAGTGAACACCCCCGCTTCGCGGGGATTGACAGGGGACCATGCCTCGGCGGGTTCAGCCCGCCTTTTCGATGACCAGGACGACCGATTCCCCGTCCAGCGGAATCTCACGTCCGCCGCGTGCCTGACCGGCACCTCTCACGAACCGGTCCGCCAGCAGCTCATTGCGGATATACGCGCTGCGGGATTCGAACATGGCGGACAGTCGGTCGGACGACTCGTAGGACAGCCGGACGCGGTCCGTCACCTTGAACCCGAGCTCCTTGCGCAGGTTCTGCGCGTGATGGACGAATTCCCGGGCAATGCCCATCTCGGTCAGTTCGGGCGTCAGCCGCGTGTCGAGACCGACGGTCATGGCGTCGCCGGACTGGATGGCAAAATCCTCGGCCGGACGATTCGTCAGTTCGACATCCTCCAGGGTGATCTCTCCCCGCGACCCGTCGGAAAGGGTCAGAAGGAGGCGACCCGTCTTTTCCAGTTCGGCGATCTCCTGGGCGTCCAGGGAGCGGATCCGATCGGCGGCCGCGTTGGACTTCGGCCCGAATTTCGGGCCGAGTTTCCGGAACACCGGACCGGCCTGGCGGCGCATCAGGGCGGCCGGATCAGCGGTGACGTCCAGACGCAGGACGTTCACTTCCTCGAGGATGAGGCTTTCGAAGCGCTTCAGCGCCTCGACCGCCGACGGGTCGGTCGCGTGCACGACGGCCCGGGCCAGGGGTTGACGGACGCGCAGGCCCGATTCGTTGCGCGCGGCACGGCAGAGGGACACGGCTTCCTGGGCGGCCTTCATCTGCCGCTCCAGCGTTTCGTCCCGGAAATCAAATCCGGCCGAGGCCGGATCGGGGTATCCGGCGAGGTGCACGCTTTCGAAGGGTTCGACCCGGCCCTGGTTCAGGTTCCGATACATTTCCTCGACGAAGAACGGGGAGAACGGCGCGATCAGCTTGGCCAGGGTGAGCAGGGTTTCGTACAGGGTCTGGTAGGCCGAACGTTTGTCGTCGTTCAACTCCGCCTTCCAGAAGCGGCGCCGGTTCCGCCGCACGTACCAGTTCGACAGGTCGTCGATGACGAAGTCCTGGATCGCCTTGGCGGCCTTGCAGGAATCGTAGCGTTCGAGAACGAGTCCGACCTCCCGGACGAGGGCGTTGCGAATGGAGAGCAGCCACCGGTCGATCTCGGGACGGGATTCGACGGGGATCGGAACGTCTACGGGCTCCCATCCGTCGATGTTGGCGTACATGACGAAGAAGCTGTAGGTGTTGACCAGCGTCCCGAAGAACTTGCGCAGGACCTCCCGGACGCCGTCCGCGTCGAACCGCGTGGGGACCCAGGGCGGGCTGACGGTGAACAGGTACCACCGCAGGGGATCCGCGCCCATTTCGTTCAGGATCCCGAACGGGTCCACGGCGTTGCCGCGCGTCTTCGACATTTTCTGGCCGTTCTTGTCGAGGATCAGCTCGATGGACACGCAGTCGCGGTACGCGGACCGGTCCGAGATCAGGGTGCTGATGACGAGGAGCGAATAGAACCAGCCGCGCGTCTGGTCGATGCCCTCCGCGATGAAATCAGCCGGGAAGCTGCCCTCGAACCGGCCGTCGGCCGCGAAGGGGTGGTGAAACTGGGCGTAGGGCATGGCGCCCGAATCGAACCAGCAGTCGATGACCTCGGGCGTCCGCCGCCGGGTGCCGCCGCAGTCCGGGCACGGAAAGGTCACCGCGTCAATGTAGGGTTTGTGCAGATCGGACGGCTCCGCGCCGCCGGAGAGCGATTTCAGCTCGGCCCGGCTCCCGACCGCCTGGGCCTTGCCGCAGGAGTCGCAGACCCACAGGTTGAGCGGGGTTCCCCAGTACCGGTCCCGGGAGAGGGCCCAGTCGATGTTGTTTTCGAGCCACTGTCCGAACCGGCCCTCCCCCACATCCTTCGGGAACCAGCGGATCCGGCGGTTGTTCTCGATGAGACGGTCCTTGAACGCCGTCGTTTTCAGGTACCAGGATTTCTTGGCGTAGTAGAGCAGCGGCGAATCGCACCGCCAGCAGTGGGGGTACGCGTGGGTGAACTTCTCCTGCCGGTAGAAGAGGCCGCTCTGCCTGAGCGCGTCGATGATCGCCTGTTCGACTTCGGGATCCTTGACGCCCCTTCCCTTCCACCTCGGCACGCGGTCGTTGAACCGGCCCTTCTCGTCCACCGTGTGCACCGCGGGCAGTCCGATGCGCAATCCGAGCTGATAATCGTCTTCGCCGTACATCACCGCCGTGTGCACCACGCCGGTGCCGTCCTCGGTATTCACGAAGTCCGCGGCCGCGATCCGGTAGGCCGGGTGCGCCTCGTCCTCGAGGTTCACGTCTTCGAAAAGCGGCCGGTAGCGCCAGCCGACCATCTCCCGGCCCTTGAGACGCCTGCGGATCCGGGCTTCGCCTTTCAGCATGGACAGCCGGGCCTCGGCCAGGTAATAAATTTCCGGACCCGCGGGCGTGTCCTGTTCCGCTTCGACGTAATCGATTTCCGCTCCGACGGCCAGCGCCACGTTGCCGGGAAGCGTCCAGGGAGTCGTCGTCCAGGCCAGGACGAACCTGTTCTCGCCCTCGGTCAGGCGGAACTTGACGGTCACCGACCGCTCGGTCACGTCGCGGTAGCCCAGGGAGGTTTCATGGCTGGACAGCGCCGTTTCGCACCTGGGGCAGTAGGTCAGGATCTTGAATCCCTGGTACAGGAGGCCCTTCTTCCAGAACTGCGCCAGCAGCCACCAGACGGTCTCGATGTAGTCGTTTTCGTAGGTGACGTAGGGATGCTCGAGGTCCACCCAGAAGCCGATCCGGCGCGTCAATTCGTTCCACTCGCCCACGTACCGGAAGACCGATTCACGGCATTTCCGATTGAACCGGTCGACCCCGTACGCCTCGATCTGCTCCTTGTGCTGGATGCCGAGTTCCTTTTCCACCTCGATCTCGACCGGGAGCCCGTGCGTGTCCCAGCCCGCTTTACGATGCACCCGGTAACCCTGCATCGTGCGGAGACGGCACACGAAATCCTTGATGCTTCTGGAGATCACGTGATGGATGCCCGGCCTTCCGTTGGCCGTGGGCGGGCCTTCGTAAAAAATGAACGGGCGGTCTTCCGGGCGCTCCCGGACGGATTTTTCGAATATCTGGCGGCTGTCCCAGAAGGCGAGGATTTCCTTCTCCATCTTCGGGAAATCGACGGAACTGGGCGCTTCACGGAACGGCAAGACGGGCTGTCCTTTCATGGTTGATGAACCGGATGATCCGCTCCGGACCGGGGCCGGGCCTCTCAGTCCAGATAGCGGCCGATGATGAGTTGCAGCTTCTCCCGCGTGGCCCGGGGGATCAGATCCGGCCTCGTGACGAGGGCGTTCCGCAGGGCGTCCCCGCAGGAGCAGGTTCTCTTATCCGAAATGTGCGACAGGGCCCGGAACACGATGCGCCGAACGGCTTCCGCGTTCTTCTGCATGGCTGCGAGCACGCGTTCCGAGCTCACCAGGTTCCGGTCTTCGTCCCCGACCCAGCTGTCGTAATCCGTGACCATGGCGACCGGGGCGTAGCAGATCTCCGCTTCCCTGCAGAGTTTCGCCTCCGCCACCCCGGTCATGCCGACCACGTCGAAGCCCCAGGACTTGTACAGAAGCGATTCCGCGCGGGTTGAGAAGGCCGGACCCTCGATGTTCAGGTATATTCCGCCCGAGTGCAGACGCGAACCGAGTCCCTCCTCCTGCCCCGCCTCGAACAGGATGCGTTTCAGATCGCCGCACACGGGCCGGTCGAAGGCGACGTGCGCGACAAGACCGTCCCCGAAGAAGGTGGAGGGACGGTCGCGTATCGTGCGGTCGAAGTACTGGTCGACCAGCACGAAATCGCCGGGCTTGATCTCCTTGCGGAAGGATCCGACGGCCGAAACCGAAAGGATCCAGTCCACGTCCAGTTTCTTGAACGCCCAGATGTTGGCCCGGTAGTTGATTTCGCCGGGAAGCAGGCGGTGGCCCGTTCCGTGCCGGGATAGAAACAGGACCTCCCGTCCGTCGATCTCGAAGAGTTCAAACGATTCGGAAGGATCTCCGAAAGGCGTTTTCAGGCTGATCCGGTCCTTCGGGGGGCTTCCCCCCAGATGATACATCCCGCTTCCGCCGATAATCCCGATTCGCTTCACCTTTCCTGTCCTTTCGGCCGTCAATCAATCCGGCGGTTCCGTCAAACCGGTCCTCTGTTCCCCGGTTCTCAACGGTCCGTCGTTTTCCGGTCTCCGCTCTCGATTTCACGAAGCAGTTCCTCCCGCTGCCGCCTCGCCTCCTCCCGCATGCGCCGTTCCTCCTCGATCCGGTTCCGGATCTCCTCCGGACCGGGGGCGGGACTGTCCGGACGGGTCGCCGCGTTTCTCCGCCTGAGACGGATGGTTTCGATCGCGGCCTGCCGGTCCCTCAGCCTTCCGGCCTTCAGGAAAAACGCGGTCCCGAGTCCGGTGCCGAGCGCGGCCGTGGCGGCCAGAACCGCTCCTCCGTTCGCCGAGGAATGGCCGAGCAGCGATCCGGCGAAGAAGCTGAATCCCAGGCTCAGGGAGCCGCCGCCGACGCCGTAGACAACGGCCCTGCGGCCGGTCTGAACGGAGCGGATTTCCTCCTCCGAAATGCCTCTTCCGAATTCGTCCGAAACCGGCGGCTTGCGCCGTATCGAGGCGATCCGGTCCCTCGGAACCGCCACGGAACCTCCGTCCGGACGGTTGAGAATGATCTGAACCGGGTCGGCCTTGATCACCGTGCCTTCAACCGTCCGGTCCGAGTCGAGACGCACGGACACGCGGTTGGTCTTCTCCACCTTCTCGTAAGGCACCACGGCCATCTGCGAACAGCCGCCGATCCAGGCCGTTGCGAGGAGAAACCACGGGATGGATTTTCGCATCAGGGCTCCCTTCAGGGTTTCACCGGCGGATTGTCCATCCGGTCGGACGGCCGCGGCCGGGCCGCCTCTTCCGAAGTCTTTGGGAAACCCGTGTCGTCCATTTCCAGCACCTTGATCAGTTCGATCTGCGATTCGAGCAAGTGTTTCAGCCGCTTGGCGAATGAATCCTTCTGCGCCCGGAGTATGGAGAGGTCGTTCCGCATCCGGTCCAGCTTTTCGCGGGCGTCATCCAGGGTTTTTTCGGCTTTCAGTTCCGACTCGCGCAGGATGATCTGCGCTTCGCGCTTCGCGTTCTCGCGCGCCTGGCTGACGTTTTCCTGCGCGTTCATCAGGGTTTCCTGGAGGGTCTTTTCAACCTGCTGGTAATCGCGGAGCTGAACCTTGAGCCTGGTGACCTCCTCGTGCAGGCGGTTTTTCTCGTTGATCAGGGACTCGTACTCGTCGGAGACCATCTCCAGGAAGGCTTCCACCTCAGCCTGGTCGTACCCGCGCATCTTGGAGGCAAACCGCTGCTTCTTGATTTCCAGAGGCGTGATCTTCACGGATTCTCCTCTCCCCGAACCGGTTTCATGGTTGAGAGACTCGTTTGTTGAGATTTTTAATTTAATTCTTTCATATTGAAAAATCAATGAAAAACTGATCAACCTTCTTGAAAATACAGGAGTTTGAGGGTCCGGATCGTGTCCCCGGACCGGGCTGTCAACAGATACAGTCCCGACGGCAATGGTCTCCCGCCGCCGTCCTTTCCGTCCCATGACAAGCGGATGCGTCCGGCCGCCGCGGTCTCGGCAGTGAATTCCCGGACGCGCCGGCCCAGGCAGTCGACGATAACCAGGTCGATGCGGCCCGTTTTCCGGATATCGAATTCCACCGTGGTCCGGCCTGAAAAAGGATTCGGGAAGCCGCCGATCAGGCTGAAATCCCCATCTCCCGACGCCGGCGCCCCGCTCATCCAGGAGGACAGCGCATAAAGCGAATCCGGAGCGCGGAGCGGTGATTGTCCCCGGCGGGACGCATCGTCGGTCGCGCTCAGGAAGAACCGGATCCGTTCCGGATGGTCCGTTTCCGGGAGTACGACGGAGAATCGGCCCGGCGGGTCCCCGTCCACCGGAACGGCCGGAGGGATGACCGGCGCCGAATCCGAGTCGAGCCAGACGGACGCCTCCGCCGAGATCGGCGCGTTTCCGGACCTGGTGAAAACACGGAACCGGATCGAAACGGATCCGTCCGACGCGTCCGTGACCGATGAAAATTCGCGGAACACCGGACCGGTCCAGAAAACCGCCTCGAAGGCGTCCGCGACGCCCCATCCGAGGAGCGTGTCCGGACTGTCGGCCTGGCTGGCCGTCCGCTTGAGCGCCTCGATCACCTCGGCCGGAGTCATGCCCGGATGCGCCTCGAGCATGAGGCCGCAGATGCCGGCCACCATGGGGCATGCGTAGGATGTGCCGTTGGACCAGCCGTATCCGCCGTCCGCCGTCGCGTGGTAGGCGCTGTTGCCGAAAGCCGACACATCGGGCTTGATTCGGCCGTCCGAAGTCGGACCGCAGGAGCTGAAATAGGCGTGTGTCCGCATGCGGTTGACGGCGCCCACGGCGATGACGCTGTCTCCGTCCGCCGGAGAGGAGATATAATGCCAGGACCGGTCGAATTCGTTCCCCGCTGAATTGACCACCACGACGCCCCTCGAGACAGCCATGTCGGCCGCGACCGTGGTGACGCATGTGTTGCCGTCCATGTCCGCGTAGGCGTAACCCGGTCCGGATTCCTCGTCCGGGAAACGGTCGTATCCCAGCGAGCTGGATACGATGTCCACGCCCACGGTGTCGACCAGCCATTCAATGCCGGCCACCCATTTGTCCTCTTCCAGTTTCTTCTCGAAGGGGATCCATTCCGTCTTGGCCAGCGCGAAAGCGGCTCCGTAAGCCGGCCCGATCAGTTCGCCGGGGTCGTATCCGCCGATCACCGACAGGGTTCCTGTGCCGTGGCTTCCCTGCCGGGGATCGTCCCCGGCTTCCGGGGCCGTATTGTCATTGCCGTCGTAAAAATCGCGCTCGGCCGCGACCTGCAGCCGCTTGAAGGCCGGATGCCCGCGGTATTGGAATCCATCGTCCAGCATGCCGATGATCACGCCCTTGCCGGAGAGGCCCATGTCGTGAAGTTCCGGCACGCGGACCATCTCGGCCTGATCGAATCCCTGTCCGTAATCCATCGCCGCGGAGAAAGACCGGGCCAGCCGGGTCGCGGGCGGCTTGCCTTCCGGACGGGGCTCCCGGCCGCAGACGGCAACCGGCTGGACGCGGAGCACGAAGCGCATGCGCCGGATCCGTTGGATCTGGCCGGCATCGGCCAGCACGCTCACCGCGTTGAGCCAGCGGGAACGCGTCCGGATCACGGCGCCGGTACCGGCCACAGCCTCCAGGTATTCCGGAGCCAGGGGAAGATCCGAAGCGTCCGTCAGGCGACGCGCGGGCCGGACCGCCCGCCTTCTGGCCAGAACGCGTTCCGGAAGCCTTATCGTCTCCCGGTCCGCCCGGGAGAGGACCGTTCCTCTGTCACTGAAAAAAATCCACCGGTGCATGCGCGCGTCTTCGGCGCTCCAGGACATGACCGGCCACGCGAACGCGATCATCAGCCGGATGACCCTTCCGGATATGCGCATGTGACTCGACTCCCCGTTAAGACAACCATCCGTTCCGTGATTCCGTTCAGCCGTTGCCCGCTTCAGCCGAGTCTTCGCGACACGGTTTTTCAGGAAAGTCCGGCCTCGGCGAACGGGATCCTGTTTTCATTTTACGACAAATCATCCAGGAAATCAAACGCTTTGTTGTTGACAAGCGCGCCGGGTTCCGTTATATTGAAAACGTCCTGCCACGGGAGCCTCATGAACGGACCGCCGTTTTTCGGATGGATCGCACTCTTGCTGCTGCTTCTCTATTACGCGGTACTGCTCATTCATTTCACCCGGGGATTCGGACGGCTCCGACGGCCGGAACGGCCGATTCCTCAACCGACGGTGAGCGTCATCGTCCCGGCCCGCAACGAGATCCGCTGCCTGCCTCGGCTTCTCCGCTGCCTGGAGCGGCAGGATTACCCGGGCCGCCTGACCCAGATCATTCTCGTGGACGACCGGTCAACGGACGGCACGCACAGGCTCATGACCCGTTTCGCGGCGGGCCGACGCAACGTTCGGGTTCTGCGGATCCGGCGATCCGACGGACCGATTTCCCCCAAGAAGGCCGCCTTGACCCGCGGAATCGCGTCCGCTTCCGGCCGCATCATTATCACGACCGACGCGGACACCCTTCCCGGCCCCTCCTGGATCCGTGAAATCGTGCGCTGGTACGACCGTTCCACGGCCGCGGTGATCGGCTACGCGCCTTACCGGACCGATCCTCCGTATGACGGATTCTTTCACCGCCTCCTCGCGCTGGAATACCTGGCCATGGGCGCGGTCGCCGCTTCCACGGCCGGCATGGGCTCTCCCTCCACGTGCAACGGGGCCAATTTCTCCTTCCGCAGGGATGTCTTCCGGAAGCTGGACGGGTACGGCAGGACAGGACGCTGGCTTTCGGGGGACGACGATCTCTTCATGCAGCGGATCGTTCAGGAGACGGGGATGTCCGTCCGTTTCGCCGCGGATGCCGCGGCCGCGGTATACACGGATCCGCCCGCCGGCTTCCATGATTTCGTGCGTCAGCGCATCCGGTTCAGCTCCAAACATCTGGCGTATCCGGCGGGCATGATCGCCGTCCTGTCGGGTGTCTGGCTCTTTCACGCGTTCCTTCTCGCGGCGACTCTCGCCGCAGCCTTCGACCCCCGCTGGGTTCCGTGTCTCACGGCGGTCTGGTCCGTGAAAGTGATTTTGGAAGTCCGCTTCATCCGCGCGGGAAGCGCGATACTGGACCCTCGAAAGCTTCTCCGGTATTACCCGGTCATGATGCCATTACATCTTCTCTACGTGGTCTTGTTCCCGATCCTCGGACAGGTCCTCAAGCCGAAATGGAAGTGATCGCGATTCCACCCCTCCATTCCCGCATTTCCCCCTGTTTCACATCCCTGGCATTCGGTTTGCATTTTTAAAAACCTCCATCGCCGCAAATCTTGATCGAAAACGGATTTTCGACGATCCGAATATATCAAGGATTTAGTATTCGCGTTGGATCATACACAAAGCTGAGATTTTTCGCATTCATCCGATAAAGAATTCGGTGCCGCATTTCAAATCGCACAAGAACAATGCAATAAGGAGCATCCGCAACGGAATCCACGATTCGACAATATCGCGCATGGACGGTTCCGTCCGCCTTTTTTCCGCGAAGCCTCTTCGCGGCCGGACCGTTTTCCCGGCCTGCGCTTCGGGCCCGGTTCCATGTTCGCGAGGCCCTTTTCGCGATCATCCTCCTCGCGTTCCGCCAAACCGCGGCCCAGTCGCCGTTTTTCCAATTCGAGCATATCGGGACCCAGGAAGGCCTTTCAATGGCCAATGTCATGGCCATCGCCGAGGACGGGCACGGGTTCATGTGGTTCGGAACCGAGGACGGGCTGAACCGCTTCGACGGATACGCATTCACCGTTTATCGTTCATCCGCCGATGACTCCACCACCGTCAGCAACAACTATGTCAGCGTTCTTCTGACCGACCGGAAGAAGCGGCTCTGGGCCGGAACGAGGGACGGGTTGTGCCGGTACGTTCCGGACCTGGACGCGTTCATCCGCACCCCCGCCGGCTTGAACCATCCGTCCCGCACCAACAACCGGGATATCAAGGCTCTTTTCGAGGACTCCCGGGGCCGGATTTGGGTCATCGGCGAGATGGGAGCCGACTGCCTCTCGCCGGAGGACGGAACCATCCGTCACTATGTCAACGATCCGGGCGATCCGACCAGCCTCAGCTACAATACCGCGTACACCGCCGCTGAAACCCGGGACGGTTCCATCTGGATCGGCACCGAAAAGGGACTGAACCGTCTGGATCCGGAAACGGGCCGGTGTGAACGGTTGACCCGTTCGAACGGATTGAGTTCCGATTACATCCGCACGCTGCAACCGGACAGCGGGGACGGCCTCTGGATCGGAACCTACGGCGGCGGCCTGGATCATCTGGACATCCGGTCCCGGCGCGTCGTCCATTTCCCCGCGGGTCCGGAGGGAACGCGGTCCCTCAGCAACGACCAGGTCAACAGCATTGCCTATCACTGGGACGGGAACCTCTGGGTCGGGACAAATGAAGGCCTGAATTTCATACGCATCGACCGGAACCAGCTGGGACGTTCCGCGGTTTTCCGTTACCTTCAGGATCCCGATACCCCAGGCTCCCTGTCCGCAAGCCATGTCCAGCAGGTGCGGTGCGACAGCAATCGTGTCTGGCTGGCCACCCGGTTCGGCGGCATCAGCCGGATCGACCGGTTCGGCAGCAAGTTCCGCCGGTTCACAAAAACCGCGGTCCGGGGGCGGGGAATCAGCCACCCGAATGTCAGCTGTTTCGCGGAGGACGATCAGGGACGCGTCTACATCGGAAGCGACGGAGGGGGAGTCAGCATACTCGACCCCCGGACCGGCCGCTTCGATTACCTTCAGCAGGGTGCCGGCGGACTGTCCTCCAACAAGGTGCTGGCCCTCCTGTTCGATCCCCCGAACACGCTTTGGATCGGCATGTGGGGCGGCGGCGTCGACCGGTACCGGATGGACACGCGGACCCTGCGGCATTACCGGAGCCGGCCCGCGGGTTCCCGGTCCCTCTCGAGCGACAATGTCTTTTCACTCCTGCGGGACGGCCGCGGAAGGATCTGGGTGGGCACCTGGAGCGGTGGGTTGAACCGGTACGATCCGTCGATCGACGGTTTCATCCGGTATCCGCACAACGTGACGGACGGAACCGGCATCAGCGGCCAGACCGTGATGCGGATGCGTGAGACGCGCGACGGCGCGATCTGGATCGCGACGGAAGGTCACGGATTGAACCGGATGGACCCCCGGACCGGCCGGTTTGAGTATTTCCGGCACGACCCGAAAGACACGGCGTCCCTGAGCGGGGATTACGTCTACGCAGTGCATGAGGACCGGCTGAAACGGATCTGGGTGACCACGACCAACGGCTTGTGCTGTCTGCCCGCGACGGGCGGCCGCTTCATCCGGTTTCACATGAAGCACGGTCTTCCAACCGAGATCCTGTACGGCATCCTGGAGGACGACCGCGGCGACCTGTGGGTCAGTTCCATCAAGGGGATCAGCCGCGTCGCGGTCGGCGGCACGGCGGACCGGCCGACGATTCAATGCACCAATTACACCCCCCGCGACGGCCTGCAGGGGGAACAGTTCGGTCAGTGGGCCTATTTCAAGGACCGGTCCGGATCCATGTATTTCGGCGGCGTGAACGGGTTCAACCGGTTCCATCCTCGCGACATCCTGACCAACCCGGTGCCCCCGGCCGTCCTGATCAGCGATTTCCAGCTCTCGTTCAGGTCGTGTTCCTTCCGCGATCCCTCCTCCCCTCTCCGGAAGCCCGCCTATCTCACCGAGGCGGTCCGGGTCAGCTACCGGGAGTCCACCCTGACATTCGGTTTCGTCGGCGTCAGCTTCACGCGCCCGGAGGACAACCGGTACGCCTACAAACTGGAGAATTTCGACCGCGAATGGCTTCAGGTGGGCACCGACCGGAGGGCGACTTACACCAATCTGAACCCGGGACGGTACATCTTCCGCGTCAGGGCCTGCAACAATGACGGCGTCTGGAACGAGACAGGCGCCTCCATGCGCCTGACAATCACGCCGCCGTTCTGGAAACGGATCTGGTTCATCCTGCTGATGGCGATTTCGGCGGGAGCCGGCGCGTCGGCCCTCTACAAATGGCGGATCCGGTCCATGGAGGTCCATCGCGCGCGTCTCGAGAACGAAATTTCCCAGCGGACGGCTGAGCTCCAGGCGAAGACGGCGGAGATCGAAGCGTCCTACGAGCGGCTTTCCGAAACGGGTCGGACGCTCGCCTCGCTTTCGGACCAGGTGAACCGGGCGACGGCCCGGATCAACGACACGATGAATCAGGTCAGCCAGGGCGCCGAATCCCAGAACGAAACCGTGGCCCGCGCGCGAGGCCTCCTGTCGGGTCTCCTGTCCTCCATTGCCGCCGTCACCAGCCAGACCCGCATCAGTTCCCGTTCCGCGGCGGAAACCGTCACCGCGGTCCGGACGGGAACGGCTTCCATGTCGACCGTGCTGGACGCGATGCAGACCATCGAAAAGAATGTCGCGGACACCTGGACGCTGATGAAGGAGCTGATCTCCCACTCGGAGCGGATCGACAGCGTCGTTCAATTCGTGGATGACATCGCGTCCCGGATCAATGTGCTCGCCTTGAACGCCCTGATCGAGGCCGTGCGGGCCGGCGAGCACGGCCGGGGGTTCATGGTCGTCGCCCAGGAAATCAGGGATCTTTCACGGCGGACGGCGGATTCCATACAGGAAGTGACGGACACGATCCTGAAAATTCAGAGCGACGTGAAGTCGATCGAGGCAATCACCCGCGCCAGCATCGAGCGCGTGAAGGATTCAGCCCGCGTCACCGACGAGGGACGTGCCGTGCTCGACCGGATCTGCCAGTCCGTCGAGGACGAGAAGAAGCGCATCGCTTCGATCGCCGAACGGGTCAACGAAATGCAGAATGCCTCCTACGAAGTGCAGAAGGCCATCGAAAGCGTGGAGTCCGTGAGCGGTCGGAATCTGGAGAATGTGGGACAGGTGAAGGAACGGACCGAGGAAGTCAGCCTGCGGATTCAGGAACTGGCCTCCCTGGCGCAGACCCTGGCGAGCCGCTGAGAACCGGGCGTCCGGGTCCGCTTCCGAGTCGTTTCAAAACACAAGAGCCGGAAAGCGGGATCCCCCGCCTTCCGGCTCTTTCGTCTGTGCGCGGCGCTGTCCCGCCTCCGGGCCTGATGACCCGGAGGATCCGCTACCGGCCGCCTGTTTTCCTGAGACCCTTCAGCCAGGCCGCCACTTTCTGCGCCATCGCGTTCCCGTTGAAGCCGAACTTGTCGGCCAGAACCTCAGCCGGCGCGGAGGCGCCGAAACGGTTCATCCCGACGAACAGCAGGGGCGAGTCGGTGATGTCCCGCCATCCCATGCCGATTCCCGCTTCGACGACGGCCACCGGCGTTCCGTCCTCCGGCAGAACCGATTCACGATACGGCTGGAGCTGCTTCTGGAAGACGGAACAGCAGGGCATTGAGACAACCCGGGCGTCCACGCCCGATTCCGCCAGCCGGGTTCCGCAATCCAGGGCCACGGACACCTCGGAACCGGTGCCGATCAGGATCACATCCGGCCGCTTCCCCTTCTCCTTCACCAGGACATAACCGCCCTTCTGAACGTCCGACATCTCCGCGGTCCGGATCGCCGTCAGCTCCGGGACATTCTGCCGGGTGAGGCAGATGGCCGTGGGTCCGTCCTGCTTTCGGATGGCGTACGCGTAGGCCATTGCGGTTTCGAATCCGTCCGCGGGCCGGAAAACCGTGAGCCCGGGAATGGAGCGGAGCGCCGCGACATGCTCGATCGGCTGATGCGTGGGCCCGTCCTCGCCGACGAATATGCTGTCGTGCGTGAAGATGTAAACCACCTGAATGCCCATGATGGCGGCGAGGCGTATCGACGGCCGCATGTAGTCGGAGAACACGAGGAACGTGGATCCGTACGGGATGAAGCCGCCGTACAGGGCCATGCCGTTGAGAATGCCGCCCATGGCGTGCTCCCGGATGCCGAAATGAATGTTGCGGCCTTCGAATCGGCCCGCGGAAACGGAAGCGGAGCCGTCGATTCCGGTCTTGGTCGAGGGAGTCAGGTCCGCGGATCCGCCGACCCAGCCCGGCATGGCTTCCGCGGCCTTCTGGATCACCTTGTATCCGTGAATCCGGGTCGCGGCGGTCTTGCCGGTCAGCCCGGAAACCAGTATCTGCTCCAGGTCTTTCGGGATCCGGCGGTCCGCCATGTCCTTCCAAAGACGGGCCAGGTCCGGAAACCGGGTCTGCCACTCGCGGAAGCGGGCCTGCCAGGCGTCGTATTCGGGCTTGAGCGAGCGGACCCGGGCCTCGAAGAGGTCCCGAACGGGCCGGGGAACGAAGAAGGGCGTCTCCGATTCCCATCCGATATTCCGGCGCGTGGCCGCCACCTCGTCCGGTCCGAGCGGCGCGCCGTGCACCTCGGACGTGTCCTGCTTTCCGGGACTGCCGAATCCGATGTGGGTCCGCGCGAGGATCAGCGAGGGCCTGCCGGTTTCGGCGATCCCCGCCGCGATGGCCGATTCGATCGCCGCGCGGTCGTGACCGTCCGTCTTCACCGTGTGCCAGCCGAGCGCCTCGAAACGGGCGGCCACATTTTCCGAGAAAGCCAGGTCCGTCCGGCCCTCGATGGTGATGTGATTGTCGTCGTAGAGATACACCAGGTTCCCCAGCCGGAGATGGCCCGCCACCGAGGCCGCCTCGGAGGAAATCCCTTCCATCAGGTCGCCGTCGCTGACCACGGCGAAGACGCGGTGACCGACGGGCTCGAATCCTTCCCGGTTGAAACGGGCGGCGGCCATGCGCGAGGCGAGGGCCATCCCCACTCCGTTCGCGAATCCCTGACCCAGCGGACCGGTGGAGGTTTCCACTCCGGGCAGGCATCCGTATTCGGGATGTCCGGGCGTCCGGCTCTCCCACTGCCTGAACTGCGCGAGATCATCGAGGGTCACCTCGTAGCCCGACAGATGGAGCATCGCGTAGAGCAGCATGGACCCGTGCCCGGCGGAGAGGATGAAGCGGTCCCGGTCGGGCCAGTTCGGGTCCTTCGGATTGAACCGGAGAAACCGGTTCCACAGCACGAAAACGCAGTCGGCCATTCCCATGGGCATTCCGGGATGGCCCGGATTGGCTTTCTGCACGCCGTCGACGGCGAGCATCCGGATCGTATCAACGGCCAGTTGTTCAACAGAATCGGGTTTCACTTCCGTTCCTCCGATGATGGTTTTCAATGACCCGTCCGCTCCGGCGGCCGCGGCGGTTCTTCGACGCCCGTGAGTTCGGCGATCTTGACGCGGATCTGATCCGGGGGCAGGACGAAATCAACGCACCCGGTGGCCGCGGCTTCCTTGGGCATCCCGAAAATGCTGGACGACCTCTCGTCCTGAGCGAGCGTGAAGCCGCCGATACGCTTGATGTGGACGATGCCGTCCGCGCCGTCCCGGCCCATCCCGGTCATCACCACCCCCACGAACGAGGCGCCGAATTCCATGGCGAGCGAGTTCATCGTCACATCCACGGACGGGCAGACGTAATTGACCTTTTGTCCGTGCGCCAGGCGGATCGTCCGGTTGTGCCGGACCACCAGGTGCACTTCGCTCGGAGCGATGTACACGGTTCCGTCCTCCAGCCGGTCTCCGTTCTGCGCGATCACCACCCGCATCCGGGTGGCGGAAGCCAGGCTGTCGGCCAGGGAATCGTTGATGAATTTCGGCATGTGCTGGACCACGATCACGCTGGCCTTGAGCCGGGGCATGCCCTGGAACAGTGTTTTCAGCGCGCGCGGCCCTCCGGCGGACGCGCCGATCACGACAATGGTTCTGGGCTGGATGATCCATTCGGACATGGACGATCCTTCGCGGAAACGGTCAGGAACCGGGCGCTTTGAGATAAGACAGGTACTCCTCGCAGACCTGAACCAGCCGTTTGGCCTCGAACGGTTTCCGAAGGTAATCCAGGACGTATTCCTTCAGATGCTCCATCTTGATGTCCGGCTCCTCCTGCCCGGTGAGCATGCAGACGAGATTGCCGTCGTACAATTTCTCGTCCACGACGGCCTGGACGGTGTCCCACCCGTCCATGCCAGGCATCACGATGTCCATGAGGATCAGCCCGCGGAACCCCTCCCGAAGACGCTCGAGGCACTCCGTTCCGCTGGCGGCCGTCGTGACACGGCAGCCGGACGCCTCCATGATCCGCTTGACACTGTAGCGGACCATCTCCTCGTCGTCCACGATCAGTATGTCCTTCATTCAGCCTCCGCTCCCTTCCTGCGCCGGCGCCGGACGGGCGCCTGATTGCCTACCGCGTGAGACGCCGTTTGGCTTTTTTGGGAACCCGACCGAAGACCGGAACGATTTCGACGTGCCGCCCGGCGCCCTCTCCGTGGCTCTCGGACCGGACGCCGCCCCGGGTCTTCAGGTATTCGTGCACGATGAACCGCCCGAAGGAATCCATGGGGGGCAGGGACCGGGTTTCACCGGACATCAGCACTTCCTGAACGAGGGTTTCGGCCATGCGCTGGAGCTTTCCGACCGGGACGATGCTCAGCACCACCTCGCCCTGGCCGTCCCGGAACGCCCGCACCTTGCACTCGGCCGTTCTCTCGAAGTGCCGGTGAATCTGCTTGCGCTGAAACGCGTTGAAACCGGAAACGGGGAACGGCTCGATGGAATCGAGAAAATGCTCCATGGCGTTCCGGATCGTCTCCTTGACGCTTTCGTCCATGGGTTCCGGGGGCCGTCCGCCGCGGCGGCCGTTCCTTCTGTCCCCTCTTTCATTCTCCACTGCCGGGTCCTCTTCTGGATGTGTTTATGAGGAACCGCCCGCTGGGCGGGCGGTTTCGTGAACGCAAATGCCTGCAAAGATCAGGGCGCCTCCCAGCCAGCCCCGCGGCGTCAGAAATTCACCCAGAAAAACGCGGGCGAACAAGGCCGCGAATACGGGTTCGGTGGCGTACAGAACGGCCGCGGCGGTCGAGGAGGTGCGTGGCTGGTAACGGGTCTGCCCCCAGAAGCCGGCCGCGGTGGCGAAAACCCCGAGGTAAACGATGCCGGCCGCGATCTCCGGGCCCGCGTCGAAACGCGACGGGCCGAAAAAAGGGACAGCCAGGGTCGCGAGCGCCGCCGTCCAGAAAATCATCATCCAGGCGTACGGCAGGGAGTCCTCCGGTCCCACGAAGCACTCGATCAGGACGATCTGCACGGAGAAGGCGACCGCCCCTGCGGCGGTCAGCGCGTCGCCGCGATTGAAACCGCCCACTCCCGCTCCGGCGATCAGCGCCACACCGACGGACGCCAGCAGGAGGCCCGCGCCTTCCTGAAAGCGGAGTCCCCGGCCCCGGAACAGCCGGTTCCAAACCGGCACGAGGACCACGCTCAGCGCGGTCAGAAATCCCGAATTCGAGGCCGACGTGTATTTCAGCCCGGCGGTCTGACAGAACATGCCGGCGAACATCGCGGCGCCCAGAAAAAATCCCTTTCTCCAGTCGGCCGGAGCGAGCGCCTTCCGTCGTTTCAGGAAAAGCGGTAACAGAAGCGCGACTGCGATCCAGAAACGCGCGGCCAGGTACAGGGCCGGATTCAGGTCGCGGACGGAGGCGCGCATGAGCGGGAAACTGGTTCCCCATATGATGCAGAGTGCCAGGAGGACCAGGTCCGCGCGCAGTTTCTCCGAGCGGTCCGTCAAATGATTTTCCGCGTGTAACGATGGGCGAACCGGTACCCGTTCATGGTGCAGACATCGGCCAGCCGCCGTTTCGGCACGTGGACGACTCCGTCCCGGTCCGCCCAGGGACGGACGGAGTCCACGCACTCTTCGGCGACCGGAGATTCGGACGGGATTCCCAGGCCGATCACGGAATCGACGTGCAGGTGGTGCGGGATTTTCAGCTTGGTCTTGAGGCGCTTCCGGTGCAGATCCTCGATCCGGCATGCCCCGAGGCCCAGTTCCATGGCGGCCAGGAAGGCGTTCTGGGCGGCCGCGGCCGCGTCTGTCGAACCGCCTCTCCTCTTTTTCATCAGGTCGATCAGAACCACGATGTAGGCGGGCGGCCGCTCCCCGGTTTTTGGGGGGGGCAGTGGCGCGACGGCCTCATTCCATTTCACGCATTCGAACACCTCGGATACGCGCCGCGGAAGATTCACGATGACGAATTCGCAGGGTTGCACATTGCCGGGTGACACGGCCCAGCGGGCCGCGTCGACGATCTGCAGGAGATCTTTTTCCGCCACCGGTTTGGGTTTGAAACGCCGGATGGTGCGGCGTTTCTGAATGGCGGCGTACAGCGAAGGCATCGAATCGACCTCGGTTGGACGGGCACAATTTGATTATTTTAATAAATTTGGATCGAATAATCAAGCGTTTTATTGCCGCATAGAGACAGTGTTGCCGTCAACGGTCAATTGGGTCTTGACTTTCCGTTTTGAAATTATTACATTTAACCTATCGAAAACGAGGTGAATCCGTGCGTGTTCTCCCGTCCCCCATCCGATTCTGCTATTTTACCGGTTATTGGCTCCGCAATCCCGGGCGGGATCGCTGAATCTCTGCGTTATGCTTCGCATCCAGCCCACTTGACCCAAGTGGGCTTTTTGATTTTGGAGGATTGATGAAAGACCGGCTCGATCAGCTTCGCAAACGCATTCTGGACATCGATGCAGAGCTCGTCCGTCTCCTGGCCGAACGCGCCAGCATCGCACTCGAAATCGGCCGCATCAAGAGTGACCTCGGCGTCCCCCTGCAGGATCCCGACCGCGAGCGGGAAGTGCTGAAGAACGCGAGACGGATTCCGCACCATCCGCTCCAGGCGTCCCAGGTCGACGATCTTTTCAGCCGCATTCTCGAGATCTGCCGGGACGCGCAGATTCAGGCCGCACCGGCGGCCGGGAGCGGCCGGTCATGATCGTCGTCATGCGCGAAGACGCTTCCGACGCCCAGATTCGGGCCATTTCGGAACGCATCCAAGGAATGGGATTCGGCATCCACCCGGACCGCGGGGCGAACCGGACCGTTCTCGGCGTGATCGGCGACACGAGCCGTCTCGACCCCCGCTCCCTGGAGATGGAAGAGGGCGTGGCCGAGGTTCTGCGCGTCACCGAACCCTACAAACTGGCCAGCCGCGCTTTTCACCCCAATGACACGGTGATCCGCATCGGGGACGTGACGATCGGAGGCGACGAGGTCATTGTCATCGCCGGACCCTGCGCGGTGGAAAGCGCCGAACAGATACGGGAAACCGCGTCGGCCGTCCGGCAGGCCGGCGCCCGCATCCTGCGCGGGGGCGCGTTCAAACCCAGGACTTCGCCCTACAGTTTCCAGGGCCTCGGCGAAACGGGGCTGGAACTGCTGCGGGACGCGGCCCGGGAGCAGAACATGCTGTGTGTTTCCGAGGTGATGGAGCCGGCTTTCGTCCGGAGCGTCGCGGACCGCGTGGACATCGTCCAGATCGGCGCCCGGAACATGCAGAATTTCCCGCTGCTCAAGGAAGTGGGCCGGATCGACAAACCCGTTCTGCTGAAACGGGGCATGTCCGCCACCATCGAGGAACTGCTGATGGCCGCCGAATACATCATGGCCAGCGGCAATCCCCGGGTCATGCTCTGCGAGCGCGGCATCCGCACCTTCGAAACGTACACGCGGAACACCATGGACATTTCGGCCATCCCCGTCGTGAAGAAGCGGAGCCATCTCCCCATTCTCGCGGATCCCAGCCATGGAACGGGGCGGCGCGACAAGGTGGCGCCGATGGCGCGCGCGGCCGTGGCGGCCGGCGCGGACGGACTCATCATCGAAGTGCACACGCATCCGGACCAGGCCCTCTCGGACGGCCCGCAGTCCCTCTATCCGGACCGGTTTGCCGCGCTGATGGAGGAGTTGAAGACGATCGCCTGGGCCATCGGACGGCGGATCGGAGCCGAGTCCGGCGGGAACCCGGAGAAACCGCGTTGAAGGGATTCCGGCGCATCACGGTGGTGGGCGTCGGCCTCATCGGCGGTTCGCTGGGCCTGGCCCTGAAGCGGAAGCTTCCGGAGTCGCGTGTCAGCGGCGTCGACACGGCCGAGGTGATCGACGCCGGACTGGCCGCGGGCGCGCTCGATGCGGGCTTCCCCCGGGACCGCCTGCAGGAAGCCGTCTCGGAATCCGATCTGGTTTTCCTCTGCGCGCCGATCGATGCCATTCTCAGGCTCCTGCCGCAGGTGGCGGAGGCGATTCCGGCCGGCGGCCTTGTCACGGACGCGGGAAGCACCAAGCGCCTGATCGTGGAGACCGCGGACCGGGCCTTTCCGTCCGACCGGCATTTCATCGGCGGTCATCCCATGTCCGGGAGCGAGGGCCGCGGCATCCGATGGTCGGATCCCCTTCTGTTCGAAAACGCGGCCTGGGTGCTGACGCCCTCCAGGCCGCTTCCCCAGGACCGCATTCAGCCGCTCGGAGACCTGATTGAGCGGCTCGGCGCCAAGGTTCTCTTCCTCAGCCCCGTGCTGCATGACCGGGTGGCCGCGGCGGTCAGCCACCTTCCCCAGCTTCTCGCGGTCACGCTGATGAACTGGGTGTCGGAACACCAGGAGGAATCCCCCCACTTCCTCAAACTGGCGGCCGGCGGGTTTCGGGACATGACCCGCATCGCGTCCAGCCCCTACGAGACCTGGGACCCGATCCTTTCGACCAACCGCGCGGAGATACTCTCGGCCCTGGACGCGTTCGCGGGCCGGCTCTCCGAAACGCGGGCCCTTCTGGAACAGGACGCGCTCCGGAAAGCGTTTGAATCCGCGGCCGAAAAACGGCTCTCCATACCCAGGGACACGCGGGGATTTCTGCGGGCGCACCACGACCTCCGCGTGCGGGTCGAGGACAGGCCCGGTGTGATCGCTTCCATCGCCGCGGCGCTGGCGGAGCGCGGCATCAACATCAAGGACATCGAAATTTTAAAAGTGCGGGAAGGCGAAGCCGGCACCCTGCGCCTCTCCCTGGAAACACCGGAGGCGCGCGCGGAGGCGGCCGCGGCGCTCAGGGAAATCGGGTTTCCGTCCGAACCGCTCGACGGACGATGACCGCCGGCGTACCCCCCCGCTGCGCGGGCTTCGCGGGATCCGTGGGACCCAGCAATACGATTTTCTCTGATTGAAGGCCCGCCGGCTTCGGCGGGGATCCGACCGAGACCCACCACAGGAAGGGAGCATGCATCAGATCGTGAGAAAAGCGCGACGCTGGCGCGCGGTCCTGTCCGTTCCCGGGGACAAATCCATATCGCACCGCGCCCTGCTGTTCGGCGCGCTCGCCGAGGGCCGTTCGAGAATCACGCGGCTGGCGCCAGGCCGGGATGTGGCCAGCACGGCGGCCTGCCTGTCCAGCCTGGGCGTCCGCATCGAACGCGACGGCGCGAACGCCGTCGTCGTGAACGGAGCGGGCCCGGCCGGGATCACCGCTCCGCCGGGTGATCTGGACGCGGGCAATTCCGGCACCACCATGCGCCTCCTGTCCGGCATTCTCGCGGGGCGGCCGTTCACGTCGGTCCTCACGGGGGACGCCTCTCTCAGGCGCAGGCCCATGCGCCGCATCGTGGAACCGCTGGAACGCATGGGCGGCCGCATCGAGACATCGCCCGAAGGCACGGCCCCGCTTCGAATCCTGGGAACCCGTCTGTCCGGCGCGGATGTGACACTTCCGGTGGCCAGCGCCCAGCTGAAATCCTGCGTGCTTCTCGCGGGCATGCTCGCCGAGGGCCGAACCTCGGTGACCGAACCCGCGCTGTCCCGCGATCACACGGAACGCATGCTGGGCGGCATGGGCGTCCGCATCCGCAGGGACGGCCTGCGGCTGGAACTCGAGGGGCCCCAGACGCCCCGGCCGTGCGACTTCGACGTTCCCGGCGACATCTCCTCGGCCGCCTTCCTGATGGTCGCGGCCGCGCTGATACCGGATTCGGAACTGACCCTTGAAAACGTCGGCGTGAATCCGACCCGCACGGGAATTCTCGAAGTCCTTCGGGCCATGGGATGCCCGGTCGAGGAGCTGAACGCCCGGACCCTGCAGGGCGAACCCCGGGCCGACTTGAGGATCCGCACCGCATCCCTCTCCGGCACGGAGATCCGCGCCGGTCTGATCCCGAAAATCATCGATGAAATTCCCATCCTGGCCGTGGCCGCCTGCCGGGCCGCGGGCCGCACCGTCGTGCGCGACGCCGCCGAGCTGCGCGTCAAGGAGACCGACCGCATCGCCGCCGTGGCAAAGAACCTGGCCGCCATGGGCGTCCGCGCGGAAG
This sequence comes from bacterium, assembly GCA_030372965.1. Taxonomy (GTDB): domain Bacteria; phylum Zhuqueibacterota; class QNDG01; order QNDG01; family DTFT01; genus JAFGAX01. The sequence continues at coordinate 23,201 of JAUCQC010000125.1, forward strand.
TGTTCGAGGACGGTTTCGCGATCGACGGTCCGCAGCCGCTGCGCGGCGCGGTCATTGACAGCATGGAGGACCACCGAATCGCCATGGCCTTCACCGTGGCCGGGCTTCTTGCGGAAGGCGAGACGCGAATCGAAGGCACGGAATGCGCCGACATCTCCTATCCCGGTTTCTTCGACCTCCTGTCGGGAATCGATTATGCCTGACCTCAGCCGCACCTTCTGCGTGATCGGCGATCCGATCGCGCACTCCCTCTCGCCGCTGATCCACGCCGCGGTCTTCAGCCGGCTCGGCGTCCCGATGGCGTACGAGGCGGTCCGAGTCGCTCCGGACCGGCTGGCCGCGTTCGTCGCGGAATCCAGGAGCGCCCGCAGGCCGGGTTTCAATGTCACAATCCCGCACAAGCAGGCCGTGATCCCGTTTCTCGACGGCACGCACGGGGACGCGTCCCTGATCGGGGCGGTGAACACCGTCGCCGCGGCCGGCGGAAAGCTGACCGGATACAACACCGACGTGGACGGATGCCGGGCCGCGCTTTCCCGCGGAGGATGGAGCCCCGCCGCTGAAGGCGTGCTTCTGCTCGGCGCGGGCGGCGCGGGCCGGGCCGCGGTCCGCGCGCTGTCCCTGGAAGGCGTGAAAAAACTGTCCGTCTTCGAAACGGACCGCGGCCGCGCGGAGTCGATGAAGACCGGCCTGGCCGCGCCCCTGGGATTGGAGATGGAGATACTCTCCTCCCCGGCCGCCCTGGAGGCCGCCGTCCGCGGGGCCGGCCTGCTGATCAACGCGACACCCGTCGGCCTGTGGCCGGCAGTCGGGGGTTCGCCCCTGCCGGATCACGGATGGCTGTCCCCGTCCTGCCTGGTGTTCGACATGGTTCCGAATCCGGTCGAAACGCGGCTGCTCCGCGAGGCGCGTCTCCGGGGATGCCGGACCGTCGCGGGCGTCGTCATGCTGGTCAGCCAGGCCCTGGCCGCGGACACCCTCTGGCTCGGCCGTCCCATGCCGGACGGCCTGTTTGAAGTCTGCCTGTCCCTCTGCATTCAACACCTGGAGGCCCATGGCCACGCTCCGGATTCTCACCGCGGGTGAATCGCACGGCCCCGCGCTCACCGGCATTCTCGAAGGAATGCCGGCCGGGCTCCCTCTGAACCGCGAAAAAATCGACGCCCAGATGGCCCGCCGGCAGGCGGGACTCGGCCGGGGCGGCCGCATGAAGATCGAGACGGACCGCGTGGAGATTCTGTCCGGTCTCCGCTTCGGCGTGACGATCGGAACGCCGATCACGCTGACCGTGGCGAACCGGGACTGGGAAAACTGGAAAGGCCGCATGGATCCCTGGAGCGGCCGCGAGGACGAACCCGTCCGCATCCCCCGCCCCGGCCACGCGGACCTGGCAGGCGCCGTGAAATACGGCCACACCGACATCCGCAACGTCCTGGAGCGCGCCAGCGCCCGGGAAACGGCCGTTCGGGTCGCGATCGGAGCGGTGCTCCGGCAGCTGCTGGAGCCGTTCGGCGTCTGGATCGGCAGCCACGTCATCCGCATCCACCGCGCCGCGGCGGCGACCACCTTCCGCGATCTCCTGGAGATGAAGAAACCCGAAGCCGAGATGGAAATTCTGAAACGCGCCGGCCTGGCCGAAACCTCGGACCTGCGGTGCGCGGACACGGACGCGGCCGAGGCCATGCGGGCCGCGGTTCGGGAGGCCGAGGAAAAAGGCGACACCGTGGGCGGCGCCTTCGAAGCGGCCGCTTTGAATGTCCCGATCGGACTGGGGTCGCACGTCATGTGGGACCGCAGGCTCGACAGCCGCATCGCCGCGGCCGTGATGAGCATCCCCGCGATCAAGTCGGTCGAAATCGGCATCGGCGCGGACGCGGCCGGCCGGTTCGGATCGGAGGTTCATGACGCGATCGTTCCGGGCGATGCCGTTCCGGCGCGCGCCACGAACCGCGCGGGCGGCGTCGAAGGCGGCATCAGCAACGGCCAGCCCATCCTGATCCGGGCCGTCATGAAACCCATCCCCACGCTCAAAAAACCGCTTCCCTCGGTGCGGCTCGACACGGGAAGCCCGACGGACGCGCACCACGAGCGCTCCGATGTCTGCGCGGTGCCGTCCGCGGCCGTGGTCGCGGAAGCCATGCTGGCCATGACCCTGGCCGAAGCCTTCATGGAACGGTACGGGGGCGACACATTCGACCAGATGAGGAGGCGTTTCGATGACATCGGGTGACGGCCATGTCTACCTTCTGGGGTTCATGGGATCCGGAAAGACGCGCGTGGGCCGGATTCTCGCCGATTCCCTGCGCAGGCCTTTCATCGACACCGACGCCCATATCGTGGAGGAAACGGGCCTCTCCATCAACGCCCTCTTCGAGCGCAAGGGGGAAGCCGGGTTCCGGGAAATCGAGCGGAACGTGATCCGTTGCCTGGCGGACACCCGGGGATGCGTCATCTCGCTGGGCGGCGGTTCGGTGCTGCATCCGGAGAACTGGGCAAACATCGTCCGTTCGGGAACCACGGTCGCCCTGTCCTACCCGGCCGAGATACTGGCCGGACGCCTGGAACGCAAGAAGGACAGGCCGCTCCTGAACCGCGCCGGAGAAAGCGGGCGCATGGACCTCATCAGGACCCTGATGGCGGAACGGGAACCGTATTACCGCAGGGCCGATTTCGTGCTGCACCTGAACCGCGAAATCGACGCGGAAGCCGTGGCGGACATGATCCGCAGATATGTGGAGGCGCTCCCATGAGCATCGTGAGGGTTCCGCTCGAGGACCGGAGCTATTCCATCCGCATCGAACCGGGCCTTCTGGGAGAGGCGGGCCGGCTGATCGCCGAGCTGGGCTCCTGGGGACGCGTCGCGGTCATCTCGGACCGGACCGTTTCCGGATTGTTCGCCAAAACCCTGATCGGCGCCCTGCAAACCGCCGGCCTTGAAACCTCGCTCTTCACCGTTCCGGACGGCGAGACATCCAAGACGCCGGGTCAGGCGGAGAGGCTGTACACGGAACTGATCCGGTTCGGGCTCTCCAGGGACGGCCTGATCGTGGCGCTGGGCGGCGGCGTGGTCGGGGACCTGGCCGGATTCACGGCCGCCACTTTCCTGCGCGGCATCCCGTTCGTTCAGGTCCCGACCACCCTGCTGGCCCAGGTGGATTCCAGCGTGGGCGGCAAGGTCGGCGTGAATCACAGTCTCGGCAAGAACCTGATCGGCTGTTTCCATCAGCCGGCCCTGGTCATCATCGATCCGTTGACGCTCGACACGCTTCCCATGCGCGAACGCTGGTCCGGCGCCGCCGAAATGGTCAAGGCCGCCCTGATCCGGGACGCCGCTTTCTTCGAGCGCCTGGAACGCGAGCTGGAGGACTGGATGGTGCTGGAGGACGCCGGCCGCCTGTCCGAGGCGCTGGCGGCCTGCTGCCGGATCAAGGCGGATGTGGTCGGCCGCGATGAGCGCGAATCCGGCCTGAGACGCATCCTCAATTTCGGGCACACCCTCGGGCACGCGCTCGAATCCGCATCCGGGTACGGCGTTTTCCGTCATGGGGAGGCCGTCGTCTACGGCATGGCCTGGGCGCTGGACCTCTCCCGGTCCTTCGGTCTCCTGGGAGAGGCGGTCTATCAGCGGGCGGATTCCGTTCTGCGCCGTTTTCCCCTGCCGCCGATCCCCGAATCCGTGGACGCGGGACGGCTGGTCGAGCACTTCACACGGGACAAGAAAAACAAATCCGACGGTCTTCATCTCGTGCTGCTGAACGACATCGGCCGGCCGGTCATCCGGCCTGTGCGCGACTTCGATTTCACCGAATCCATCATCCGTCTTCTGAACCGTCAGATCATCAACCTGTAGCGAAAAAGGGGAGCGGACACGGCATGGAACGGAAAAGCGGGGCCATCCGGATTCTCGTCATCAACGGCCCGAATCTCAATCTGCTCGGGGAACGGGAGCCCGGAGTGTACGGACGGAAAACCCTGCCGGAAATCCTTGAAGACATGCGCAGGCACTGCGGGGGTAAACCGGTGCGATTGCGGTTTTACCAGTCCAATCACGAGGGCGCGATCGTGGATTGCATCCACCGGAACCGGAAATGGGCGCACGGCATGGTGATCAATCCCGGCGCCCTCACCCATTACAGTTATTCTCTCAGGGACGCCGTCGCCGCGGTAGGCATCCCCACGGTGGAAGTGCATCTTTCGGATATCCGGAAACGCGAGCCCTTCCGCCGGATTTCCGTCATCCGGCCCGTCTGCGTCGGCCAGATCTCCGGGAAGGGTCCGGCCGGGTATCTCGAGGGAATCGACCTTCTGATGAAAACCGTCTATCGCGACGGGTCCGGTCCCGGATCACGGTCGAACCGGAAAACGCGCCTGTCGGTCACCGCCACCCGGTTGAGGAACCCGCGGAAATCCGCGTAATCAGCCGGTTCCACCAGAACGCCGGACAGGCTCACGGCCCGACTGTACCGCCATTCCTCTGAAGACAGTCTCTCCCACTGCCACACCGCGCGTCCCGCGACGCACGAGTCCTTCCACGCGAACCCGGCCGGATCCGAATCGCCGGGGCCGCCGGTCACGGTCAGAAGGACCGTGTCCGCGACCGCCATCGGAAACGGAAGTGAAACGGGCCGGATCCGCGACGTATCCGCGAACGGCGCGTTCCAGTCATAGATCGCCATCGCCCCCGGTTGAAAGGATCCGTCATCCGGCATGACCGCGGCCGAGGAGAAAAACGCGCGGACGCGCAACGGTTGCTCCGGCGAATCCAGCGACTCCACGGAAGCGGAATCGCAGACCGCGCCGGGAAAACGTCCCAGAATCTGACCCGCCATCCACTTCCGCACCCCATCCCCTTCCATGCGTCCGAACAGGCGCCGCATCTCCCCGGCCGGCGCGCCATTGAACGTCATGGCCACGGACCCCTTCCCTGTCCCGTCCGAATCCGCGGCCAGTTTCCAATGCCGGGTCACGCGGTGCCCGGACCGGTCCGGACCGGGTGTGCGGATAAAATGCGCTTTTCCGTCGCCTTTCAGAACCAGCGCGAGAACATCACGGTCGACCCACGGCAGGTCCCCGAACGGGCAGGTCTTCTCCGTGGCGTCCATCCAGAGCAGGGCGCTGTCCGGGCCGACCGCGACCGCCACCGCGTGGTTGAACTGCGCCGGAGAGACCAGGGTCGTGTCGAGGACGCCGCTGTCGGCTGTGGCCAGCAGGGCCGGGTACACGGTCCAGCCCGACTCGCGGCCGGCCGCGGTGAGCAGAACCGTCATGTCCTTGCAGTCTCCGTACCGTCGCCGGAGCACGGATTCCGCGAAATGCGGCTGATACCCGCCGGCGCCGATCTCGACGGCCACGTACCGGATCCGGTCGCGCACAAACTCGAACAGCGGCTTCAATGTCCCGGCGGAATCCGGGGTGAGGAGCCGGACCAGTTCCCGGATGCCACGGCCGGCCGCCGCCCTCTCCTCAAAAAGCGGCTCCAGCCAGGCGGCCGCGTCGTCCCATGATTTCATTCCCGCGGGAGAGACGAGCATGCGCATGGGGCCCTCGCCGGCCGGCATGCCCGGTTCCGGCCTGTAGGGCGGCACCAGGGTAGCGCGCCAGACATGGTCGGCTTTCACCCCTTTGGCCGTCGCCTCCACCTCGGGCTGAACGTCGATGCCGTAGGCCTTCCAGCGGAGGGGCCAGTCCGAGGGACATCGGACCGTGAATGAGGAGGTTCCGACCGGCACGTCCGACTGAAAGTCCCAGCGGTTCCAGAACGTGAAATGGCCGACCGCGAGGCTCCATTCGATCTCCACGAAACAGCCGGGCTCCACGCCGGGCACCGTGAACCGCTTGGCCCGGGTGTCCGAAAAGAACACGTTTTCCGGATTGTGGTTCGTGTCGAACACTTCCGACGGTTCGAGCGTCAGGACGCGTCCGTCCGGGCACAGGGCGCGCGCCCTCAGGCCGGTGACCTCCGCCTCTCCGTCGTACGGCAGAATCACGTTGGCAAAGCGCAGACCCCGGTTGTCGAGGATGTGGATGACGGTCCTGCGGGAGTATTCGGAGAACGAATGCGATTCCCTGGGGTAGACGTCCACCCGGGCGTGATCCTCGAGGATCAGGGCGCCGCTTCCCGGAAACCGCTCTTTGAGCGATGCCGACGCGGAACGCCAGGCCTCCGGATCCGGATTCCTTGCCCACCGCCGTCCTCCGGCGCAGCCCGCGAACAGGAGAAGGGCCAGAAATGCCGCGGCCGCCGGCCCGAAGCCGGAAGGAAAACGCTTCACGCCGCCTTCGCCGATATCTTTCCCTCCCGCCGGCGCTGCGCCCACTTCACGGCCTCCATGAGCCATAACGGCAGGGTCGACAGGAGGACGATCATGCCCCAGTCGATGAGGGTCAGAGAGGCGGTCTTGAACACGCGCTGGAGAAAGGGAATGGTCACGACCGCGATCTGCAGGCCGAATGAAACCAGAACGGCCAGCACCAGCTTGGGATTGCTGAAAACGCCGATCGTGAACAGGGACTCCCGCTGATTCCTGCAGTTGAACGCGTGGAAGAGCTGGCTGACGGAGATCACGATGAAAGCGGCGGTTCTGGCCCTCTGGATGCCCTCGCCTTCCACGAACAGCACGAAAACAAAGGCGGCCAGCGAACAGGCGGCCAGCATGGCGCCCTGGAGCAGGATCCGCAGGGCATGGGACCGGGTCATCACGGGCTCGTCCGAGGGCCGCGGCGGCTGGCGCATGAGGTTCCTGTCCGGGGGATCCACGCCGAGCGCCAGCGCCGGCAGCCCGTCGGTCACCAGGTTCATCCAGAGAATGTGGATCGGCAGGAGCGGCACCGGCATGCCGGCCAGGGAGGCCAGAAACATGACGAGGATTTCGCCCGCGTTGCACGACAGCAGAAAGTGGATGAACTTCTTGATGTTGTCGTATATCCCCCGGCCTTCCTCGACCGCGGAGACAATGGAGGCGAAATTGTCGTCCGTGACGATCATGTCGGACACTTCCTTGGTCACATCCGTGCCGGTGATGCCCATGGCGACCCCGATATCGGCCTCCTTCACCGCGGGCGCGTCGTTCACCCCGTCCCCGGTCATGGCCGTCACCTCTCCGTGCGAACGCCAGGCGCGGACGATCCGGAGCTTGTGTTCCGGCGATACGCGGGCGTACACCGACACGGAGCGCACCTGATTCCGGAACGTCTGCTCGTCCAGCCGGTCGAGCTCCTCCCCGGTGAGCGCCTTGGAATCGCCGTCGAAAAATCCCAGATGGGTCGCGATGGCGACAGCCGTGCTCCGGTGATCGCCGGTGATCATGACGGTGCGGATTCCGGCGGTCCGGCACGCGGCGATGGCCTTTTTCGCCTCCTCGCGCGGCGGGTCGATCATGGCGGCAAGCCCCAGGAACGTGAGGTCGCGCTCGGTGCCGTCGGCCGTGTGCGGCCCCTGGGCCTTCCCCATTTCCCGGCGCGCGAAGGCCAGGACGCGCATCGCTTCGTTTCCGAACCGGTCGTTCGCGGCGCGGAGAGCCTCCCGGTCCGCGTCGGTCATGTCCCGTACGGTGTCGTCGATCAGGATGCGGGTGCACGCCGGAAAGACGGCGTCCGGCGCCCCTTTCACGAAAGCGGTGACCCCGGTGCCCTCATGGCGCAGAACCGTCATGCGCTTGCGGTCCGAGTCGAAGGGGATCTCATCCGCGAACGGAAAATCCGCGTCGGTCTCCTCCTTGTGCATCCCGGCTTTCGCGGCAGCGGTGAGCAGCGCGCCCTCGGTCGGATCGCCGGCGACCGTCATCTGGCTCTCCGCCCGGACCAGCCTGGCGCCGTTGCACAGCACGCCGCACAGCAGGGTCTGCTGGAGCGCGGCGTGGCCGCCGAGGTCCCGGACGGTTTCCGCGTCCAGCTGAATCTCCCCGTCGGGTTCATACCCGATGCCCGTCACGCGGTAGGTCCTGCCGCCCGCGTACAGGAACTGGACGGTCATCTCGTTTTTCGTGAGTGTGCCCGTCTTGTCCGAGCTGATCACGGTGGCGCACCCCAGGGTTTCCACGGACGGCAGTTTGCGTATCAGGGCGTTGCGCCTGACCATGCGCTGGACGCCGAGCGCCAGGGCGATGGTCACCACGGCCGGTAGTCCCTCGGGGATGGCGGCCACGGCCAGGCTCACCGACGTGAGGAATATTTCGATCAGGCGGCCTCCCCTGAGCCATTCCATCAGGAACACCAGGCCGACCAGGCCGAAGCAGAGCAGAACCAGCCATTTCCCGAACTGTTCGAGTTTTCTCTGAAGCGGCGTGGTTTCCTGCGGAATCGCCTGGATCATGTCCGCGATGCGGCCCAGTTCCGTGGACATTCCCGTGGAGAGGATGACGGCCCTCGCCTTGCCCGCCACGACCGAGGTTCCCATGAAGGCCATGTTGATCCGGTCGCCCAGCGGCAGGTCTTCCTTGAGAATGGCCTCGGACTTCTTCTCAACAGCCTCGGATTCGCCCGTCAGACTGGCTTCCTGAACCGCGAAATTGGCGCTGTGCCACGAGATCCGGCAGTCCGCGGGCACGTTGTCCCCGGCTTCGATTTCGACCAGGTCGCCCGGAACCAGATCCGCGGACGGAATCATCATGCGGCGGCCGTCCCGGATGACCTTCGAAGACGGATTGGACATCCGCTTGAGCGCGGCGAGCGATTTTTCCGCCCGATAGGTCTGAATGAATCCCATGATCGCGTTGAGTAGGACAATGACCAGAATGGCCACCGTGTCCACCCACTCGCGGAGAAAACCGGAGACCAGGGCCGCTCCGATCAGCACCCAGATCATGAAATCCCTGAACTGGTCGAGAAACAGGAAGAAGGGATGCTTGCCTTTTTTCTCGCGGAGCTGGTTCGGGCCGTGTTCGGACAGCCTCCGCTTCGCCTCCTGTTCCGTCAGTCCGCTTTGAACATCCGTTTTCAGGATTCTGCCGAGTTCATCGACGCCGATCTGCCACCATCGTGTCACGTGAATTTCCTTTCTTTTGCGGAACCAACGGGAGAAGCCCGCTTTACAGCGGCTGTCTAACGATGTTATCCGACACTGCTGCGGAGGATACGGGACAATGGAACACGGCCGTGACGCGTGCCGCTCCGAATCGGGTATCCGGATCCTTCAGAAGGTTCTGGTTTGAGCGAAAACGACGGGAAAATCATAAATAAAAGGACGACCCGATTTCCCGATGATTTCCGCGGTCCGTATCCGTCAGTACATCCGGTTTACTTGGCCTGGAACCGTGTATGAAGCATGTCATACACAATCGGCCGGCCATTTCTTGCCGATTGCGTCCCTGCGACACCCTGATTTTTCCACCCTGACCGACTGCCTGCCTGAGGCTTCCGTCCCTTCCGAAAGTCTGTGTCCTATCCACGGATTAATTTATGAAAATCGAATCATGAAAACAAATGAAACCGGAGAAACAAATCCCTTGATTTGCTTGAAAAGGCTCGCCAAATTGCCGTGTCCGGGCGGCATCAACCGGAACCGGGATTTTTCCCGGATTGAATTTCCGGTCGCAAGCGTCACCATGCCGAACGATGATCCGTAGCTTGTTGAAGTCCAACCCCGGAGGCCGTATGCGTTGGAACGCATTCTGCATGACCGCCCTATTGTCAGGAGCGCCTATGCTGACCGGAGGACAAACCCCGGCGCGAATCGACTGGATGCCGGTTCCGGCCGAAGTCCGTGTGCGCACGGGCCGTTTCAGCCTCGATTCCTCTTTCGCCGTCACAATCGAAGGCGCCGCCACGGACCGCTTGTCCAGGGCCTGTGTGCGGCTGATGCGCCGCATATCCGACAGGACCGGGCTCTTCTTCGAACGGGAGTCGGCGACCGGAGCCCTTCCCCTGAGCGCTCCGGGCATGACGGTGGCCGCCGGCCGCGAGGGCCGTGTCGCGCTCGGTGAGGACGAGAGCTACTCCCTGGAGATCTCGGCGGACGGAATACGCCTTTCCGCGGTCACGGATATCGGGTGTCTCCGCGGCATGGAAACGGTGTTCCAGCTGCTGAACGCGGATGCGGACGCATCCGGCTACGGCTTCCCCTGCCTGACCGTCCGGGACAGGCCGCGTTTTCAATGGCGGGGTCTTCTGATCGACGCGTCCCGTCATTTCATGCCGCCGGACGTGATTTACCGGAATCTGGACGGCATGGCCGCGGTCAAACTCAATGTTCTGCACTGGCATCTTTCCGACGATCAGGGATTCCGCGTCGAATCCAGGACATTTCCGAAACTGCACGGCCTTGGATCGGACGGTCTTTTTTATTCCCAGGAGGAAATCCGAAGAATCGTCGCGTACGCCTCGGACCGGGGCATCAGGGTCGTGCCGGAATTCGACATGCCCGGGCACGTGACGAGCTGGCTGGCGGGATACCCGGAACTCACGCACCGCCCTGGCCCTTTCCGCATCGAGCGGAGGTGGGGGGTCTGGTCCCCGGCCATGGATCCGACACGCAAATCGACCTACCGTTTTCTGGAGCGGTTCATCGGGGAAATGACGGGGCTGTTTCCGGATGAATACTTCCACATCGGGGGCGATGAAGTCGAGGGGAAACCCTGGATGGAGGACCCGGACATCCTCGCCTACATGAAAAAACACGGCCTGCCGGACGCGGCCGGCCTGCAGACCCATTTCACGCTCCGTGTGCAGAAGATACTCGCCTCCCATCGCAGGAAAATGGTCGGATGGGACGAGATCCTGACGCCGGGCCTGTTGTCCGGCGCAGTCATCCAGTCGTGGCGCGGCCGTGAGGCGCTCGTGGAGGCGGCGTCCAGGGGCATGGGCGCCATTCTGTCGAACGGGTACTACATCGATCTGGTCCAGCCCTCGGCCTTTCACTACCTCAACGATCCCCTGACTCCGGACATGAACCTGTCAGAGGCCGAAGCCGCGAACGTACTGGGAGGCGAGGCCACGATGTGGGCGGAACTCGTGACCGCCGAGACCGTGGATTCGAGGATATGGCCGCGCGCAGCGGCCATCGCGGAAAGACTCTGGTCCCCGGCGGATGTCCGGGATATCGGGGACATGCACCGCAGGCTCCGCTCCGTGAGCCTGTCGCTGGAACAGGCCGGATTGACGCATATCCGGAACCGGGGCGTCCTGATGCGCAGGCTGGCCGAGGGCGCGGACACCGGGCCCCTGGAAACCCTCCTGTCCGCGGTCGAGCCCGTGAAGAACTACCGCCGTCATTCCATGCGGCCGTTCACCACCTTTTCCCCGCTCACCCGGATCGCGGACGCCGCGGTTCCGGATGCGGAAGACGGCCTTCTATTCCGGTCACTCGTGGAATCCTGGCTGACCGAAAGCGGTGCGGATTCCGGCGCGGAAGCGATACGAAGGCAGCTCATTCTGTGGCGGGACAATCATGAAGCCATGCTCCCCCTGATCCGGCGGTCCCCCATGCTGGCTGAAATCGAATCCCTTTCCTCGGATCTCTCGGAAGCTGCGGAATTCGGCCTGCAGGCCGTGGACTTCCGGCTGTCCGGCAGGCCGCCGGAAAAGGAATGGACGGACCGAATCCTGCTTCGTCTTGGGGAAATGGCCGAACCGAGGGCCGAGGTGGAACTGGCTGTTCTGGAAGCGATCCGGAAGCTGGCCGTTCAGCCGTGAGCGGTCCGAACGAAAATAATCGGGTTTTCTGGATTGTTCATGCCGGCGGCCTGGGGGACTGGATACTGACCTGGCCCGTGATCCAGACTCTGCGAAGACAAAATCCGGAAACAACCTGGGTCGGAATCGGAAAACCGGACTTCATGCGCCTGGCGGTCCGTTTCGGCATTTTGGACGGATGGATGGACGGTCTGACCAGAGGCTGGATCCCGTTTTTTGACGGCACCGGTTACCCGGATGGAGTCAGTCCGCCGGACGGGGCTGTTGTTTGGATGCAGGAAGATTCAGGACCCGTTCGCCTTTTCAGACGGAATCCAGGGATGCCACTGGCGGTTGTGGATCCCATCCCTGAGGACCCGAAAAACCATATCTCTCGCATCTACGCAGATAGCATCTCCCGCCAGACAGACTGGTCCGGACTGGAAAATCTGTTCGCTGGATTTCCGGCACACGTTCCTGCCAGCCATTACAGCCTCATACACCCGGGCAGCGGCGGAGCACATAAATGCCTGGAACCGGGTTTTTATTCCGGACTTTCCAGGCTGTTGCTCTCCCATGGATTCGAAAAAACCGCCTACATTCTGGGGCCCGCTGAAATAGAGAGGGGCCTGGGGGAGCGTTTCGCGAACCTGGAATGGATACGCCCGGATTCGGTTACCGGGCTGGCGGACTGGCTTTCCAACGCGGCCCTGTACATCGGCAACGATTCCGGAGTCAGCCATCTGTCCGCGTTCATGGGAATACCGAGCATTGTTCTCTACACAGTCACGGACCCGGCCGTCTGGGGCGCGAACGGACGGCGCGTTCTCCGGATCCGGGCCGGCGATCCGTCTGAAGCGGAACGCGGCATCGCCGAGGCTCTGGATTCGGGATTCGCGGAAGAATCCTTCACAGAAGAAACACGTTTTTCTCCCTGAACGACTGCGCCATTTCCTCGGGCCATACTCCCGACTGGATCTCGCCGATGTGGGCCTTGCGGAGAAAAAGCATGCAGAGTCTGGACTGGCCGATTCCGCCTCCGATGGTCTGGGGCAGGCGGCCCTCCATCAGGCTGCGGTGGTATTCCCGCCCCAGTTTATCCGTCTCTCCCTTCATCTCCAGCTGGCGCACCAGCGCCTCCCGGTCTACGCGTATGCCCATGGAAGACAGCTCGAAGGCGCAGTCCAACAGCGGGTAATGCACCAGGATGTCGCCGTTCAGCCCGTGACGGCCGGGCCCGGTTTCGGTGGACCAGTCGTCGTAATCCGCGGCGCGCGTGTCATGGGGCGTTCCGTTCCGGAGGGGCCATCCGAGCCCGATGACGAATACCGCCCCCTTCTCGCGCGTGACCCGGGCCTCCCTTTCCCGGGGGGTCAGCCCCGGCCACGCCGTTTCGAGCTCCTCGCTGTGGACGAAATGAATCGCGTCGGGAAGCATCGGGCCCGGTAGCGCGGGAAACGTGCGGCACACGAGCCGTTCCGTGTCCCGTATCGCGCCGTAAATGATCCGAACGGTTTCCATCAGGGTGTTCAGGCCGCGCTCTCCGGGACGGAGGATGCGCTCCCAGTCCCACTGGTCGACGTACACGGAATGGAGATTGTCGAGCGCTTCGTCCGGCCGTATGGCGTTCATGTCCGTGTACAGCCCCTCGCCCGGGGTGAAACCGTAGTCGGCCAGCGCCTTCCGTTTCCATTTGGCGAGCGACTGCACCACCTCCGCCTCCTCTCCCAGATGACGGATCAGGAAACGGACGGGCCTCTCGCTTCCCGAAAGGTGATCGTTCAGTCCGGTCCGGCCGAGCACGAAAAGGGGCGCGGAAACCCGCGACAGATTGAGGGCCTCCGACAGGCGGGTCTGGAAGGCGTTTTTGATGAAATGGATTGCTTTTTCGGTTTCCCGGAGGTTCAGCGCCTGCCGGTAGTCCTCGGGGAATATGGATTCTCGTTTCATGGGCCTCTCCTGCCGTGGTCGGGGTCCGTAAAAGAAGGGATATTTTAGTCATTCTGAGAGGCCAAATCAAGGGGAAACATCTCTCTTCCGGAAAAAAAGGATTGGCGTGCCGCGGTTTTTGTGTTATATTTGATTTCATGGGGAGGCTGTCCCCTGAAATTGCGGTTTTTCCCGAACATCAACCCTGTTCCCATATCCTGAGGAAGGAAGCACGGTCATGAAAAAGCTGCTCGCATTTCTGGTGCCGGTTCTGATGATCACCGCCTGTTCCAAGCCGCCGTTCCCGAAGGAATCGGTGCAGTACGCGTTCTTCAAGACGCTGTCGGAAACCGTTCCCGTCATGAATCCCGACACGAAGATCGAACTCATCCGGACATCCAAGTTCAAGCTGTACTCGACGGATCTGATGCCGTTTCTCTACCGGTCCCTGAGCGGCCTCGCCGGCAACCTGAAAAACGTGCCGCCCCAGCAGATCGTCCAGTTCGTGCACCAGCAGGCCGCCCAGGAGGCGGACAAACGCATGCTGCTCCTGGCGGCCAGGGAGAACAAGGTCAGGGTTCCGGAAGACAGCGTGAAGGCTGTCGCGGAGCGGTTCTACAAAAACATGGGCGGCAAGGAGGCTTTTCTGAAACAGATCACGGCCGACGGTTTTTCGGAACCCCTGTTCATCGAGGAGATCCGGACGAACCTCGTCATCCAGAGCTATCTGGAAACCGCCGTCGAGAAGAACGTGACCGTGGCGGACTCCGAAGTTCAGGCGGCCTACGGGGGCGACCGCCTCGCGACGGTGCGGCACATTCTTCTGTCCACGCAGGGAAAATCGCCCGCCGAACGGGAGGCCATCCGCGGGAAGATGGAGGGCATCCGCCAGCGCGCGGCCAAGGGCGAGGATTTCGGGAAGCTGGCGCGCGAGTTCACCGAGGACCCGGGCTCCCAGAAGACCGGCGGCCTGTACGAGAATTTCGAGCGGGGCGCCATGGTGCCCGCTTTCGACAGCCTGGCATTCTCCCTGCCCATCGGCGGGCTGAGCCCCGTGTTCGAAACGCAGTTCGGGTTTCACATCATGAAGGTGGTCCGCCGGAGCGGCGAATCGAAGCCCCTCACGGCCGTCAAGGAGCGCATCACCCGCGAGATCATGAACCGGAAACAGCAGACGGCGTACCGTCAGCTCCTGGAAACCCTCAGGCTGAAATACCAGTACAAGGAAGTCTGGACCGGCGCCTGAGACGCCCGATCGGACGAAAAGACCCCGGGGTCCTCAGGACTCCGGGGTCTTTTTTTGGGGGTCATTCTTTCGAAAGATGGATTGAAGCTCCCCGCGGCCCGCTGTGCGGGACCAGTCGGTTCTATTTCTTCTGGTTGAAGACCCCGCGATGCGCGAGGCATCCGATTCATTTCAGTAAAATCGGGCCAGGGCCTGCCGTCCCCGGAGGGAACCGGTAACCGCGGTTCACGATCCGGCTGCGGACCGCTCGATGGCGCCTGCTCCCGGCGCCGTTCCCTTCAGTTTGGTCAGCGCGTGCTGAATCAGCGCCCAGGCGTCGTGCGCGTGCCGTTCCTCGGTCCGGATGTTGCCTACGGAAAGCCGCAGGCAGAACTGGCCCCGGTAGCGTGTGTGCGAGAGAAGAATTTCACCGGTCCCGTTGACGGAATCGAGAAGCCTCCGGTTGAGTTCGTCCAGCGATTCCTCCGGCACCCCCTCGGGCGCGGCGCGGAAGCACACGGTGGAGAAAGGCGCGGGCGCGGTGCGTTCGAAATCCGGGTGCTCGTCCACCCACCCCGCGAAATGCCGGGCGATGCGGATGTGCTCGCGCAGCCGGGCCTGAATGCCCTCCCGTCCGAAATACCGCAGGACGAACCACAGCTTGAGTGCCCGGAAACGCCGGCCGAGCTGGATCCCGTAATCCATCAGATTGTCCTCGTCCTCCCCGCTCTTCAGGTATTCGGGGACCAGGGAGAAAGCGGCCCTGAGAACCTCGGGCCTGCGGGTGAAAAACGCGCTGCAGTCCATGGGTGTGAAGAGCCACTTGTGGGGATTCAGGACGATCGAGTCGGCCTGATCCCAGCCATCGAACCGGTCCCGCAGCTCGGGCAGGGCGGCCGCGGCGCCGGCGTACGCGGCGTCCACGTGCAGCCACAGGTTCTCGGACCGGCACAGGCCCGCGATTTCTTTCACCGGATCGACGGAGGTGACGGACGTGGTGCCGATGGTGGCGACCACGCAGAATGGGACGCGTCCCTCCGACCGGTCCCGTCGGATTTCCGCGGCGAGCGCGCCGGCGTCCATGCGGCCCAACTCGTCCGCCGGGATTTTCCGGAGATTCGAGGATCCGACGCCGAGGCAGATGGCCGCCTTTTCTACGGATGAATGGGCGAGTTCCGAAGCGTACAGATTCAGGGGACGCGAACCGGCCAGTCCCTCCGTCCGAAGGGGAAGTCCGCAGGCCTCCCGCGCCGCCGCGATGGCGTGCAGCGTGCTGACCGAAGCCGTGTCGTACAGGATGCCGCGGAAGGTTCCCGGCAATCCAACCAGGCCGGCCAGCCATTCGAGAACCCGCCGCTCCAGTTCCGTGGCCGCGGGCGATGTTCTCCACAGCATGGCGTTGACGCCCAGTGCCGCGGCGAGAAATTCCCCGAGAATGCCGGGGCCGCTCGCGCAGGACGGGAAGTAGGCGAAGAAACCGGGATGGTTCCAGTGGGTGACGCCGGGCGCGATGAGACCGTCGAAATCGCCCAGAATCGCGTCGAACGGCTCCGGCTTCTCCGGCATCTCCGCAGGCAGGCGGTTCAGGATGTCACCGGGCCGGACGGGCGGAAGGACCGGCCTGTCCCCGACGGAATCGAGGTAGGAGGCGATCCATTCCAGGACCGCGCGACCGTTTTCCCTGAATTCCGGGACCGGCATGTCGCCTGTCCGGAGCGGAGCCGTGAATTCGGTCATGGATTTCTCCTCGCGCCGGCCGGCTCGCCCGGCCGATTGGGATCAAACTCCTGTGGAGCCGAAGCCTCCGGAATCGCGTCCGGTCTCGCCGAGCTCGGCGGATTCGATCCATTCCGCCCGCACGATCCGCTGGATGACCAGCTGGGCGACCCGGTCCCCCCTGCGGACGCGGAACGGCTCTTTCCCGAAATTGAACAGAATCACGGACACCACGCCCCGGTAATCCGAATCCACGGTTCCCGGCGCGTTGAGAACGCCGATGCCGCTGCGGAACGCCAGCCCGCTCCTCGGCCGCACCTGCGCCTCCATTCCCTCCGGGACCGCGATCCGGATTCCGGTGGGGATCATGCACCAGGCGCCGGGTTCAATCGTGACCGTTTCGCCCACCGCCGCGAGCAGGTCCATGCCGGACGCGCCGTCCGTCTGGTAGGCCGGCAGCGGCAGATCCTCGCATCCGGGCTCCCTCCGGACGCGGATGGTCACGCCGCTCACGGGCGCTCCGTCTCATCGCTGTCGAGCAGCCGCCTGAGCAGCTCGGACTGCTGGTCCGTCAGGGTCCGGGCCCGGACGAAATCACCGCGCTTCAGCGCGGTTTCGATCTCGGCGTCCAGTTCCTTGACCCGCCGCCGCGTTTTGTCTTCGGACGGGGCGTCGAACAGTTCCTGCTGGGCCATGTCTTTTCCTTCAATCTTTCTTTTCGGGTGCGGATTCCCTGGTTTGCCGCATCTCCCGGATTTTCGAGAGCACTTCGGGGATGAGATCCACGACCTGGCCGAATGCCACGCTCTCCTTGCGCAGGGAGAGAAGTTCGGCCTTTTCGCCGCTGATGGCGATAAAGGCGACCGGTTCGATGAGAACCCCGCCGCCCGTGGCTTCGCCTTCGCGGTTTTTCTCTTTGGAATTGGCGCCCCCGACCCCGAATCCGACCGAAACCCGCGAAACCGGAATGAGCGTCACGCCGCCGGCCGTGATGGGTTCGCCCACGATGGTTTCGGTCTGGGTGATCCGCTTGAGTTCAGACAGGACGGTTTTTGCCAGTTGTTCGATGACCATGACTCTCTCCTTCTGGTGACGGAATGAGGCGGATCTACCGGTTTCTCCGGATGACGGAAGCCAGGCGAAAACCGCCGCCGAGCCCGGCGCCCAGGAAGCGGGCCATGACGAACCGCGCCTCGATTTCCGCGGATGCGGAGGCGGCAACGGACCGGAAATCGGGAATCCATTCGGTTTTGGTGTCCGCGTCCGTGAAGGCCGACACGGCGCCGGCCAGTCCCGCGAGCATGCCGGTCCAGGCCGGGTCGCCCGCCGAGAAACGAACCGTCACGCGACGCATTTGGACCGTTCTCCTCAACCGCCGGAGAACCTGGCCGGATGTCTCCAGTATTTCCTTCCAGGCGCGGATGCCCGGGACGGTCATTCGGGAGCTCCCATCCGGGGATTCCGAAGGGGATTCTTCGCGATCCGGCTCGCGGCGGGCCGGTTTCCGCGAAACCGGCAGGGGAAGCGGACGGTTCAGCAGGATGAGCCTCAAGCCGCCCGCGGCCGTGTCATAGTCCAGACCGCAACTCGAAACCGCGGTCCGCAGGGACAATGCGAACCGGAAAGGGCCGGAGGCCTTCTCGAAACGGACCCGGACCGTGTAACGGCCCAGCAGGAGCGCCGCAGGGACGATCAGGGCAGGCGCTATCCAGACTGCCGAATTCATGACGATCCGCTTGACAAAAGGTGAAACCTTTCGTATATTTTAAAGTTTTAATAATAACCGACTTCGGCCAAAAGGTCGAAGAATTCCTTCTGAGAGGACATCATGCCCACCATCAAGAAAAAGAAATCAGTCATCAAACGGGCGAGACAGAACGAGCGCGCGAGAGCCCGGAACGTTCTCCAGCGCTCGCGTCTGAAAACCGCCGTGAAGAAGGTCCGGACTGCCGAGAATCAGGAAGCCGCGAAACAGGAACTGATCAAAACGTCCGCGCTTCTGGACCGTCTGGCCGCGAAGAAAATCATCCACAAGAACAAGGCGGCCAATCTGAAGTCCAGGCTGGCCGCGTCGGTCCGCAAGAAGTAGAGCCTCCCGGACCGTCAACCCGATCGGGAAGGCCGTTCTTTGGTCCGCGGACGCGGAGAAAGGACGGTCTTCCCGGTTTTTGTTACCACCTCTGGTAATTCGGCGCTTCCTTCGTGATGGTGATGTCGTGCGGATGGCTTTCCTTGATGCCCGCGTCCGTGATCTTCACGAAACGGGTCTTTTCCTGCATCTCCTTCAGCGTTCGGACTCCGCAATACCCCATCGCCTGCCGGACGCCCCCGATCAGCTGGTACACGACGTCGCTGAGTTTGCCTTTGAACGAGACCCGCCCCTCGATTCCCTCCGGCACGAATTTCGAGATGTCCCGCTCGTTCTGAAAATACCGGTCCGCGCTGCCGTCGGCCATGGCGCCGAGCGAACCCATTCCGCGGTAGACCTTGTAGCTCCTGCCCTCCAGCAGGACCATTTCTCCCGGGCTTTCCTCCACGCCGGCGAACAGCGACCCGACCATGATCGAATCCGCTCCCGCCGCGATCGCTTTCGCGATATCGCCCGAGTAGCGGATTCCGCCGTCCGAGATCAGGGGGACGTTTCTGCGGCCGCAGGCCTTCCTGCACTCGAGCACCGCGGTGAGCTGGGGAACCCCGACGCCGGCCACGACGCGGGTGGTGCAGATGGATCCCGGTCCGATGCCGACCTTGACGGCGTCGACGCCGGCGTCGATGAGCGCCTCCGTGCCCTCGAGCGTGGCCACGTTGCCGCCCACGAGGTCCAGGTCGGGAAACGCTTTCTTGATCGCGCGGACGGTGCTGAGCACATTGTCCGAATGCCCGTGCGATGTGTCGACGCACACGACATCCGCGCCGGCGGCTTTCAGGGCTTCGACGCGCGGGAGGGTTTCGGGGCCGACGCCCACGGCCGCGCCGACCAGGAGGCGGCCCTTCTCGTCCTTCGCCGCGCGCGGAAACGCCTTGCGTTTCTGGATGTCCTTCACCGTGATCAGGCCGCGGATGTTGCCCTGTCCGTCCAGGATCGGCAGCTTTTCGATCCGGTGCTTCTGGAGGATCTTTTCCGCCTCCTCCAGCGTGGTGCCGACCGCGGCGGTCACGAGGTTGTCCTTGGTCATGACGTTCCGGATGGGCTGGCTCATGTCGGTTTCGAACCGGATGTCGCGGTTCGTGAGGATGCCGACGAGCCTCGATCCCTCCACGATCGGAATCCCGGAGATGTGGTACTGGTGCATGAGGTTCAGCGCGTCGGTGAGGGTCTTGTCGGGCGGGAGCGAAAGCGGGTCCGTGATCATGCCGCTTTCGGAACGTTTGACCTTGTCGACCTCCGCCGCCTGGCGGTCGATGGACAGATTCTTGTGAATGAACCCGAGGCCGCCCTCGCGCGCGATGGCGATGGCGAGCCGAGATTCCGTCACCGTGTCCATGGCCGCCGAGAGGATCGGCACGTTCAGCCGGATCCGCCGGGTCAACTGCGTGCTCAGGTCGACTTCCCTCGGGAGGACGTCCGATTTCGCCGGAATCAGCAGGATATCGTCGAAGGTCAGACCTTCCATCCGGATCTTGTTTTCCATGGGCTTGGCCTTTTCAATTAGAAGTGAACCATTGATCCAGCGCTGAGAACAGGGCGCTTTCGTCGCCGCACAGGGTCGCGTCGACGGGCAGGGAATTCAGAAACATCGAACCGTACGGCGTCCGCGTGGTCCTGGGATCGAGCATCAGAACCGCGCCGCGGTCCTCCGCCGTGCGGATCAGCCGGCCGAATCCCTGGCGCAGGCGGAACACGGCCTCGGGAACCGCGTAATTGAGAAATCCGTTTCCGGAATCGGACTGGATCTTCTCCATCCGCGCCTCGATGAGCGGGTCGGTCGGCACGTCGAACGGAATTTTCGTGATCACCAGCAGTTCGAGCGCCGGGCCCGGTACATCGACCCCCTCCCAGAAACTCGACGTGCCCAGCAGCACGGAACCCGGCCTCTCCCGGAAGGCCCGGAGCAGGGTCGTGCGCGATCCGTCCGTGCCCTGCGCCAGCAGTCTTACGCCCCGCTCCTCGAAGGACGGAAGCACGGCCTCGCGCACGGACCGAAGCATCGCATAGGACGTGAACAGAACAAGCGTGCCGCGCTTGTGACGGTCGTGGAGCCGCACCAGAAGGTCGGCGAGGTCCCGGGTGAAACGGCCGTCCTTGGGGTGGGACAGATAGGTCGGCACGAGCAGCAGGCTCTGCTCGTGGAAATTGAAGGGCGACCCGAACGCGCGGGCCGTGATCCGGTCGGCTTCCAGCCAGTTCAGCCCCCATCGGAACATCAGGTAGTCGAACCGCTCGTCGACCGTGAGCGTCGCCGAAGTCAGAACGGCCCGTTTCAGCCTGGGAAACAGACGGTTCGCCAGCAGGGAGGCGATGTCCACGGGAACCGAGCGGAGCACCAGTTCCTGACGGCCGTCGTGTTCGGTCCATTCGCACCAGAGGGCGTGCTTTTCGGGATCCGCCTTCCGGAAATGGGAGATGGATTCCTCGAGATCCGACAGGCGGTCCTGGAGGAAACCGAGCTCCCGGCTGAGGGCCTCCCCTTCCCCGTTCCGGTCCAGCGATTTGATCCGGAGCCGGTTCAGCGCGTCTCCGGCCTGAAAGCGCAGGCGTCCGACCGCCTGAAGCAGTCCTTCGAAGGAAGCCGGGACGAGCGAGGCCGGACTGCGGCGGAGCCGGACACGCGTCCAGCGCGCGTTCTCCGCGGCCGCGGCCGATGCCAGCGCGGGAATCGCGCCCAGATCCCTGAAGAAAGATCCGGACGCGGCCGTGAGATCGTGCGCCGCCTCGCGGAGGCGGTCCGTGATGGACCGGTCAGGATCGGAATCCGGCAGCAGGCCATGGACGGAATCGGATATCACGCGCTTGAGCGACACCAGAAGCCCTGTTTCGGAGGGTTTCGCGTGGTGGAGCCATCCGGCGATTTCGGAGAACAGCGAGGGCTGAAGACTGACCCCCAGGTGCTGGGACGCGGATTTTTCGATCTGATGCGCCTCGTCCAGGACCAGGGTTTCGAATTCGCCCAGCGACGAGCGGTTGCGGCCGATCGATGAGAAGAGCAGGGCGTGATTGATGACCAGCAGGTTCGCCGATTTGGCCGCGCGGTGGACGTTCTGGACGTGGCAGGCCGAGTCTCCGCAGGCCGCGCCCGCGCAACGGCTTGATTCGCTGTTGACCAGGGTCCAGAGGGATTCCGCGGAATCCCGGTGGAAACCGGGATTCTCCTCGATGTCGCCCGTTCGCGTGAGCGTCCTCCAGAGCGCGAGGGGAATGAGTCTCCGGCGCAATCCGGCGGGCAGTTTGTCCTCGATGCGGTCCATGAGCGTCCGGTAACGCACCGGGCACAGGTAATTCGACCGTCCTTTCAGAAGCACGGCGCAGAAGGATTTCGGCGCGGACGCCATCACCTGGGGGATGTCCTTGTAGAAGAGCTGATCCTGCAGGGTTTTCGTGGCCGTGGCGATCACCACCCGGTCCGCCGGATTGGCCTGAGCCCAGAAAACCGCCGGAACCAGGTACGCCAGAGACTTGCCCACTCCGGTCCCCGCCTCGGCCACGAGAATGCCGTCCTCGTTGAATGCCCGGGCCACGGCCGCGGCCATCTCGACCTGGGACTTCCGGGGTTCATACGAAGTCATGCGGCCGGCCAGCGGCCCTTCAGGCGAGAAGAAAGCAGACACCTCGCCGGGATCCATCCGGATCGTTTCAGTCTCCCCGTCCCCGCGGAGCGGCACCCGCGCGCCCAGAACATTCACCGGCGCCGGACCGGTCCCTTCCGGGTCTTTCGGCTTCCGGCCGGGAATGGCGGCCAGGTCGTCAAAAAGAAAACGGAGCCCGTCCCCGGCCCCGTTCAGCATGCGGCGCACGTCGTTGACGACGGCGGCGTCCAGCTCGAGCAGACGGCCGATCATGGCCCGAAACACGGCGGCCGTGGCCGCCGCGTCGTCCAGGGCGCGGTGCTGCCGGCCGGGGTCAACGCCGAGGGAGGCGGCGATGGTTTCGAGGCGGTGATTCGGCAGGAACGGGAAAAGCAGTCTGGAGAGTTCGAGTGTGTCGATCACGCGACCGGGGTTCACCGGCGGCAGATCGGGACAGGATCGGGCCCGCTCCGCGGAGAGAAAGGAGAGATCAAAGGAAACCTGGTGACCGATCACCCAGGCGCCCTCCATCCATTTCCAGAAATCGGGCAGGGCGTCCCGGATGGAGGGGCGGCCCGCGCAATCCGAGTCCGAAATGCCGGTCAACAGGGTGATGGACGCGGGTATGGGAATGCCAGGATTGAACAGGCTCTCCCAACGGCGTTCGGTTCCATCGGGCGCGATGCGGACCGCGCCGATTTCAATCACGGCGTCCTTTTCCGGATCCAGACCGGTGGTTTCGCAGTCGAGGATCACCGCGTCGGGAAAGGGGAAAAAACCCGTTGTCATGCCCGCACTGTCCATATAGACTTTTAATATAACGAAATTAACGGGTTAAATCAACCCGGTTTTCCGTTCATTCCGCGACCAACAGAACCCCGGAGGATGGAGGAATCCGGATGACTCCGGACTGGTTCCGTTTCAGGGGGGAGACGGAAGCCTTCTCCCCGTCCGCCAGAAGGCTCCAGTGACCCTTCGGAAGCGCCATGTCCCAATCGGAGTCCGGACATCCGTTGAACGCGGCCAGCATCGACTTCTCCGCGGAGTCGCCCGGCCGTATCCGCCAGGCCAGACGCAGCGGATCCCTGGAAGGCAGGAATTCGATCTCCTCCGGGGCCGCCCGCCGGAGCATCGGGTAACGATTCCGAACGGCGGTCAGACCCCGGTAATAGTCCAGAAGCGGGCGGTTCGCCTCAGCGTGGTCGAAGCGGATCCAATTCGTCTCGTTGTCCTTGTTGTAGCTGTTGTGATCGATGCGTCCGATCCGGCTGTCCGGGACGCCGGTTTCGGCGATCACCTTGCTTCTGGCGAATTCCTGGCCCTCGTGCAGCATCACAGGCCCGCGGCTGGTGAAGAGGAAAAGCGCCGCCAGCCGGTTCAGCGCCAGGGACCGGCCGGAGATCCGGGCGTGGCCGTCCAGGTCCGTGATCACGGTTTCCTCCCCGACCTCCCCGAGCCCGATCCGTATGAAATCGCCGATCGTGTGGTCGTCGTGGGACTCGAGATAATTCACGGAATGACTGTGGTGATGGAAGGGTCCGCCTTCGGCGGCGAGCGTGCCTTTCACGTAGCGCCGGATCGATTCCGGAGAATTCGATCCCTGCCATTTCCCGAAAATGAAACCGAGCCCGTCACGGGGATTCTGGCCCTTCACCCCGTTCCGGAAAAGGTCGTTCCAGGCGCCCCATCCCCGCCGGGAGAATTGCTCCTGGCCGTACGCTCCGCCTCCCCAGGGTTCCGCGATGAGAATGACGCCGGGATTGAGCCTGCGGGTCTCGCGGGTGACGGCGTCGAGGGTGCCGGCATCGATCATCGTGGCCAGGTCGAAACGGAATCCGTCGACGTGGTATTCCCGCATCCAATAGAGCAGGCTCTCCACGATGAGCCGCCGCGTCATGGGCCGTTCGGTTTTCAGATCGTTCCCGCATCCGCTCGTCTGGATGAATCGGCCGTCGTCGTCCAGCCGGAAATAATATTTTTTGTCGATATACTTGAGCGGATTCAGGTCGTAATTGGACACGTGGTTGTACACGACATCGAGAATGACGGCGATACCCCGGCGGTGAAAGGCGCGGATCGCCTCCTTCAATTCGTTCTGACCCGCCCCGCGGACGCCGCTCCACCCGCCGCAGTCGACCGAACCGTCGGACGCGTAGTACGATTCGGGCGCGAAAAACGCGGATGTCATGTATCCCCAGTGGTTCCGGGCGTACGGATTCCAGTCGTTGTAGAGCTTGAGCGAGGGGTTCCTGTAGTCGATCTCGATGTTGGCGAATTCCTGGACGGGCAGGAATTCGACCGCGTTGACCCCGAGCGATGCGATGTAGTCGATGCCGCCCGGACGCCCGGCCTGAACCAGCCCCGCATAGGTCCCCCGGAGCGACGGGTCGACCCCGGAGCTCGGATGCGCGGTCATGTCGCGGACGTGCATCTCGTAGATGACCAGGTCCTCCATCGGCGGAGAGAGCCACCGGTCCCCCTGCCAGTCAAAGGGGGATCCGGAAGGGATCTTCGTCCGGGCCTCGTGCAGGTAGGTGTTGCGCGTCGCCAGGGCCAGGCCGTAGGGATCCGCGACGGTCACGTCCGGGAGGAACATTTCGGACTCTCCGGCGGGTCCGGAAACCCGGTATCCGTACCAGCCTTCCGGGGGCGGATCGGGCAGGAATGCCTCCCACACGCCGTCCGCGTCCCGCGTCATGCCGGCCAGCCGGCAGACGGGGTCGTCGAAACGGCCGTACAGCGCGAGCTGAACGGAAAGCGCCCGGGGCGCGAAGACGCGGAACGCGAGACCGCCGGACTCGCGGACGCACCCCAGAGGCTTGTTCGAAACCAGTGAATCGAGCACGCCGTCCGCCAGCAATTCCTTCTCCCCGGCATCGCGTATGCGGACGCGGTAGTTTTTCCGCGGATCCACGGGTGATGTTTTCAGAAAAAGGCGGTTCCCCTCCTGATGCGCGGAGAGAAGGGACAGTCCGTCGCTGAGGGAAATGTCCCCTGCCGACAGCGTCGGCACCGCGCCGGCCAGGATGATTTCCACGCCGGACCCGGATTGGATACGGGCGGACTGGATTCGGAAAGACATGTCTTTTCCTATACTGAGTGATGCGGCCAGCGCCGCCGCGAAAACCGTGATGCGCTTCATGAGCTCCTCCCGTGCGAGGATGCGGTTCCGCCGTCCGGCGCGGGTCCGGACACGGGGAAATCGGATCGCGGACCGTCTCCCGGGTCTCCGGGCGCGGATCGGCGCTCAGGCGGTGGCGAGTATTTCCAGATGAAGCCCGGAGAAATGGAACCGGTGTTCCGGGCGACCGCTGACCAGCGTGAGCGCGACCTCGCCCTCCCCGATTGCGGCCTGCGTCTTCCGGGTCACGACCTTGATGCGTGTCTCCGGCCTGCCGTTCCACTCGAATTCAAGGGTCGCGATCCGCTTTTCGCCGTCCGCCGGAGTCCGGTGATCCGTTTCCGGGAGGTTCAGGTACGCGTGCAGGGTCGACCGCTCACCAGGGGCCGCGCCTTCCAGGCCCAGGTTCGATATCCGGAGGCTCGATCGCGAGATGCGCGCCCGGTTCAGGCGGGCGTCGGGGATGAGGGATCGCCTGCAGGCGGCCGCCGCATCCTCCTTCGGAAGGCGTCCGAAGAAGAGATGAAACAGGCTCCCGGACTGCTCCCCGCGATGGTCGATCTGCAGTTCCTGTTCGGGGCGGCCGGCTCCGGATCCGAGAATCCACATCATCTTGGTGACGGCCGCTTCGCGGGTCATGTCGAGTCCGCTGAGTATGCCGAGATCGATCAACTCGCTGCTCGCCGCGTACAATCCCATCTCCACCATTCCGGTGCCGCACTGACTGAGGTTCATGACGATCTTGCCGGCTTCGATCGCGTCCCGGATCAGCCCGAGAAGCGCGCCGTCGTTCGGTATGTTCCCGGTTCCGTACGTGCGCAGAATGTACCCCCGGATGTCGGGATTCCGGAACAGGCCTTCGATCCGGTCGCTCCTGAATCCCGGGAATAGATCAATGATGAAGACGTTCTCGTCGAGAGCCGGGTTCAGGGCGAAGGGCCGTTCCGGGACGGGACGGACCGCTTCCTGCCGGATCTTGATCCGCTCTCCGATCGTGCCGAGCAGGGGCGCGTTCGGCGAATCGATGCCGGCCCAGTCCGAAGTGCTCACCTTGCTGGCGCGGCATCCCCGCACGATCCGGTCCGCGAACACGATGACCACCTCCGGGACGAGCGGCAGGTCCGCGGCCTGGTAGCCCGCGATGAAAACCGCGTTCATCAGGTTCAACACTGCGTCCGTCCGGACGGCGGACACCGGCAGCTGGGATCCGGTGATCACCACCGGTTTGCCCAGATTCTGCAGCATAAAACTCAGGGCCGAGGCGGTGTAGGCCATGGTGTCCGTGCCGTGCAGAATCACAAATCCGTCGTAGTCGCCGTACACGGACGCAATGGTCTCCGCCATCCGGCGCCAGTCGGACGGTCCCACGTCCGAGGAATCGACCGGCCGCTCGAACGAGGCGCTTCCGAAACGGATGGTGTTCCCGTTGTCCAGCTCGAGAAACGGAAGCCCGCCGCGGCCGGCCTCGACCGCCCGTGGATTCGGGCCGTCGTTCCGGTACCGGCCGCCCCTTTTTTCCCCGTACAGGCTGAAATCCGGAAGAAACCGGAACAATTCGCCGATGGATTTGGGTTCCAGCGGGCTGGACGGATCCTCCGGTTCTCTGGGGCCCATGCCGATGGTCCCGCCGGTGTAGAGGATGAATACGTCTGTCGTCATTCCGATGGCCGGGTTGGCTGGGGTTTCGTCCGGAAGCGATCCGGATGGCTGGACGGGTTCGGCCGGGTTCCCGAACAATCGCGGTTTCGAGGCATGCGAGCCCGACCGGAAGGGGCGGTTGGCGTGAAATTGTCACAAATTGTCATTTTCCGCCTGCCGCCGGAACCTTTTTATTCGCGCGTGCGTACACAGCAATGTACCTGCCAAAAAATCCACGTTGGTTTCTCTCCCTCCCTGTGACAGGCCGGCCGTTGTGAAGGTGCCGGCCTGTTGCCTTTTCACCTGGCGACCAGCAGCGCGATCAGCACGAACAGAAACACCGCTTCTATGAAAATGCCGGCCGCCACGAAGCGCAGGCGGGTCCCGCGGCTGGAGGGCTTCCATTCCGCGTCGAATAGCGACTTTTCGGTGAATGCCTTGAACTGCATGCCGAGTTCCGGCTTCAGGACCAGAACCACCAGGATCAGGGCCATGAGCAGAATGGGGATGATGGTCGAAAGCATCAGGGCTCTCCTCGATAAGAGAACGAAACAACGCAGAGACCGGCGCGGTCAGCCGCCCTCATCCAGCAGATTACGCAGGAGACGGGCCCGGTTCACCGGAACCACCCCCACTTCGCCGCAAACATCCCCCGCGGCGTGATTGGCGATGACCGCCGCTTCTTCGAATCCCGCGCCCGCGGCCATGGCCACGGCCATGGTCGCGATCACCGTGTCCCCCGCGCCGGAAACGTCGTGAACCGCCTTGGCGCGCGTCGGCACCTTCCGGAATTCCCCGCCGTTTTGCTGAAGGACCATGCCGTCTTCGCCCAGTGTGATGAGCGCGCCCCCGCAGTCCAGCCGTTCGATCAGAAGCGCCAGCGCCCTGCGGAGCGAATCCTCGGATTTCAGGTCGAATCCAAGCTGTTCCGAGGCTTCCTTGCGGTTGGGCTTGAAGAGCGTGACGCCGCGATATTCGAAAAAATGGTCGGATTTCGGATCCACAAAAACGGGTTTTCCCGCGGCGGCGGCCATTCGTACGATGCGGCCGATCAGCCCGGGTGACAGCAGGCCCTTGTTGTAGTCCTCCAGGATGACGGCGTCCAGACAGCCCATTTTCGATTCGATGAAAGCCGCGATCCGGGTCTCGATTTCCCCGGAGATCGGAGTCCGCGTCTCCC
Organism: bacterium; assembly: GCA_030372965.1. Lineage (GTDB taxonomy): Bacteria > Zhuqueibacterota > QNDG01 > QNDG01 > DTFT01 > JAFGAX01. The sequence continues at coordinate 51,341 of JAUCQC010000125.1, forward strand.
GGTCCGTGCGCACCACGTGCTGGTGATGGGCCAGGATGCGCGTTTTCATCGTGGTGGGGCGCTCCGGATCGGTGATGAGCCCGTCGGCGGGGAAGCCGAGATCCTCGAACAGACGCTTGACCGCCAGTCCTTCCGGATCCGGGCCGACCAGTCCGACGGGGATCACGCCCGCGCCGAGAGCGCTCACATTATGGGTCACGTTGGCCGCGCCCCCGAGCATGAAGGATTCCCGTTCGATTTCCACGACCGGAACCGGCGCTTCCGGGGAAATCCTTGAAACACGGCCCCAGACGTACCGGTCCAGCATCACGTCCCCGACCACGAGAACAGTCCGGGACGCGAATCCGTCGAACAGGTCCTTCAGGCGGGGGGGCGGAATCCGCATCATGGATTCTCCGTTCCAGATCCGTCCCGCCGCGTGGCGGCCCGGATCCATTCGAGGTAGGTTTCGTCCCCGTCCTGCACCGGCAGCATGATCACTTCGGGCAGTTCGTAGGCATGCAGGGACCGGATGCGTTCGCGGATCGCGGCGAACAGGTCCCGTCGGCTTTTGATGATCAGAAGGGCCTCGCGCTCGTCGCACAGAACGCCTTTCCAGACGTACAGGGAGCGGGCCGAGGGAATGACGTTTGCGCAGGCGGCAAGCCCTTCGGAAACCAGCGCGCGTCCAATGCGGACCGCGTCCGCTTCGGAACCGGCCGCGGTGAGAATGACAGCCGCGTCGCTCACATCCATCCGGCCTCCCGGTACCAGCGGACGGTCCGGTCCACGGCTTCCTTCAGAGGCACGGAGGGCTGGAAGCCGAACTCACGCCGCGCGGCCGAAGCGTCGCAGCGCCAGAAACGGTTCCGGTATTCGGGGTATTTGCCCAGGTTGAGAATCCCCATGCGGCCCCGGAGTCTGCCGGCGGCCTCGTGAAACAGGAGCAGGCCGACCAGGAACGGTTTCGGCACCGGCACGCGGAAGGCTCTCCTTCCCAGGCTCCGCCCGATGCACCGGCCGAACTCGGTCCAGGAGAAGGCGCCTTCGGTCGCGAGAAAATAGGTGCGGCCGGCGGCCGCTTCGGAATCCGCGGCCGCGATCAATCCGGCCGCGAGATCCTCGACATACACAAAACCCGCCCAGGAATCCTTTCCTCCCAGAGCGGGGATGAAACCGAGTCTCACGGACTTGAAAAACCGGAGCACGTCCGTATCGCGGGGGCCGAACACCACGGGGGGCCTGATGACGGTCACGGGTATCCGGTCGCGGAACGACTGGGTGATCCGCTCCCCTTCCAGCTTGCTCTCGCCGTACCAGGTCACGGGACGGGGCGGATCCTCCTCGGTCAGCGGCCTGTCCCCGGGATCCGGCCCGGCCGCGGCGATGGAGGAAACATAGATGAACCGGCGGACGCGGTTTCCCGACCGGGCGGCCGCGCGGAGCAGATTGGCTGTCCCCTCAGCGTTCGCGGCCATGAAAGCCTCCCGGCTCGAGGCTTTGGTGCATCCGGCGAGGTGAAAGATCCAGTCGACACCCGTCACTGCGGTTTCAAGCGAAGCCGGATCCCTCAGGTCGCCTTCGTGAAACTCCACGTCCAGGCCGCTGAGCCAAGTCCGGTCGCTCGATCGGCGGATCAGACAGCGAACGGCGAATCCATTCCGAAGCAGGGCTTCGACCATGTGACTGCCGATGAAACCGTTTGAGCCGGTGACCAGGACTTTCTTCAAACCCGTTCTCCGCGGAACTGTCTGAACAGTATACAAAATTGCCCGGCTTTTCGCAAGTCCAATCCCAATTTAAGGGTTGACAATGCCTGAATTCTTGATTATTTTAAGCATTCACAAATATTTCCAGCCCAGCCCAAGGAGTATCGCGTGGATTTATTCGAAAAATGCAGGAATTTCACCCGCGCCAGGGATGCCATGGCCGCAGGCCTTTATCCCTATTTCCGCGCGATTCAATCCGGTCCAGGTTCCGAGGTGATGATCGACGGAAAAATGATGATCATGGTCGGATCCAACAATTACCTGGGCCTCACCGGGCACCCCAAGGTTGTCGAAGCGGCCGTTGCGGCCACGAAAAAATACGGATCCGGGTGCACGGGATCCCGGTTCCTGAACGGCACCCTGGACATCCACATCGAACTCGAGGAACGGCTGGCCCGGTTCATGAAACGGGAGGCGGCGGTCTGTTTCAGCACCGGTTTTCAGACCAACCAGGGGGCCCTCTCGACGCTGGTCGGCAAGGACGACCTGGTGTTCACCGACCGCACCGACCACGCGTCCATCGTGGACGGATGCCGTCTCGCGTTCGGGAAGACGGTCAAATACAGGCACAACGACATGCACGATCTGGAACGCGTCCTGCGCTCCCACGCCGGAACGGACAAGGGCAAGCTGATCGCGACGGACGGGGTGTTCAGCATGGAAGGCGACATCGTCAACCTGCCCAGGCTGGCGGACCTGGCGAAGCAGTACGGCGCGCGCGTGTACATCGACGACGCCCACTCCATCGGCGTGCTGGGGAAACACGGCCGGGGGACCGGCGAACACTGGGGCATGGAAGACGCCATTGACGTCAGCATGGGCACGTTCAGCAAGTCTTTCGCGTCCCTCGGCGGCTTCCTGGCCGGCGACGAAACGACCATTCACTACATCAAGCACCACGCCCGGGCCCTGATTTTCTCCGCCAGCATGCCGCCGGCGGCCGTGGCCACCGTTCTGGCCTGCCTCGATGTGATCGAATCGGAGCCGGAACGTCTCGAACAGCTATGGAAAAACACGCGCAAGATGCTCGCGGGCTACAAGAGCCTCGGTTTCGAGACGGGCCCCAGCGAAACGCCCATCATCCCCATCATCGTCGGGGATGACGAACGCTGTTTCATGTTCTGGAAACTGCTGTTCGAGAACGGGGTCTTCGCGAATCCCACCGTGAGTCCGGCCGTGCCCCCGGGCCAGGCGCTGATCCGCACCAGTTACATGGCCACGCACACCGATTCGGAACTCGACCGCGTGCTGGAAATTTTCGCCAAGCTGGGAAAGCAGTTCGGGATCATCTGACCCGTTCTCCGGCCGGATTCCGCGGCCGGATCTTATCCCCTTCCGGCGTGATATGCGTCATTCGGAGGATTCCCATGCCGTCCGGATCCCTCACCATCCTGACTGTTACGAACCGGAAGGAATGGAACGCGTTCCTGAGGTTTCCCTACCGCTTCTACCGGAACGATCCGAACTGGGTGCCCCCGCTCATCCGGGACCAGAAGGTGCTTCTCGACCCCCTGAAACATCCGTTCTACCGCCACGCGGACTCCAGGTTCTTCCTCGCGATCCGTGACGGCCGGCCCGCCGGTCGGATCGCCGCGCTGGTCGATCACGCGCACAACGAGTTCCACGCGGATCGCGTCGGATTCTTCGGTTTTTTCGAGTCCGAGGAGGACGAAGCCGTGTCCGCCGGACTGCTCGGCGCCGCGCGTTCGTGGCTGAAGGAAAAGGGCCGGAACGTGATGCGCGGTCCGGTGAATCCGTCGCAGAACGAGGACTGCGGCTGCCTGATCGACGCCTTTGACTCTCCGCCCGTGATCATGATGACCTATAATCCCCCCTATTACCCCGGCCTGTATGAGCGCTTCGGCCTCCGGAAGGCGATGGATCTCTATGCCTATATCGCGGACACCTCCGGCGGTATACCGGACAAGCTGGTGCGCGTGGCGGAAACCGTGCGGAAAAAAGAGGGCATCACCATTCGCACGGCCGACATGAAACGGTTCGACGAGGAAGTCGACAGGATCAAGCGCGTCTACAACAAGGCCTGGAGCCGGAACTGGGGATTCGTGCCGATGACGGACGCGGAATTCGACCACCTGGCCAAAAACCTGAAAGCGGCCGTCGTTCCGGACCTCTGCCTGATCGCGGAAATCGCCGGCGAACCGGTCGGTTTCGCGCTTTCCATACCGGACATGAACCAGGCGCTGATCCGCCTCAAAGGGCGTCTTTTCCCGACCGGTTTATTGAAGCTGTTGTGGTACGCCCGAAAAATCGACACGATCCGTATCGTCACGCTCGGCGTGGTGCACGCGCATCAGCAGAAAGGCATCGACGCGGTGCTCTATCTGGACACCTGGAGAAACGCGATGAAAAAAGGATACCACCGGGGGGAGATGTCGTGGATTCTGGAGACCAACACCATGATGAACCGTTCGGCGAAGATGCTGGGCGGAAAAGTGTACAAGACGTACCGGATGTATCAGATGGACATCTGAAGCCGGTCACGGCGCGGGTTTCCGCTGACGGCCCGCGAACCGGCGGCATTCGAAACGCCTTATGAGAACCCGATTCCCCGCACTCTGCCTGCTCCTTGCCTTGCTTTCCGCATCGCTTCTCTCGTGCGCGCCGCCTCCTCCGGAAGACAGGTCCGTCCGGCAGAACCGGAACGTTCAATACGGCAAGGCGTCGCATTACGGCACCGGCGACGGGTTCCACGGAAATAAAACGGCCAGCGGGGAGGTCTTCGACCGGAACCAGCTGACCGCGGCGCACCGCACTCTTCCGTTCGGCACCCTGTGCCGCGTGACGAATCTCTCCAACGGCCGCTCCGTCGTGGTCCGCATCAACGACCGCGGCCCGTTTGTGAAGGGCCGCATCATCGACCTCTCCTGGGCCGCTGCGAAACGCATCGGTTCTGACCGGGCGGGCGTGGTGGACGTGAAGGTGGAGGTGCTGAAGCGGGGCGGGGGGACGGAATAGGGGGAAAGCTTCCGGCGAACGACTTTTCAAATGAGGACCGATCCATTCTCGATTGACGATGGAACAGAAAGAATGGGTCATTCCCGAAGAACCCGTCCATTTGAAGAGAACGACGAGGCCTTCAGTGATCCTCAACCGTCAAAGACCCATCATCAATCGAAAATAATTTCGGAACCGGCGAATTTCTCCTGAGGTCAAGCGCGCGTCAGGATCCCATCCCCCACTCCAGAAGCCGCAGGGCGCTTTCCTTCCCCTTCTCCCCCACTTCGAGCGTAGGCCCCACGCAGGACGGACAGCCGGACGCGCAATGGCAGGACCGGATCAAGTCCCGCGCCGCGGACAGGATGAGGCCGTGGTTCTGGTACAGCTTTCTGCCGTATCCCACGCCTCCCGGGATGTGTTCATAGATATACACCGTGGGCTTGTCCGCGAAAGGCGACCGCCGCATCGGTAACGTGCGAAGATCGTTGGGGTCGGTCATCACCCAGATCGGCGCCACGTTGGCGAGCAGGTTCGCCACCGCCTTGAGGCCGTCCCCCAGGCTGGATTCGGTCAGCTTCAGCGCTTCCAGCACGCGCTCGTCCAGCTCCCACCAGTAGGCCGTGGTGTGCATGGTCATCTCGGGCAGGTGAATGCGCCCCGATCCCACGTTCTCGTGCGTGCCGAACTTGATTTTCTTGTACAGGGTGGCGACGCAGGTCACGCTGACCTCGCCGTGCCCCTTCTTCCCGCCGGGAACCGGGGATTCCTCGAATTCGTCCAAAACCCGGATGTCCGTCTTGGTCTGAGCGTCCGTGTAGTAGTCGGACCGGACGCGACGCACCATGGCCTGCCGCCTGTCCCAGTCCAGCTTGTCCACGTGGTAGGGCTCCCCCTCGTGCAGATAGATCGCCTCGTCGTGCACCATGACCGGCGCGCTGAACAGGTCCACCTCACCGATGACGCGCTCTCCGCGGGTCGTGTCGATGATGACCACGTTGTCCGGCGCCGCGCTGCGGAGGCTCACCTCCTCGGCCGGGTAGGATTCGCTGGTCCAGTGGTACTGGCCGTCACCGGCCCTGTGGAGCACGCCGTGCTCCTCCAGGTACTGGAGCAGCTGCTCCGTGGCATCGGTGCCGAAACGCTCCCCTTCCCGGAAGGGAAGCTCGAACGCGGCGCATTTCAGGTGCTCGGTGAGAATGATCAGGTTGTCCGGATCCACGATGCCGTTCTCGGACGGGCTGTCGAAGAAATAGTCGTGGTGCCGTATCACGTACTGGTCCAGGGGGGCGCTCGAGGCGATCAGGACCGAAACGGACACGGATTCCCTGCGGCCGGACCGTCCCGCCTGCTGCCAGGTCGAGGCGATGGTGCCCGGATAACCGGCCATGATGGAGGCCGACAGCTGGCCGATGTCGATGCCGAGTTCCAGCGCGTTGGTCGACACGACGCATTGAATCGATCCGTCCCGCAAACCCCGCTCGATCTCGCGCCTGAGATTCGGCAGGTAGCCGCCGCGGTAGCCCCGGACCTTGTCCGCGGACCGCTTCAGGGACTGAAAGGTCTCCTTCAGGTACGTGAGCAGTATCTCCACCCGGAGCCGGCTGCGGACAAAAACAATGGTCTGAACGCCCGAGGCGAGGAAGCGTTTCGCGACGGACTGCGCCTCTTTGATCGACGATCTCCGGATCCCGAGTTCCGCGTTGACGACCGGCGGGTTGTAGAAAATGAAATGCTTTTCTCCCCGCGGCGCGCCGTTCCGGTCGACGAGGACGGCCTCCTCCTCGATGAGCTTCTCGAAAAGCTCTTTGGGATTGGCGATGGTGGCCGAACAGCCGATGAAAAGGGGGCGGCTGCCGTAGAACGCGCAGATCCGCTTCAGACGCCGAAGAACATTGGCGAGGTGGCTGCCGAACCCGCCCCGGTAGAAATGGACCTCGTCGACGACGACGAAACGCAGGTTCTCGAAGAGCTTCACCCAGCCGGTGTGGTGCGGCAGAATGCCCTGGTGCAGCATGTCCGGATTCGTGACGACGATGTGCCCGGCGGATCGGACGGCCTTGCGCGCCGAGGCCGGCGTGTCGCCGTCGAAGGTGAACGTCTTGATGTCGGCGCCCGTGGGTTCGATCAGGCCGTGCAGTTCGTCCACCTGGTCCTGAGAGAGGGCCTTCGTCGGGAACAGATAGAGCGCCCGGCTCTCGGGATCCGCCAGGACGGACTGGAGGACGGGCAGGTTGTAGCAGAGCGTCTTGCCCGAGGCCGTGGGCGTGACGACCACGGTGTGACGCCGGTCGAGGATGTGACGGATCGCCTCCGCCTGATGCGAGTAGAGGCGGCTGATGCCCCGGCCGCGGAGGGCTTCCGCCAGGCGCGGATCGAGATCCTCCGGGAAATCCGCGAACACCGCGGCCCGGGCGGGGAGCTTGCGCCAGGCCGTGACATTGGCCATGAATTCCGGGGAGTTGCGGAAGGCGTCGAGGACCTGTTCGAGTGTCATGGCAGTGGCGGCGAGGGAATCGATCCGGCGGGACGGGTTCAGGCCGGTCCGCTGTTCGGAGTCTCCGGCGCGGGCCGGGAGACCAGGCGGCGTATCGTTTCGATGACGATGGCGATGTGGGTGTTCTTCAGGATGAAGGCGTCTGCCCCGCATTTCTTGGCGAGCTTGGCGTCCTCCTCCGTGTCGCGCGAGGTGAACATCGCGACCGGGATGTCCTTGTAGGCGCGGTTGAACTTGATCATCCGGCACAGCTTGTGGCCGTCCAGATCCGGGAGCATGATGTCTAGGAGCACCAGGTCGGGCCGGACCTCGCGGACCTTGTTCAGGCCGGTGAATCCGTTCTCCGCGACCACGGTGCGGAACCCCTCCTTCTCGAGATGCGAGCGGATGTACTTGATGCTGGCCGCGCTGTCTTCGATGATCAGAATGGTTTTCGATTCAGACATGGGTGTCGGGACTTCTTCCTTCGGTGATGGGTGACAATCAGGGCCGCTCAAGCAGACATCGGACGGCCCGCGGCAGATCCGCGAGCGTGCCCGTGAAATCCGGCTCCGCCGGGCCGGATCCCCGGCCGTTCCTCAGCTCTTCGCTCAGCGACAGCCTGGACGCCTCTTCCGGAGGCCGGATCAGAAAGGTCCGCATGCCGATCTCCGCCACCACCATGTCGTTCACCGGATCGTTTCCCACCATCAGGCACTCGCCGGGTTCCCATCCGAGCGTGCCGCAGATCTCACGGTAATACGCGATCCGCGGTTTGCAGAAATGGGTGTTCTCGTTGTGGGTGATCCAGTCAAAGGCGAAACCGTCGAGACCGGCCCATCCGAGCCGGATGTTCTGAACCTGCAGCGGCCAGACGGGATTGCTGGCGATCACGATCCCGAGCGCGCCGTCCCGCAAATCCGACATCAGTCTGCGGTTTCCCTCGGGCACCTGCACGAGGCCTCGGAGTCCCTGGAAATCACTTTCGTAAAAGCGGAGAAAACGGCCGCCGAGCTCATCGGCGCGGTCATCGAGGCCGTCCGTAAAATGCTCCATGAAACGCCGCATGTTGGTGCGGCTCCCGTCGTTGTCCAGGAGCGCCTGCACCGAACGGACGAGCCTGCGCCGGAACGCGTCCGCGGGCCAGAGATCCGCGAACCAGGGCGCCAGAAGCCGCATGTATTCTTCGAAAAACCGGGACTCGTCGAAATGAATCAGCGTGTTGTCCAGATCGAACAGTACGGCTTTCAGTCGCTGCGGCACGGTTACCGGCCGAGCAGCATCTTGACCGACCGGCGGAATCCGCCCGCATCAAGCCGGGCGACGTAGACGCCGGCCGCCGCATCCATGCCGGATGCGTCCTTCCCGTCCCACCGCGCCTCATGCGGTCCCGCCGGCGCGTCCGCGTCGAGCAGGGTCGCGATCCTGCGGCCCCGGACGTCGAACACGGACAGGTTGGCCCGGCACGGGACCGGCAGGTCGAAGCGGATCACCGTGGCCGGATTGAAGGGATTCGGGAAAGCGTTTGACAGGTTGAAACCCGCGGGCGGAGACACCGCTCCGCCGTCGATGCCGGAGAGGGTGACGGTGATTTCATACGTCTTGTCCTGAACGACGCCGTCGCTGACGCCGCCGTGGATCAGTAACTCATAGGCGACCTCTCCACTGCGCTTCTGGATCCGGTTCAAGGCCACGGCCGCGGCCTGGCTCAACGGGCAGGGCAGTTCACCCACGTATTGCCATTTCTGTTCGGCCGCGTTGAACATCCAGAGGTCGTTCAGCGCCTTGTAGTCTTCCCCCTCTCCGCCCGCGACGAAAAACCGGTCGTTGAACGCCGCAACCGCGGCCTTCACCCTCGGCGGAACCATGTCCAGCGAGTCCCCGGTCGAATCCTCCATTTTGACCCACCGGTGATTGAGGGCGTCCCATTCGAAGAGGTCGTTCAGATGGACGCGGCCGTTGTGTCCGCCGAACACCATGAAAATGCCGTTGATGACCACGGCCATCTGCCCGTACCGGTTGGGCGGCGGCGGTCCCATGCACTCGCTGATCGTCCAGTCCGGGTGGTCCGGATCCAGCCGGAACAGATTGCTGCTCATGTTGCCCATGTCGTCCTGGCCTCCGTACAGGTGCAGCGCGCCGTCAAACGACGCCAGCGACGATTGCATGAGCGGACCGGGCTTGGTATTGCCCGCTGTCTGGACCGGTTGCCATAGGGACTTCATGGCGGTGTTCGAAGGCGGCCGGAAGCGGAAAAAATCGTCAAGCACGTTCCCGTTGTTTGCGACTCCGCTGTACACGTAGACCCATCCGTCGTGAGCCTCCATCCCGTGATCGAAACGGCCGGCGGGAGCGGTCCCTTCGAACACGATCGGCTGCCACGCATGCCCCTGCGTGTCGTACGTGTAGGCGAGATTGGTGGCGCCGCCTGCGTCCCAGCCCTGATTCCCGCCGAACATGACGATTTCATTTTCGGTCCGGACGATGCCGTGACCGAACAATGCCGGAACCGCGTCCGTGTCCGTGGCGGCCTTGTGCAACCGGCCGTATTCCCGTATCGACAGGGTGACACCCGGAGCCGCCGTCCTTTCTGAACCGGCCAGAGAGGGGAATCCCGAGAACAGACACAGGAGAAAGGTGATCCGGAACCAGCGGTCAGGACGCGCCATTGTCATCCCTTTCGTCAATGAAGGAGGCGGACAGGTTTGAAACGATTGATACTCTTGATATTACCAATAAAGCCGTTTAAAGTCAATAAAAAAGACCAGGATCGGATTTTCAGCAGGTCAGGTGAAAAGCGGCCAGAACAGGCTCGCCGGCTGAAACCAGCGCGTTATACGTCCGTACGGCGCGGCCCGTCCTGTAGGAATGAAACGCGATGCCTGCTTCGGAAAGACGACGCACGACTTCAGCATCCGTTTTCATCCGTCCGAAGAGCCCTGATCCAACCACCACGGCTCGGGGCCTGGCCGCCTCGACGGACTCGCGGAGGTCCTCCCACCTGAGCCGGTGCCCTTCCTGCCGCCTCCACCCGTCGCGGATGCCGTCGGGCAGAAGGATGAGGTCGGATCCGTGCCGGACGCCGTCGACCTTCATCATGCCGAATCGATACGCCTCGATCAACGCGCCCTCCTCCTTTCCGCCTCACGGAGGCTGAACTCGCACCCGCAGTAGTCCTGGCGGTACAACCCGGCCTCCCGGCTGAGCGCGCAGCTCTTCCGGAAACCGTCCTGTTTCTTGAAATCCGCCGCGATAAAAGTCACTCCCGTCAACGGTCCGATTTCGGATCCGATGCGGTTGATCAGGGCCGCGTTCTTATGGGGGCTGACGGTTAGCGTGGTGGCGAAGGCGTCCATCCCGGACGCGGCCGCGCGTTCGGCCGTCCGCTCCAGCCGGAAACGGAAGCAGACCCGGCATCGTTTTCCGCCTTCGGGCTCGTCCTCCAGACCCCGGATCGCGTAACGCCAGTTACCGGCGTCGTATTCCGCGGTTTCGACCGGAAAATTCCATCGATCTCCGAGCGCGCGAATTTCATCGAGTCGCGCCCGGTACTCGGATTCGGGGAAAATGTTCGGATTGTCGAAATAGACGGTGACATCGAATGCTTCACGGAGAACGGTGAAGGGATGGGTGCCGCACGGCGCGCAGCAGGCGTGCAGAAGAAGGCGGCGCCGGCCCGAACCGTTCACGGCCGGCTCCCGGGGCAGGCCGCCAGATGATCGAGCACAACGGACCCTCCAGTCGAGAAACCGGATCGGATGGCGTTTTCGAGATACGCTTTCGCGTCTCGGACCGCCGCGTCGAGCGGACTCCCCTTCACCAGGCCGCAGAGTATGGCCGCGGACAGGGTGCATCCCGTGCCGTGGGCCGGCCGGGACCCGATCCGTTTTCCGGGATAGCGCGTCACGGTCTTGCCGTCGAAGAGGACATCCACCGGATCTCCGGGCAGATGACCTCCCTTGACGAGAACGGCCGCCGGTCCCATGCGCCGGATGACGCGTGCGGCCTCTTCCATGTCCGCCCCGCTCCTGATCGGCACGCCCGAAAGGGATTCGGCTTCCTCGGTGTTGGGCGTGACCAGACTGGCGCAGGGAAGCAGATCGCTGATCACCGCGCCGACCGCGGACGCGTCGAGCAGGGGACTGCCGTCCTTGGCGACCATGACAGGATCCACGACGACCGGGATGTTCTTGAGGAGGCGCAGCTCTTCGGCCACGGCCCGGACGATGTCCGCGTTGAAGAGCATGCCGGTTTTCACGCCGTCCGCGCCCATGTCCGTCCGGACGGCCCGTATCTGGAGGCGGACCAATTCCGGATCCAATCCGGCCACGGCCAGGACGGATCTGGAATTCTGGGCGGTGACCGCGGTCAGAGCCGTCATGCCGAAGACGCCGAAAGAGCCGAAGGTCTTCAGGTCCGCCTGAACGCCCGCGCCGCCTCCGGAATCGGATCCCGCGATGGTGAGCGCCCGGCGACGGCCGCTGTTCACAGGAGACACCCCGCGGTGGTGATCCGGAACGCGGTTCCGGACACCGCCTGAATGGAAAGAGGCAGAGCCCGGCTCTGCCTCTCGAAAGCGCTCCGTGTGCGGCCGGCCGTCAACCGTTCGCCTTGATGGCTTCGACCGGACAGACCTCGGCGCACGCGCCGCAATCCGTGCACTTGGCCGCGTCGATCACGTAAATGGGATCGCCTTCGCTGATCGCCTCAACCGGGCATTCAGGAACGCAGGATCCGCATGCGATGCATTCTTCTCCGATTTTGTGGGCCACAGGGACCTCCTTGTGAAAGGGCCGGTTTTTGAACCGGGTTAATATAGCAAGTTTCTCCATCAAAGTCAATCGGATGTGCCCGCCGAACCGGACAGCTACCGGTTCCGGATCGGGCCTAGACCATCCATTTTTCAAGGTCCGCCGGATCCATGGCCGACGCGTCGATCCGCATGGATTCGTCCCCGCGCCTGGCACGGACCCGGATCCGGTCCCCTGACCTTCGGTTCACGTACCGGGCGAGCATCGAGGCCACGAGGGCCGCCTCTTCGGGACCCGAAACCGCGTCGGCCAGCGCCGTGGGTCCGGTGGTGTCCTCGGCTTCGAAGACCCACCGGCCCCCCGACAGCTTCTCCAGCGATTCATTGTCCTTTTCCTCGCGGCCGATGATCACCCAGCGCCCGGACCCTGTCCAGAAATGCCTGCCGAACCTGCAGAGCATCATGGTTTCCGGCGTGATGGATTCCTGTCCGCGGTTTCGGATGAACGCCTTCACGCGCCTGGCGTAGAAAGGGTCCGTGAGGATGCAGCCGCCCGCGGGCTGGGCGTACCCGGTGATGCCGAGCTCCGCGGCGAGCGTCTCCTGCGGCCTGCGGCCCCGGCCGCTGATGCCGTACAGACGGCTTCTGTCCACCCAGCCGTTTTCCTCCGGGAGGGTGACCGGAAGGACGTGCGCCGACAGGGGGCGGAGAATGAGCCGCTTCAGGCCGGCGAGTTTCTCGATGTGGAAAAGCGTGGGCTTGTGCTGAGACATGGGTCTCTGACCGACGACTTCGCCGGTCACGAGGAACGCCGCGCCGATTTCGTCCATCAGGACCTTGGCGCGGCGGATCATGAAGAGGTGGCAATCGATGCAGGGATTCACGGCCGAACCGAACCCGTGTTCGGGCCGGCGGAGAACGTCCATGAAGGGATCCGTGACATCCTGCACGTGCAGCCGGATGCCCATGGCCGACGCCTTCTCCGCGAGCGCTTCGGGCCTCTCCCGGCCCGGACCGAACGCGAAACGGAAGGTGCAGTGCAGACCGTGGACCTCCACCCCCAGGCCGGCGACAATCCGGGCGGCCAGCAGGCTGTCCAGGCCAGCGGACATGAGAGCGACGGCCCGGATCACTTCAGAACCCCAGGGAGTCACGCGTCTCCCGGCTGATCCGTTCGGGAGTCCACGGCGGATCCCAGACCAGCTCGACGGCCGCGTCCTTGACGCCTTCGATATCCCTCAGTTTCGACTCCACCTCCGCCGCCAGCACACCGGCAAGCGGGCAGTGTGGAGACGTCAGGGTCATGCGGACAAGGACCGATTCGCCGTTGACCGCCACTTCGTATACCAGTCCGAGATCCACGATATTGATGGGAATCTCCGGGTCATAGCATTCTTTCAGCCGATCCAGGATCTGTTCACGGGTGGGCATGCATTTCTCCTGTCTGGCGCAGAGGACACGAACTTTTCCCCCGCCCATTCATGTTCCGCCGGGAGCGGCGGGACGGAGCGGCCGGGGGTCAACCCTTCTCGATACGGACCACGGTGAGGTCCAGGTACTGGACGTGTATGCCCGAAAACCGCTCCACATTCTGGATGATGTACAGCTGGAGCCCGGACAGGATGTCCGGCATGACCATTCCGTAGGGCAGGCTGAGTTTGACCTTGATGCGGAATCCGTCGGCCGACTTGTCGGTGTGGATTTTTGAAACGCTGATCTGCTTCCCGTATTCCTGAACACAGTGGAATACCATCTGGCTGAGCGCGGCCTCGGAGATGGAGAGACGTCCCCGGTTTGAGAACGGCGGCTGGACGATGGTCTTCTCGACGACCTTGTCGCGTGTCAGCCATCGCGACCGGGTCCGCAGGAAAAGTTTCACGGAATCGAGCACCCGGTGCGAAGGATCTTTGCGGACCTCCAGCATGGGCACCGGAATGACGTGTTTGTCTTCGGTCCGGCGGACGTCCTGCGCGCGCCGGATATCCTCCTCGGTGGCCACGTCCTCGATGTAGACGATCTGCCCCGGATACGGCAGTTCGAGCTGTTCGGCGATCCGGCCGACCATCTTCTCGGAAGTGCCGATCAGCAGAATGGATTTGAATTTTTCCTGCTGAAGGGCCTCGCGGATCTCGCGCGCGTTCTCCTCGTCCTCGAAGATCGCGCGCTTGATCGCCGTGACCTTGTTGTGCTCCCGCTTGGAGGACTTGCCGGCGATGATGTGCGATTCCCGTATGAGAAGACCGTCGTCGACGATCAGGTCGATCTCGTATTTCTCGGCGACCAGACGCGCGCGGAAGCTCTTGCCGGTTCCGCTGGGACCGACCAGGGCGTAGACCTTGGGCGCCTTCCTGCCCCTGGATTTGAAGGGCATCAGCATGCCCTTGATGTTGCGGACGGTGTCCAGGGGACCGTCCATGATGGGTGTTTTCATGGGAGTTCAGTTTAGCACATTTTAACCAGAAAATCAAGACCGGATCGGCACGTTCCGGAGGGAACGCGCCGGGGAGTCCGGATGCTCCCCGTTCCGCGGAGCCGGGGGGGCCGTTACCCAAAACTGAAGACCCGCCGCGTCTCCCCCGCCCTCAATCGAAAAGCGGTACGAAATCGAAGCGGCCGACGTCAACGAGACCGCGGTCTGTCAGCTTGAGTTCGGGAATCACCGGAAGCGCCAGGAAGGAGAGCTGCATGAACGGATCGATCAGACCGCACCCCATCTCCCGGGCGGCTTTCTTGAGCGACTCCAGCCGTTCCGCGACGGATTCGAGCGGCGCGTCGGTCATCAGGCCCGCCACGGGCAGGGGCAGAGATTCCCGCACCCGGCCGCCCTCGACGGCCGCGAGACCTCCGTTCATCCGGATCAGTTCCCGGACAGCCGCGGCCAATTCCTCATCGGACGTGCCCACGGCGATGAGATTGTGCGAATCGTGCGCCACGGACGAGGCGAACGCGCCCCGGCGGATGCCGAACCCGCGCACGAACGCCGCGGCCACGCGGCCCGTGCCGCTGTGTCTCTCGACGACCGCGAGCTTGAGGATGTCGCGTGCGGTGTCCGGGACAACAAAGCCATCCTGCGAAACCGGCGTCTCCCACGCGGCGGCGGTGACGATCTGACCGGGAATCAGCTCGATGATGCGCAATCGCTTGCCGGGTTCGATCCGGATGCGAAAAGCGTCCGCCCGGGGCGGAACCAGGGATATGGGTACGGTCCGGACGGGGGCCGGGCCCCGGCCCGGTTCTCCGGCGGGACGCCCGTCCTTCGCGACGACGCGGCCCGCCTTCAGCACCAGGCTGCAGGACAGGGACCTGAAATCGTCGAACACCGCGAGATCCGCGCGGAACCCGGGGGCCACCGCGCCCCGGTCCCGCAGACCGAAATGACGGGCCGGATTCCAGGAGGCCATGCGCACGGCCAGGGCCGGATCCAGGCCCTTGTCCACGGCACGCCGCACGATGAAGTCCATGTGTCCTTCGCGAATCAGGTCGAACGGATGCCGGTCGTCCGTGCAGAAAGCGAACCGGTCCGCGTTTTCGGGCCGGACGATCGGGAGGAGCGCGTCCAGGTTCCGGGCGGCGGTGCCTTCCCGGATCAGCACCAGCATGCCCTTCCTCGCTTTCTCCAGTGCCTCCTCCGCGGTGAAGCACTCGTGGTCCGATCCGATGCCCGCGGCGATGTAGGCCGACAGGCTGTTTCCTGAAAGCCCGGGTGCGTGACCGTCCACGAGGCCGTTCTTGGCGCCGGAGATCTTTTCGAGCACATCCGGGAGGGCCGCGAGCACGCCGGGAAAATTCATCATCTCGGCGAGACCCAGGACCTGCGGATTGTCGTACAGCGATTCCAGGTCCCGGCCGGTCAGAGCCGCGCCGGACGTCTCCAGGGGGGTCGCCGGAACGCAGGAGGGCGCCATCAGGAAAACGTCGAGCGGGAGTCCTGCCGTCCACGAGATCAAGTCCCGTACGCCGTCCGCTCCCAGGACATTGGCGATCTCGTGCGGATCGGCGATCACGGCGGTGGTTCCGCGGGGCACGACCGCCCTGGCGTACTGGGCAGGAGTCACCATGGCGCTTTCGAGGTGCACGTGGCTGTCGATGAACCCCGGCGCGACGAATCGGCCCTCCAGGTCCACGGTTTCCCTCGCGGGAAGCGTCTCCAGCGCGGTGATGACGCCTTTGCGAACCGCGATCGGGGCGGTGAGAATCTCGCCCGTCCACACATTGACGACACGGCCGTTTGTCAGGAGCAGGTCGTTTTCAATCCTGCCGGCCGCCGCATCGATGAGTTCCTTCAGTTCCATTCCGGATTCCTCCATCGGTTCACGGCTTGCGTCGGGGCTGCGGCGTTTTCCGCATCCGGGCCGGAGCACGCTTCCGATCCGGCGTTTCCCCCGTTCGCAGGAACATCGAGAAGGAGCCGTCGAAACGGCCGGCCGTGTCGAAAATCGGGGTCGCGGAAACGGACACCCCGACCGGGCTTCCGTCCCTGGCGCGCAGAATGCGGACATACCGCTCCGATCGGCCCGTCCTGCGGCGCCGCGTGCGGCGGACATGATCGGGAAGGTCCCGGCTGAACAGAAAATCCGCGGCCGGACGGTTCATCATCTCCCTGACCGTGTATCCGAGCAAACCGGCCATCCGCCGGTTGACAAATGTCGTTCGGTCCGAGCGGTCCAGTATCCAGATTCCCTCCATGGCCGTCTCGACGATGCGGCGGAAGCGTTTTTCGCTCTCGGCCAGAAGGTCCGCCTCGGTCCGGTGCTGCACCAGAACCGCAGCGTGATTCACCAGCGTTTCGACGAGCTGGGCGTTTTGCAGGACTCGCTTCTCCCGAAAGAGAAACGAGACGCTGCCGTGCAGTTTCCGCCGGCTGACCATGCCCATGACCCAGATTTCACGGATGCCGAGCGCTCTTTCAAGGCTGCGGCACGCGGGTTCCGGAAGCCGTTTGACACAGAGGCCGTGGAGGCCGGAACGCAGACGGACCAGTCTCCGGCTCATGTACGCGGACAGCCGATCCCCCGGCATTTCGGCCAGCGGGACCGAAACGTCAAAGGGATCGCGCTTGAAATGACGCCGCGCCATTCCGGTCCGGGCTTTCGGCCCGAGCCACAGCATCGGTTTGAGACCGGCGCCGGACTCGTCCAGGCCGTTGATCAGGACAAAGTCAGCACCGGACTCCTCGCGCAGAATTTCCCCGAGCCTGGCCAGAACCGGTTCGACGGTGGACTCTTCCGTCAATATCCTCGAAGCCCGGGACAGGAGCGTCTGCTCCCGGAGGTAACGGCGCTGGAGAGAATCGACCTGGCGCTGAATGGTCACGTCGTTCCCGTACAGATTCACATACCCTTCCTCCGGAACCGGCGTCACGTTCAGGGAGTAGATGACCTCCCCGGCCCGGGCGTCCACCGGCCGGGGTTTTCCGGTGGAAAGCGCCTGGCGGGTCCATCGCCGTGCGAAGGCAGGAACCTTCCCGCCGACGCGGCAGTCCCACTCGTCGAGCAGCCGTCCGCTGGCCGGATTCGCGTACAGGAGAACGCCGGCCTTGTCCACGCGCATGACCGGATTCGGATTTTCAGCGGGAAAACGGGAGAGCTGCCGGATTTCCGATTCCGCTTTCCGCCGCTCGCTGATCTCCTTGAACACCAGGACGGCACCCGTGAGCCTGCCCCGGTCGTCGCGTATCGGCGCGCCGCTGTCGTCGATGGGGATACGCAGGCCGTCCTTGCGGATCAGGAGCGTGTGATCGGCCAGCCCCGCGTAACGGCCGTCCCGAAGCACCTTCCGGACGGGATTCTCGACGGGGCGGCCGCTCTCTTCGGAGACGATCCGGAAAACGCGTTCGACGGGCAGGCCGGAGGCGTCCGCCATGTCCCATCCCGTGAGCCGCGAAGCCGTGCCGTTCATGAAGGTGATGCGGCCGCCGGAATCGAGCGTCAGAACGGCGTCTCCGATGC
This sequence comes from bacterium, assembly GCA_030372965.1. Classification (GTDB taxonomy): domain Bacteria; phylum Zhuqueibacterota; class QNDG01; order QNDG01; family DTFT01; genus JAFGAX01. The sequence goes on from JAUCQC010000125.1 coordinate 69,218, forward strand.
TGCGCAGCGTGGTCGAGAACCACTCCTCCCGCTGCGCCAGAAGACGGTCTGCGCGGTGCTTGACCAGGGCGGTTTCAATGACGACATGCAGTTCCTTGAAGTCGAAGGGCTTGTGCAGGTAACCGTATGGATGGGTCGATTTGATCCGCTCGATGGTGTCCGCGTCGGAGAAAGCGGTCACATAGACCACGGGAAGGCCGAACCGTTCCGTCATGGCCCTGGCGGTGCCGATGCCGTTCAGCGGTCCCTTCAGAACAATATCCATCAGCACGAGGTCCGGATGCCTCAGTCCGGCCAGGCGGAGGGCTTCCTCGCCCGAGGAGGCCAGGCCCGCCACTTCGTAACCGAGCTGGGAGAGCGTGAGCCGGAGATCCTCGGCCGCGATGCGCTCGTCCTCGACGATCAAAATGCGGTGTTTCTTTTCCATGATTCGACTCCCGGCTGGACTTCAGGAGGTGATGGTCGGGAACCGGTCCGGCGCCGGTGAGGACAATCTATGGCGTACCCCTGTAAATTTCAAGGAAAAACATGCGAGGGACCGGATCAGAACACGAAAGAAATCAGCCGGACCCCGGCCGCCAGGCCGGCGGACACGGCCAGACAGAACAGGCTGATCCAAACCGTCCGCCGTGCGCCGATTTCGCGTATCATGGCGCCGATCGTGCCCAGGCAGGGCAGGTAGAAAACCACGAACACCGTGAATGCGAGAATCTGGACCGCGCTCAGGACGCCGGCCGGATGCCGGGTTCCCAGGACCTGGAACAACATCAGCATGGTGAGTTCCTTGCGGAGAAGACCGTACACCAGAACGACGCCGAGACCTGCGGGCAGATCCAGGAGCGCGGTCAACGGACGCAGCATGCGGTTGACCGTATCCGTCCAGCCGTAATGATCCATCAGGCCGAGCAGAACGCTGCCCAGGATCAGGAGCGGCCAGGCGACCACGACAAAATCCTTGAGCCGGATCCAGGTCTTGCTCCAGAGCGTCTTGAGCCTGGGACGCCGGAACGGAGGTATCTCCATCAGCATTCCGGGGGTGGACTCCGGCATCAAACGGGACAGAAGCAACCCGGATCCCGCGACCACGGCCAGGTTGAGTCCGTAGACGGACAGCGCGGCCAGGCTTCCGAGCGTGGCGCCGGCGAGACCGAAAATCACCGTCATTCTCGCCGAACAGGGGACCAGAACCGCGACCACCGAAGCGATGAACCGGTCACGCGGAGAACCCAGGATGCGGGTGGCCATGACCGCCGGAACGTTGCATCCGTATCCGAGCAGGAAGGGAATGACGGCCGTCCCGTGCAGTCCGACACGGTGCATGAACGTGTCCGACAGAAAAGCGGCGCGGGGCAGATAACCCGTATCCTCGAGAAAAGCGAGACCGAGGAGAAAGGGAATCAGGAACGGAACCACCACGGTCAAACCGCCGCCGAATCCGTACAAGGCCGCCCGGAGAAGCGCGGGACCCAGGGAACCGGGCGTTCCCGTCGCGAACCAGGCCGCCATTCTCGCCTCCAGGCCAGCCGTCATCGGCTTCTCGACCCAGGTTCCGAATCGCAGTACGGATATGAAGAAACCGCCGAGAATCAGGGCGAGAAAGAGATATCCCCAGGCATTGTGGAGAAGCGCGTCATCGAGCCGGTCTCTCCACCCCACCGACGGCTTTCCCATACCGCTGACGGATTCGGCGGTGTGCATGGCGATGGCGTGCCGTTCCGATGAAACGACCGCGTCCGCCGGTTTGCCGTGCGATCGCTCCAGGCGTTTCCGGTTCCGGATCACCGAAGCCGGAAGGGATCCGGTCCGGCTGATGAGAATCTCCTCGAAATCCGGATCGCCTTCCAGCAGCTTGACCGCCATCAGCCGCCCCGATACAGGAACGGACGGGGGTATCCGGTTCCGGAGATCCGATTCAAGGTCGGCGATGACGCCTTCCACATCCCGGCTCTGTGAAGGCGGACGGCCGGCGCGCCCCCGTTTCCGGACCCGGAGCGCCTCACCGAACAGCGCCCGGATGCCTTTTCCGCGGGTGGCCACCGTCTCCACCACCGGAACGCCGAGAAGGCGCGAAAGCGCTGAGGAATCGATGCGGATGCCCTTCCGAACGGCTTCGTCCATCATGTTGAGACAGAGCACGACCGGAATGTCGAGTTCCATCAGCTGAAGGGTCAATTCGAGACTGCGGCTGAGGACGGACGCGTCCACCACATTGACGATGACGTCCGCGCTTCCATCGAGCAGAAAGCGCTGGGTCTCGCGTCCCGCGGGATCCATGGGCGTCAGGGAATAAATCCCGGGCAGGTCGACCAGTTGAATCGTGCGCCCCAGAATGCGGACCTGGCCCTCCGTGAAGGACACGGTGGCGCCCGGAAAGTTGGAGGACACCGAACGGTAACCGGCCACCTCGTTGAAGAGCGTGCTCTTGCCGCAATTCGGCTGACCGATGAACGCCAGCGTGAAAGGACGCTTCCGGGTCCGCTCCCAGCCCGCCCCGATGTCCGGATCGACGCTCATTCCGGGGCCGTCTCGACCAGAATGTGTCTGGCCATGCACCGGCTCAGGGCGATGTCCGAACCGTGAATCTCAATCAGCCTGGGACCGCCCAGCGCGGCGCTGCAACGGACGATCAGGGGATCGCCTTCGTGTATGCCCATCTGATGGAGCCTCTGGCGGATTCCCCATCCGCCGCGGATATCCACAACCCGCACCTGTTCCCCGCGCCTGCAGCGGTCCAGTGTCACGACGGAACCGCCTGTGCGACCGTCCCGGTTCATGACGGTTTCCCTTCCGCGTCCCGCCGACCCGGTCCGGCTTGAAGGAACCGGAGCAGGCGCGACAGGGTCTCACCCGAGACCGCGTGCTCCATGCGGCAGGCGTCGCGTTCGGCCGTCTCCGCATCGCAGCCGAGCCGGTCATGCAAAAACGCGTACAGCGCCCGGTGGCGTGTGTAGACGGACGCGGCGATTCTGCGGCCGGACGGGGTCAGTTCCACGCCGTCGTAACGCGAGTGCCGGACCAGGTCCCGTTTCTCCAGGGCCTTCAGCGCGCCATGCACACTGGGCAAAGTGACCGTCATCTCTTGCGCGATATCGCTCAGCCGGACCGAGGACTTCCTGCGGCCGATCCGATGGATGGCTTCCAGATAATCTTCCTGGCTTCCGGACAACGCATTCGGCTTCATTAGGGGCTCCGAAGATTGTTAAGATGCACTAAGTCCAATATAAAACGAAGACCAGCGGTTGTCAAGCCCAAAAGATGATTTCAGGAGGGGATCAGCCGCGGGTTGCCGGGCCGGAATTTCCGGCTCAGGCGCGTTCTCGAGGCCGGTCGGAGGCGTCGGAAGAGGCTTTCGGCGGACGGATGCGGATCCGCCGGCCTTCCCAGACCAGACGGCCCTGTTCGCGAAGGCGCTGAAGGATCCGGGACAGCGTTTCCGGCGTGGTGCCGATCGCGGCAGCGACGTCCTTTTTCGAAAGAGCCGTCCTGAACTCCGACTGACCGGTGTATCGGTCCCCGAGAAAACGGAAGAGCCGGGTTTCAACATCCGAAACCGTGAGCAGTCTCACCTGGTCGGCCAGGCGACGGAGTTTCCCCATCAGGCATGAGATGAAATCAGCCCTAAATCCAGGATCTTCAAGCAGTTCCAGGAAGCGCGGCTTCTGCAGAACCGCGACCCGGCTCTTCTCCATGGCCACGGCCGTGGCCGGGTAACGGTCGATTTCAAACAGAATGGTTTCCGCGAAAATCTCTCCCGGACCGATCACCTTCAGAACCGCTTCCTGGCCGGACGCCGTGGATTTGTACACCCGGATCGAACCGGTCAGGCAGACATACAGGCTTGTGCCGCGGTCCCCTTCGTGGAAAATGGTCTCGTGCCGGCCCAGATCGCGGAACCGGCAGAGTTCCGCGAGACGGCGCCGGTGTTCGGGGCTGAGGGACCCGAAAAAATCGGATTGGGCGAGCCATTCATCAAAAGCCGGTGCCATGCCTAAAATTAGTCTTTTCTTGATCCGGATCAAGGATTTTTTGTGCCGGCTCCTTATATTTCCTGCGTCATCGCATTTCACCTGCAACCGGAGAACCGCCATGAAACGATCCATCATTCGAATCGACGAAAATAAATGCAACGGCTGCGGAGACTGCATACCGAACTGTCCGGAGGGGGCGATTCAGCTGATCGACGGCAAGGCGAGACTGATCAGCGACCTGTTCTGCGACGGGCTCGGCGCCTGCCTGGGGCATTGCCCGCTCGGCGCCATCACGGTCGAACAGAGGGAGGCGGCTCCCTATGACGAACGCCGGGTCATGGAAAATATCATCCAGGCGGGACCGAACACCATCGCCGCGCACCTCGCCCATTTAAAGGAACACGGCGAGGAAGGTTTTCTGAAGACCGCGCTGGAGGTGCTGAGGGAGAAGGGCATCACCGTCGCTTCCGCGGGAGAACCGGCCGGAATCGGCGTGCATCCTGGCTGTCCGGGGTCCAGGCAGGCGGAACTGCGGTCACGCGCCGGGCATCGGACCGGTCCGGAACAGGAACCGGCCTCCGAACTGACGCATTGGCCGGTTCAGCTGCACCTGATCTCGCCTTCGGCCCCCGTTTTCCGTGGCGCTGACCTGGTGCTGGCTGCCGATTGCGCGGCCTATGCGGCCGGGAATTTTCACGGCCGCTTTCTCAGGGGCCGGGCCCTGGCCATCGCGTGTCCCAAGCTGGATGAGGGCCAGGAGGTTTACCTCGAAAAGCTCAGGGCTCTGATCGACCAGGCCATGATCAACACCCTGACCGTTGTCATCATGGAAGTCCCCTGCTGCGGCGGGCTGCTCCGGCTGGCCCGGGAGGCGGTTTCCGCGGCATCGAGAAAAATACCGGTGAAACTGGTCGTCCTGTCACGCACCGGGGAAATACTCAGGGATGAATGGGCTTGATCGGAAATGCGTAAAATTGGCATAAATGGATAGAACCGGCGTCCATCTCCGAAAAAAATATCCGGGAATGGAATTTGCAGTTATACATGCGGTATCCGATCATGCGCCGGGATTCACTCATACAAGACTGACCGCAAATGCGAATTCACATCGTTCAGCATGTAGCATACGAAACTCCCGGACACATCATCCCCTGGGCCAGGTATTCATCTGATATTGTTACATTTAGCAGAATGACAGAATCGGAATGGTTTCCTGATCCTTCCCTGCTCGATTTTCTCGTCATTCTGGGGGGACCGATGTCGGTTCACGATACCGCAAAATTCCCCTGGTTGATCCCGGAAATGGATTTCATTGAAAAATGCATCAAAAAGAGGAAAAAAGTGCTGGGTATCTGTCTGGGCGCCCAGCTGATTGGCCGTGTTCTGAACGCCTCGATTTATCAGAATCCGTATCCTGAAATCGGGTGGCATCCGGTCCGGCTGGCCCCGGTCGCGAAGAGCCTTCCGGTTTTTAAGAACTTTCCGGACTCGTGGATGGCCTTTCACTGGCACGGCGAGACCTTCGCCATCCCCCCCATGTGCTTCAGAATCGCGGAAAGCGACGGGTGCCCCAATCAGGGATTCCTCTACGAAGATCATGTCATGGCTCTTCAATTCCACCTCGAAGCGGACGCGGCAGGCATTGAATCCATGCTCGCCCACTCGAGGGAACACACCGCGCTGGGCTCATTCATCCAGTCGGAAGAGCAAATCCGCGAAGGCATCCAAACCCATCTGCAGACAACGCACCGGATGTTCGAGAACCTGATGTATGCCTGGTTCCTGGAATATTCAGCTCGGGATAACTGAACCCGGTCCGGTTTATCCATTCCGTTTCCATCCTCCAACGCTGCCGTACACAGTGTTTCACACGATCCGAATGATCGCGACAATAAATAATCCGCCCCCACTGACACAAGCTCGTGGTTGCCTGGCCTGATCCGTTGATCTCTGCCGTCCGCTTTGACTGTCGCATTTCACGACTCGAATAACAGGTTGAAAGAGTCATCTTTCCCCTTGATAAATTTACAGATATGTCCTATATTGCCTCGTTGACCTGGCCGCGGAAAAACAGCGGCCGCGGATTCCCCCTGGGACGATTCGAGAAACGAATGAAGAGCCTGATTCGGATCAGTTTGCTCATTTCCGCCGCTTTTACCGCCTGCGCCCCAACAGCCCGTTTCGAAGAGACGGAAGCGACCGGAATGATCTGGTTCAAAGGGGTTACGCACACCCACGCACGGCCGGGTGAAACCGACACGACGGTTCAGGCGGCCGCCATGTGGTACAAGGAGCGCGGGTACCGTTTTCTCGTGATCACGGACCACGACACCGTGGTCTTCCCGGCCGCATTCACGGAAATGGAGGACAGCTCCTTCCTTCCCATACCCGGGGAGGAAATCACCGCGATCGGAGGCGGAATCGACGTCGAAATCAGCGGGCTGAACATCCGCAAATCCGTCCCCCGCGTGACCGGAGAATCCGTTCCCGCAGCCCTCAGCCGGAGCATCGCCCTGGTGAGGGAACAGGGCGGCGTTCCGGTATACAATCATCCGAATTACCAGTGGCGCCTCGGCGCGATGGACATTGCAGCCGTTGAGGACTGTCGTCTGTTCGAGCTTTTCGTGGGTTTCCCGGGCGTGAACAACGAGGGCGATTCCCTTCACCCGGGCATGGAACAGGCCTGGGACAGCCTGCTGACCGCAGGAAAGCGTCTCTATGCCGTGGCCTCTGACGACGCGCACGTCTACCGCCGGCTTTCCGCCGATCTTCCGAACCCCGGCCGCGGATGGGTGGCTGTGCTGGCTCGCCGGCTGGACGCGGCGGAGATCCTGTCGAACCTCGACCGGGGCCTGTTCTATTCCAGCACGGGCGTCGTGATCGAACGGCTTCGTGTTTCATCCCGCAGGATCGAAATCACGGTTCGGGACGCGGGCGACAGCCGGTTCGTCACTGAATTCATCGGACCGGCCGGCCGGGTCCTGAAGAGGACGGCTGACAACCCGGCCGCGTACACACTCTCCGGTCCGGAGACCTATGTCCGCGCCCGCATCACCGATGAACAGGGCCGCCGAGCCTGGATTCAGCCGGTTTTTGTGAACCGTTAGAACGCGGCCCGCGTCCGGACCTTTCCAAACCCTTCACCGGAGTTCATTCCATGTCGAGACGGATTCGTTTTTTCATTCTCTGTTCGGCCGCGGCGCTCGTTTTCTGCGGCCGCCCTCCGGCAGTCCCCAAAACGGACAATCCCGTCTTCTGGTCCGCGTCCGAATCTCCGGAGCGCATCGGTAGGCTCGTCATTGAGGACCTGCTGTCCAGGCCCGATTTCATGATGTACCGCTCCGGGACCGTGAGCGCCGTCCACTACGCGGAAGCCTGCGCCGGATTCGGCGCGGTCCGCCTGGCCGCCCGCGTCGGCGATTCAGCGGCGGTCGCCCGTCTTTCAGCGCGTTACCGGCGCGTGATCGACGAAGGAATCGTGAACACCGCGGATCACGTCGACGCCAATGTGTACGGCATCCTGCCGCTGGAACTGGCCCTGCGCACCGGATCCGTCTCTTTCCGGGCCCAGGGACTGGCCCTGGCGGACGGCCAGTGGCTGAATCCCCTTCCGGACGGGATGACGGATCAGACGCGGTACTGGATCGACGACATTTGGATGATCGGCAGCCTGCAGGTCCAGGCCTTCCGGGTGACCGGAAACCCCCTGTACCTCGACCGCGCGGCGCTTGAAATTGAAGCGTATCTCCGTAGACTGCAGCAGCCGAACGGGCTGTTCCATCACGGGGAGAACGCGCCGTTCTTCTGGGGACGCGGCAACGGATGGGTGGCGGCCGGGCTGGCGGAACTGCTGTCCGAGCTTCCGGAGAATCATCCCCGCCGCGATTTCCTGCTCAACGGGTATCTCCGGATGATGAACGCCCTTCTCCGATTCCAGGCCGAGGACGGCCTGTGGCGCCAGTTGATCGATCACAGGGAATCCTGGACGGAAACCTCCTCTTCGGCCATGTTCGGTTACGCGATTTCCGTCGGTCTGAACAGGGGCCTGCTGAAGGATCCGGCATTCGAGACCGCCCGCCGCAAGGCCTGGCTCGGGCTGGTGAAAGCCATCGGGCCGGACGGCAGGATCGCCGATGTATGCGTCGGCACCGGCAAGGGAAACTCGGTCCCCTACTATCTGGACAGGCCGAGAACGACCGGCGACCTGCACGGACAGGCGCCTGTTCTCTGGTTCGCCTGGAGCCTGCTGAACCGCTGATCCCGGCTTCGCCGGACCAAGCAATTTTACGAATTCCTTTTTGAAGGTCCGGGCCGCCTTCGGTCGCGCGGCTGGAGAATGCTCGCATGGAAATCACACTGAAGGACCGCGCCCTCTATTTCAAGGGACTCCTGCTCCTGGTCTGCAGGGACGGCGTCATCCTCGACTCCGAAAAAGAGATGCTGATGGCGGTCGGCCGCAGCTTCGATTACGAGAGGGAATTCGTAGAGACGACCATCCGCGACGCCCTGGTCAATCCGTATCTGCGGGACGATCCGCCGGTATTCTCGAACGCTGCCGTGGCCGAATCCTTCATCCGGGACGGTCTCCGGCTCTCCCGCGCGGACGGCATTCCGGATGAATCCGAGACGGTCTGGCTGAAATCGGTCGCGGAGCGCAACGGCCTGGACCGGGAACGGTTCTCGGAGATTCTCAACGGTCTGACGGAATCCGGTCCGGACGAGAATCCGTATTCGCTCGACGCATTAAATCTGACATGGGCATGAACCGATCCCACGGCCGGTGAAACCGCGTTTGAAATGCGGACGCCGCAAGGAGGAATCATGACTTCCGTTCCGTCGAAGGCGGACCGGCCGGGCCCGGTGACGCTGATCGCCGCGGTCAACGCGGCCGGTTTCTTTTTCTCGATTCTGTTCTGGGCCTTCGTGGCGTTCCGGCTGTATTTTTCTCACGCGGCGCCGGCCGTCATGGATCCGGCTACCGCCGCATCCACATTCGGGTTCCTCGTCGCGGACTGCGTCGTCGCTCTGCCGCTTCTTCTGATCGGGTGGGTCTGGCTGCTCAGGATGTCCTTCTTCGGATGGACGGCGGCTCAAATGGCCAATGTTCTGTGGGTGTACGCTCTTCTGGCGGTGTGGGCGCGCGATCTGCATGCCGGACGTCTCAGCCCGGGAAGCTTCGTATTTCTTCCTTTCGCTTTTTTCGCGGTCTGGGCCTTTCTCTATCTGTGGAGAAAGAGAGGGCTTTTCACGGCCGGCGGCCTTTGATTTCCCGGGACAGATCCGCCGGTTCCCCGATCCGGGTGAGAATCTCCCGCAGGTCCGCGCTCTCGTAGATCTTGCGCTGGATGGTGACGAACAGGTCCCAGGAGCGCTTCTTCTCCTCGCCCGCGCACACCGTGTCCGAAACCTCCCACTTGACCAGCCGGATGGATCCGCGGTCGATTTCGATGCCGGTGATGCCGTCCGAAAAAACACAGCTCCCCGCGTTGAAATAGCATGGGACGGGATTTTCGTCCAGCCGGATCCGGTTCTTGTCGCGCCTCAATTCTTCGCGCGACCGGCGGATGACGCTGCGGATCCGGTCGCGGGCGGTGAGCGCAAGCAGCCGCTCCTCCCGGGACATGGTCCCGGCCAGGGCGGATTCCAGCCGCTCCTGCAACTTGCGGATCTGATCGATTTTCGAGAAGGACCGGAACATCCCCCGGTGCGTGTGACCCGCGATGAGCATCAGGCGCTTCGACTTGGCCCACTCGTAGAGCAGCTGGTCCCTCTCGCGGCGGATGTAGTTGTTTGCCGAGGCCCGGCTGTACTCGAGAAGGCCGATCCGGCGCAGGAGGGGCCACAGCCGGTCCGTCCACCCCATTTGCTGGATCGGCGCCCACAAGTGCCGTACGATCCAGCGGCTCCGGACCGGGCTTCGGTCGGCCCGGGGATCCCCCTGGTGCCCGTGGACGATGAAGACGCGATTTCCGATGAGCAACGCCGGGTGCACGGACACCTCGCCCAGAACGGGCGCGAGATATTTCCGGACCCGGACGGGATCGGCCCAGTCGCGGTCATGATTGCCGTAGATGCGCACCGCGCGGCCGGCGTCGTGAAACCGCTTTTCCTCCGCGTAGGCCGTGCGGCTGTAGGCCCTCAGGATGCGCTCCGGATCGGTCTCCCAGCAGTCCTCCGAATCCCCGTTCACGACCAGCCGGTAGCCCTGGCGGTAATAACGGATCAGGGCGTACCGGTAGATGTGCCGGTTGGGCAGAAAGTCGTCGCTGGCGGACCGGCCGTCCCCCCGGTGCTGGTCACTGAAGATCACGATCCGGCTTTTCAGCGGATCCACCTCCGGAAGGCGCAGGGCCTGGTCCAGGCATCGGTCCAGGGCCTTGAACGTCTCCAGCCGCGTATTCCAGCCGATCAACCGCCCTCTCCTTTCCGCATCCGTTTCCCTCTGAATTTTCACGAACCGGTCCGACGGAATAAATTAAACATTTTCAGGAGTTCAGGCAATCCCTTTCTATACGGGATCGGCCCCTGATGAGGACCCGATAACCCTGAAAAGAAATTCTTCTTTCCCCTTGACATTTCAAAAAAATTCATTAATTTAACCCGCCTATGACACGATCAAGAAAAAACACCATACGCAATATCGCCATTATCGCCCACGTGGACCACGGAAAAACCACGCTGGTCGACGCCATGCTGCGCCAGAGCGGCAGTTTCCGGGACAACCAGGTCGTCGAGGACCGATTCATGGACAACCTCGACCTGGAGCGGGAGCGCGGCATCACCATCATGGCGAAAAACACGGCCATCTGGTACAGGGGCGTGAAGATCAACATCGTCGACACTCCGGGCCATGCGGATTTCGGCGGCGAGGTCGAGCGCAGCCTGAACATGGTGGACGGCGCTCTTCTGCTGGTGGACGCGAGCGAAGGCCCGCTTCCCCAGACGCGCTTCGTCGTCAAGAAAGCCCTGGCGCTCCATCTTCCGATCGTGCTCGTCATCAATAAAATCGACCGGAACGACGCCCGCATCCAGGAGGTCATCAACGAGGTGTACGACCTCTTCATCGACCTGGACGCGGGTGACGAGCACATCGAATTCCCCATTCTCTACACGAATGCCAAGACGGGCGTGGCGCACGAAAAACTCGGGGACGCGTCTTCCGACCTCCAGCCGCTTTTCGAAACCATTTTGAAACGCATTCCGGGGCCGCTCGCGGATGACGACGCCACGCCCCAGCTCCTCGTCACCAACCTCGACTATGATTCCTACGTCGGCCAGATCGCCGTGGGCCGGCTGATCAACGGCACGCTGGAGATGGGCAGACCCGTCTCCCTGTGCGGCGAGAACGGAATCGTCTCCCCGATCAAGCTCACCGCCCTGTACGCCTTCCAGAACCTCTCACGCAGGCCCTCGGAGAAGGCCGAAGCCGGGGACATCATCGCCGTGGCCGGAATCGAGAACGTCCGGATCGGGGACACCATTTCGTCCGTCGAGAATCCCTCGCCGCTCCCCCGCATCCGCGTGGACGAGCCTACCGTGTCCATGATTTTCTACGTGAACAACAGTCCCTTCGCGGGAAAGGAAGGCAAGTACCTCACCTCCCGGCACCTGAAATCGCGCCTCGAAACGGAGACGCTGAAGAACGTCGCCATCCAGGTCCGGCCGCTCGCCCGCAAGGACGCCTTCGAGGTCTGCGGCCGCGGCGAGCTTCAGATGGCCATCCTGATCGAAACCATGCGGCGCGAGGGATACGAATTCATGGTCTCGAAGCCGCACGTGATCACGAAGGAAAAGGACGGCGTCACGGTCGAGCCGGTGGAGCACCTGTTCATCGACATCCCCGAGGACTGCGTGGGCGTCATGACCGAGCGGCTGTCGGCCCGCAAGGGCCGCATGACCAATCTGCAGAACAGCGGCCACGGCCGCGTCATGATCGAGTTCCTGATCCCCTCCCGGGGCCTGATCGGGTTCCGCAGCCAGTTCCTCACCGACACCAAGGGCGCGGGCGTGATGAACTCGATTTTCGACGGATACCAGCCCTGGTTCGGCCCGATCCCCCAGCGCTCCTCCGGCGCGCTCGTGGCCGACCGCCCCGGACGGGTGACCAGCTACGCCGTGGTCGCCATGGCGGACCGCGGGGAGCTGTTCGTGGAAGTTGGCACGCCGGTCTATGCCGGCATGATCGTGGGCGAACGCAACCGGAACGGGGACCTGGAAATCAACATCACCAAGGAAAAGAAGCTCGGCAACATGAGAAGCTCGACCGCCGAGGCCACCGTGACCCTGCGGCCCCCACGGCCGTTCTCGCTCGATCAGAGCATCGAGTTCATCGCCGAAGACGAACTCGTCGAAGTGACGCCCGAAAACATCCGGCTCCGCAAGATTGAGATGGACGCGGCCCGGCGTCTGCAGGACAGGCGCCGGGAACAGAAAGCCCCGGAATCGGAGGACGAATGACCGCTGTCGCGGCCGGCGCGCCCGCCGCCTTCGTCTTCGGCGACCTCAGCGGAATGAAGCGGAGGCCCGTCGCATGATCGTCTATTTCAACGGCCGGTACATGGAGAAGTCCGAAGTCCGCATCGATCCCGAAGACCGGGGATTCATGCTGGCGGACGGCACCTATGAATTCGTCCGCTGTTACAGGGGAAAGCCGTTCCGCATCCGGGAGCACCTGCGCCGTTTCGCCAACAGCCTCGCCCAGATCCGCCTGGCGCCGCCCGCGGGCGTCGATTTCGAAGACGTGGCGTCCGAACTGATCCGCCGGAACGGGATGGAAGAGGCGGAAACCGCGCTCTATCTCCAGATGACGCGGGGCGCGGCGCCCAGGAAGCATCCCTTTCCGGACCCCCCGGTCCGCCCCACGGTTTACGCGGCCCTGGTCCCGGTGACGCCGCCGGAGGACAAGTGGCGGAACGGCGTGTCGGCGATCACCGTGCCCGACACGCGTTGGGGACACTGTGACATCAAATCCATAGGCCTGCTTCCGAATGTGCTCGCCGCCCAGCGGGCCGCCGAAGCCGGCGCGGAAGAGGCCATTTTCATCCGCGACGGCGCGGTCACAGAAGGGACCCATACCAACGTGGCGGCCGTGTTCGACGGAGCCGTGGAGACCCATCCGACCGGAACGGCCATCCTGGACGGGATCACGCGCGATGTGGTGCGCGAGTGCTGTTCGGACGAGGGCATTCCGTTCATCGAGGAACCGGTGACGGAGCCGCGTTTCAGGAACGCGGACGAAATCTTCATCATGGGAAGCAGCACGGAACTGATGCCCGTGGTCGTTCTGGACGGCAGGCCGGTCGGAAACGGCCTGCCCGGGCCTGTCGTGAGGCGGCTTCAGTCGGCTTTCCGGAGAAAAACGGCCGGTTGACGGAACCCCCGAAAGCCGGGCTGCGGCAACGGCCGGAACAGGAAATATCTCAAAAATGTCAAAAAAATTGACTTGACATTTCCGATAAAAAGTTGCATAATTATGCCGGAGACGGCATTACGTCTCAGGCTTTCCCCCTAAGGCGCCCCCGATAGGATTTGCTTCATCTCTTCAGCCTGTCGGGGGTTTTTATATCCTGTTGCCGCCACGCACCTGCCTCCTCCCTTACCCTCATCAGAATTGTTCCGGTTACGCCCAAAACGGTGCCGATCGCGTAATACGGCAGGTCCGTCCATGTAAATGACGTGCCGAGGAGAGTTCTGCCGATAAAGGTCGCGCGGATATTTTCCAGTATTGAATGATGCCAAAGCTGAAGGAATTCTATCGCTGTCGTGGCCGTGAAAACGAGCGCACCCATGATCCAGGGTTTCCCCCGCGGCCGCAACAATCCGATCAGCCATATCCAGAAAATCACATACAGGATTCCGCCTGAAGAATTCCTGACCCAGCTCTCGAAATGACCCGAATAGAATTTCGTGGAAAAGCCGACTGGAACCACAAGGAGAAGACCGAATAAATGACGTTTGGCGGTTCGATTCATGTACAAAGTCCCGAAAAAAGGCCCGTAAAAGGGACTGCCGCGGCATTCAATCCATGGACGCGGTCCGCTGATCTTTGAACCGGCGCCCGTGAGTCCGGTCCGCTTGAAATCCAGGGCTTCGGTCCGGATGAGGCGGTCGAAAATCCTTGAGTCTGATGACCGGAAGAACCGGCAGTCCAGCCGGGTGCGCGGCGGAGTTGCCTCAGGAAGCGTCCGGTTTGCCGGGAATGCGCTTCAGGAGGCCCGTGAAGCTTCTGCGAACAGAGGGAAAAGGCTTTCGGCCCGGGAATGTCCCGGCGTGGACGGTACGCGTGTCCTCGATGGAAAAAAAAGCGCCCGGGTGATGGGCTTCGATCCAGTCCACGGCCCGGACCAGGTCCTTGCGTTCGATCACGGCCAGTAATAGATTCACCGGGCCTGTGGCTCCCTTGGCATCGAGCTGGGTGACGCCATAGCCCATGGAACGCAGCGAAGCCGCGAGTTTCCCGGCCGGCGCCTGCGTGATGATCCTGAGCACCAGCCGGCCGTAGGCGAGTTTTTCCTCCAGCTTGATCCCGATGTAATTGCCCATCGCGAATCCGGACCCGTAGGCGAAATAACAGACCCAGTTGTTCAGGTTCTGCATGATCTGCCGTATGGCCAGAAGCCAGATGATGACCTCAAAAAAACCGAGGAGCGGCGCCCAGAGCTTGTGGCCGCGCTGGAGAAAGAGGAGCCGTATGGTTCCGATGGAGACATCGCAGATCCGGGCGAGGAATATCAGAAAAGGAAGCAGGACCCATTTGAAAAGGGCGGTGTCAATGAAAGGCATCTCTCTCTCCCGGATCGATTGAAGTGAATTGAATATACAGGCTGCCCGTTAAAAAGTCAATAATTCACTTGATTCATTAATCAATTTCGGTTAAATTACGCAAACGTTTCCGGAAATTAAGACACGTCACTCATAGGGAAGGGTAAATTTATGAAATTCGGTTACTTCGACAACGAGAAAAGGGAATACATCATCGAAAAACCGGACACGCCAATGCCGTGGATCAACTATCTCGGCCAGGACGGCTTTTTCGGGATGATCTCCAACACAGGCTCCGGATACACGTTCATGATCGACGCGAGGAAACTGCGGTTGACCCGCTACCGCTACAACAACGTCCCCATGGACGGCGGCGGACGGTATTTTTACATCCGGGACAATCAGACCGGCGCCTTCTGGTCCCCCGGGTGGCTTCCGGTCAAACAGCCGCTGGATTTCTACGAATGCCGCCACGGGCAGGGGTACACCGTTCTCTCGAGCGAGAAGGACGGCATCGGCGTCTCCATCCGTTTCTTCGTTCCGCCCGGAGAGACCCTGGAAGTGTGGGAGATGGATGTCGTCAACCGTTCGGCTGAGACGAAATCGATCAGCCTTTTCACTTTCGTGGAATTCTGCCTGTGGGAGGCGCTCACCGACGCCACCAATCTGCAGCGCACGCTGAATCTCGGTGAAGTCGAGGTCGAGGACGGCGTCATCTACCATAAAACCGAGTACCGCGAGCGTCGGAACCATTTCGCGTTCTTTTCGTCGAGCGAAAAAACCGAAGGCACGGACACGGACCGGGACGCCTTTCTCGGGCCGTACAACGGATTTCACGAACCGGCCGCGGTACGGGAAGGGCGGTCGAGGGACTCGCTGGCCTGCGGCTGGAATCCGATCGGCTCGCACCACATCCGGATGACGCTTCAGCCCGGGGAGACGAAGAAGATCAATTTTCTGCTGGGCTACGCGGAGAACCCCGAAAAGGAGAAATTTTCATCCAAGGGCGTGCTGAACAAGAGACGGGTTCGGGCCGTCATTCGCAAGTACTCAGACCGCGCCCAGTCCGAAAAGGCCTTTCAGGCGCTTCGAAAAATGTGGGACGGCCTTTTTGAAAACCTCCAGGTGTCCACTCCCAAGAAGGAGCTGGACACCATGGTGAATATCTGGAACCAGTACCAGTGTTTCATCACCTACAACATGGCGAGAAGCACGTCCTTTTTCGAGACGGGCATCGGCCGCGGCATCGGTTTCCGGGACGCCTGCCAGGACCTGCTGGGCGTGGTCCACTTTCTGCCGAAGGAGAAATCGCGTCAGCGCATACTCGACCTGGCCGCCATCCAGTGGCGCGACGGCGCGTGCTATCATCAGTACCAGCTGCTGGACAAAAAAGGGAACGCGGACGTGGGCGCGGGATTCAACGACGACCCGTGCTGGCTCATTCTGGCCACCGCGGCCTACATCAAGGAAACCGGCGACTGGACCATCCTGAACGCCAAGGCCGACTTCGACAACAACCCGAAGGACCGCGCGACCCTGTACGAGCACCTGAAGCTCTCCTTCGGGTACATCCTGAAACATCTCGGGCCCCACAAACTGCCGCTCATCGGCCGGGCCGACTGGAACGACTGCCTGAACCTGACCATGACCTCCATCAAGCCGGGCGACACCTTCCAGGCCGACGCCACGGCCGCGGAACTCACGGACCCGATCGGCCGCGTTCCGGAATCCCTCATGATCGCGGCCCAGTTCGTCTGGGCCGGCCGTGAACTCGAGGCCATGGCCCGGCAGCGCAAGGACGCGGCAACCGCCCGCCGCGCGGTCAAGGCCGTCGCGGACATGATCCGCGCCATCAACAGGCACGGTTGGGACGGGGAGTGGTTCCTGAGGGCCTATGACCGATTCGGGAAAAAGATCGGCTCCCGCGAAAACCCGGAAGGCAAAATTTTCATCGAACCCCAGGCCTTCATGGGCTGGGCCGGCATCGGACTGGACGACGGCCGGCTGCAGAAGGCCATGGATTCCCTCAAGAAGCACCTGTATTCGAAGCACGGGGTCGTGGTTCAACAGCCCGCGTATTCCGAATACGATTTTTACAAGGGCGAGATCACGAGTTACCCGCCCGGCGTGAAGGAAAACGCGGGCGTGTTCTGCCACCCGAACGGATGGGTCGTGATCGCCGAGTGCAGACTGGGCCGCGGTGAGAACGCCATGATGTACTACCGCACGATTTGCCCGGCCGAGCGCGAGGCCATCAGCGACCTGCACAAGGCAGAGCCGTACATCTACTGCCAGATGATCGCGGGCCCCGATTCCAAGCGCTTCGGCGAGGGCAAGAACTCGTGGCTGACGGGAACCGCTTCGGCCAATTTCTACGCCGTCTCCCAGTACCTGCTCGGCATACGGCCGGAGTACGCGGGGCTCCGCATCGATCCCTGCGTGCCGAAAGACTGGAAGGGATTCACCATCCGCCGCGTGTTCCGGGGCTGCCGGTACCAGATCGATGTGACGAATCCCAGGCACGTGAACCGCGGCGTGAAGGAGACGACGGTGGACGGCCGCAAAGTGCCCGGGAATGTGATCCCGGTGTTCAAGGACGGCAAAACCCACAAGGTCAAAGTGGTCATGGGCTGATCCCCCTCCCCCGCTCTTCCGGTCTCGTGAAACGGATCCATCCGCGGTTTCCGGCTTCCGCCGGGACCGCGGATTTATTTTTTATTGCCAAACCCTCAAAAACAGAGTAAATTGGCATCATGACGAGACCCACTCCATCCGCCGACGGCCTGAACAAGCCCCTTCTCGGCATCAGCGCCTGCCTCCTGGGCCGGCCCGTCCGCTATGACGGCGGCCACAAGCTCGACCGCCTTCTCCGAGACGGTTACGGCCCGTTTGTCGAATGGGTCCCGGTCTGCCCGGAAGTGGAATGCGGGCTTCCGGTTCCCCGTGAAGCG
Source organism: bacterium (assembly GCA_030372965.1). Lineage (GTDB taxonomy): Bacteria > Zhuqueibacterota > QNDG01 > QNDG01 > DTFT01 > JAFGAX01. Next base: position 86,898 of record JAUCQC010000125.1, read on the forward strand.
ATGCGCCTGATCGGGCTTTCCGGCCCTCCGCGACTGGTCACCGTGCGGTCGGGCGTCGACCACACCGATCGGATGCGGAGCTGGTCCGCGAAGCGGATCGCCCAGCTGGAGAAGATGAACCTCGACGGCTTCGTCTTCAAGTCGCGGTCGCCTTCCTCCGCCATGCGCGACGCCAAGCGGTACAGCGCCGCGGGCGTCCCGTCGGCGAAGGGTCCGGGACTGTTCGCGGCCGCCTTCATGGAGCGTTTTCCGATGATCCCCGTCGAGGACGAAGGCCGTCTGAACGACGAAGGCATCCGATGGAACTTCATCGAACGGGTGTTCGTGTACCGCAGATGGAAAGCCATGCTGGCCGGGGATTTTTCCGTGCGTCGGCTGATGGAATTCCACGCGGACCACAAGCTTCTCGTGATGTCGCACAGCCCCGCGAGGGTCTCCGCGCTCGGCGGCCTGGCCGCCTCGGCGCGGCCGTCCAACCTGGAATCGACGGCCGGCCGCTATCACGAACTGCTCGCGGACACGCTCCGGCTGGCCGCCACGAGGAAGAAGCACACCAATGTGCTGCATCACGCCATGGGCTATTTCAAGAAGCGTCTGACGCCCGAAGACAAGGCGGAGCTCGGCGAATGGATCACCCGGTACCACGACGGGTTCGCCCCCCTCGCGGCGCCGATCACGCTTCTGCGGCACCACATACGGACATTCGGGGAGCCCTATCTGGAACGGCAGGTCTATCTCTATCCCGAACCCGCGGAATGGATGATGAAAAACCGGGTTTGACAAGCCGTCGGAAGCATTCTGCCGGGAGATGACAACGGACATCACTTTACACTAGGAGTACCCATCATGCTGGCCAGTTTCTACATTTTGCCTCTCGATAAGGGCGAATCACTTTCAGAGGATGTATCTGAGATCGTTCTGCTGGCAATGCAATCCGGACTCAAGTACCGGATTGGGGCCATGGAGACGACGATTGAAGGGGATCCGGATCCGGTTTGGTCTCTTCTGCGCCGCTGCCATGAAGGCATGCGCGCTCGTTCTTCGCGCGTGCTCACTCAGATTACCATCGATGACCGTCAGAACGCCTTGGACCGCATGGAAGGTAAAATACGTTCGATCGAATCTCATATCAGGGATAAAAAGGGGATCAAGAAAGAATGAAAACTGAACTGCCCGAAATCGGAAAAATATCGCCGGAGGTTTTCGAGGAGCTCATTTACCCCCGCCTCGGGGCGGCGAACACGTCTATTCTCGTGCCGCCTCAAAGCGGAGTGGATGTCGGAATCGTAGAGATCGGCGGATCTGCGGTGGCTCTGACGACCGATCCGGTGTTCGTCGTTCCCGAATACGGATTCGAACGGGCGGCGTGGTTCGCCATCCATATCCTGCTGTCGGACCTGGTGACCAGCGGACTCCCCCCCACTTACTTGTCGATCGATCTGAATCTTCCGATGTCGATCACCGGCAGAGAACTCGAAATTCTGTGGCAGGTCATCCATGAGGAATGCCGCCGATACGGGACATCGATTGTTACCGGTCATACCGCTCGATACGAAAACTGCAACTATCCCATGGTGGGGGGAGCGACGGTAGTCGGAGTGGGTTCCAAGGACCGGTATGTCACGCCCGCATTGGCGTCCGAAGGGGACAAAATCATCATCACCAAAGGACCGGCCATCGAAGCCGTGGGGCTGTTCGCAGCGATGTTCCCCGATCGGATCCGAACGGCACTGGGCCCGGACATGGCCAGCCATATCGAACAAATTTTCTATAAAATGTCGGTTGTGGAGGACGCCCGTACGGCTGTTTCAGTGGGAGTGAGAGAGAATGGCGTTACTGCCATGCATGACGCGACAGAGTGCGGCATCTGGGGCGGATGCTACGAACTCGCCCAGGCATCCGGACTCGGGATGATTCTGGACCGCGACGCAATTGTCATGGAACCCGGGATTCGGGAGACCTGCGCATTGTTCGGAATCGGGGACCCCTTCGCGGCGATCAGCGAGGGAACTCTGATTCTGTCGTGTAAATCCCACGCGGCGTCGAAAGTCGTCGAGGCACTGTCGGGCGCGGGTATCCGCTCCTCGGTGGCGGGAGAACTGACCGGTCGGTCCGCCGGGATCCGGGTGGTCGAAAACGGCATCGAACGCCCGCTCGTCCACCCGAAAGTCGATCCGTTCTGGAACGCCTTTTACCGCGCGCTGAACGCTTCAGCGCCATCCCCAGGATAGGCCGGTTTCAGACGACGGGACGCTCCGATCCCAGGGCCTCCGACTTCTCCACCCACACCCGCGCGAGCTGGACCAGCGTCTCCACCGCCTTTTCCATGTCCGTCACGGAAATCCATTCCTGCCGGCTGTGAAAATTCTGACCGCCGGTGAAGAGGTTCGGCGTGGGCAGTCCCATGAAGCAGAGCTTCGCTCCGTCCGTGCCGCCGCGGATGATCTGCAGGCGGGGTTCCACCCCCGCGCGGCGAACCGCCTCGACCGCGGCCTCCGTCACCGCCGGATGGCGGTCCAGCACGAGCCGCATGTTCCGGTAGGACTCACGGATGTCCAGCTCGATCCGGCAGCCCGGCCAGCGCGCCTCGACGCGGCCGCGGATCGCCTCGAGTCTCCGGCCTTTCGCCTCCACGCCCTCCGATTCGAAATCGCGTATCAGGACCCGGACGACGGTTTTCTCCACGCCGCCTTCGACCGCGCAGGGATGCAGGTAGCCTTCCCGTTTCTCCGTGCTCTCGGGCGCGGGGTCCCCGCGCAATTCCGAGATCAGGTCGGCCGCGATCCGCACCGCGTTGACCAGTTTGCCCCTGGCGTATCCCGGATGCACATTGACTCCGTGCACGGTGAACGCGGCCGCGGACGCGTTGAAGGTCTCATTTTCGATCTCGCCCAGCGTGCTGCCGTCGACCGTGTAGGCCGCGTCCGCCGCGAAACGGCCGACATCGAATCGGGCCGTGCCGTTTCCGATCTCCTCATCGGGCGTGAAGCCGACGCGGATCCGGCCCCTCGGAATCGACGGGTCCCCGATCAACCGCTCGAGAGCGGTCATGATGATGGCGATGCCCGCCTTGTTGTCCGCGCCGAGAAGGGTCGTGCCGTCCGAGGTGATCAGGGTTTCCCCGATGTGGCGCAGAAGCTCCGGATTTTCCGAAACGCGGATGACCTGAGACGGATCCCCCGGAAGCGGGATGTCGCCGCCCCGGTAATCCGGGTGCGTCACCGGCTTCACCCCCGCTCCGGACACGTCCGGGGAGGTGTCGACATGGGCCAGCCATCCGATGACCGGAACGGCGGCCGCCCGGGATCCGTCCAGATTCGATTCCAGGGTGGCCATCACCACCCCGGAATCCTCCATGACCGCGTCCCGCAGGCCGAGGCTTCGCAATTCCCCGGCGAGAAGTCCGGACAGCGTCTTCTGCTTTTCCGTGCTGGGATACCGGTCCTCGACCCCTTCTTTGGACTGGGTGTCGACCGCGACGTACCTGAAGAACCTGTCGAGCATCTTCTGATTCATAAAAACGCTCCGTCCGGGGGAGAGGTGAGATGGAGGGGGATGCTAGCGGAGAAGCAGCCGGCGGTAATCCTTGCCGAGCGCTTTTCCCCTCTCGTCGAACAAACCCAGCAGGTGGTTGTCCATGGTGAAGTACAGCACCTGCCACCCGTCTTCGGCGAGGCCCGCGACCGCGTCCACCATGCTGCGCCTTCGCTCCCAGTCGGAGTACTGGAAGGCGTCGTCCAGAAGAAGAAAAATCCGGTTTTGCCGGAGCAGGCGCGAGGCGAAACCGATCCGGAGCGACAGCAGGGTCTGCTCCTGCGCGCCCGTGCTGAGTTCGGTGATGGGGAATTCGTTGTGATCGTCCGAGACCAGCAGGCTGTCCCCCTCCATCCGGAGCCGGCGGTACCGGCCGGTGAGCCTGTGGAGGGTGCCGGTCACTTCGGGTGAATCGAGCCCTTCTCGGATGCGGCTGTCCTCGCTCCGGTCGAGGGCTTCGAGCACCCGGGTCAGCGCGATTTTTCCGAGAATCGCGGCGTACTGGTCCCGGTAATTGGACAGCACCTGCTCCCGCTTCCGCTGGAGGTTTGTGATCAGGTCCGGCCAGGCCCGCGTGATGTCATCCCCCGTCTGACGGCAGATCATCTGCTTGAGCTGATCCAGCTTCCGGTTGTGCTCGTCCAGGTCGTGGGTGACCCCCTGAAGGCGGTACCGGAGCTCCTCCATGCGCCTTTCGTCGTACGGCGCGGACGCCGGCTCCCGGTCGTATTCCGAGGGATCGACAGCCAGCCTGGCGAGGAGGACTTTCTTCTCCTGCAAATCCCGGTTCAGGGACTGTAACTTGTCTTCGGCGCGCCGGAGCATGCGGCTCCAGGCGCCGGGATTCGCGTTCTCCATGCCCAATTGAACGAACCGGGCCCGGACGTCCGCCTCAAGCGCGGCCAGGACGGCCTGTTCATCCGCGATCTGCCGGAGCAGGAGACGGCTTTCGTTGTAATCGCCTTCCTGCTTGCGGGTCATCTCCTCCAGGTGCGGCAATCCGGACAGCGGCTGTCCGAACCGCACCAGGAATTCCCTCCGGATGCCGGCGGTCTCCTCGGTGTACGGGGACTGTTCGACCGAATCGTGGAGGCGTTTCATGTACAGATAGGCCATGAGGGTCGCGGCCAGCAGGGTGACCAGCGCGGGGACCGTCCAACGGATGGTGATGAAGGTGGTTGAGGCGAGCATCAGGACGCAGACCAGGATGAAATAGAGCGGGCCCGCGACGGAGGCGGGCTTCCGGTCCATGCGCTCCCGGTACGCGTCCTTGGCGCTCCTCAGCCACTCGTAATGCTCGCTTCGGCGCTCGGCTTCCCGCTGTTGGACCTGCCTGCGATCCAGATCCGCGCGCTTCTGCTCCAGCAGGTGCATTTTCGGCCTGAGGGATTTCAGCGCCTCCTCGTCGATCCGGCTCCGCTCCTCCTCCGCGGCGCGGATCGCCTCCGAGAGACGGTACGCCTCCCGCCGCTTGCACCTGAGCTGCTCCGCGATCTCGGCCTCGATCCCGGCCTTCCGCTCCGACAGCATCGTGCGCGGTCCGCCGGAATAGCCCTTGTCGAGCTGGTCAAAGAGCGTGTTCAGCTCCTTCAACTGCTCCTCGATGCGGGCGAGGTCTTTCTTCTCCCCCTGGTTTGGCCCGACGAGAACCCGGTTTTCGAAGCGCATGGCGCGGACGGTTTTGGAAATCCGGTTCAGAATGCGTTCGTTGGCGTCCGCGCCGGAGAGAAACGCCTTGATGACCGACCGGTCCACGCCGCCCTCGCCGCGGATGAGTTCCGTCTCCGCGCCCTTGACCACGAGGAGCCTGGCAAAATCAGGCGGAAGATCCGAATCGTCCTGATCCCAGAAATGCTCCAGCTTCTTCGCCGAAGTGGGTGAAAAAACGTCGGGCCGTTCGCTCAGACCCTCGACAGTGACTCTCCCCGCTCCGCGCGCGGGCCGGAGCCGCCACTCCCGCCCCCCCCCTGAAAAGGGAACGCACGAGGAATTCGACCAGATAGGTCTTGCCTCTCTCGTTCCGTCCGAAGATGCAGTTCAGAAGGCCCGGATTGAAGGTCACATTTTCGATGGGACCCACCTGCTTGAGACTGATTTCGGTGATGCGGACGGGCATGGAAAACCGGCTCCCGGGATCAGGGTTCGTAGATCGTTCGGACGGCGTGCAGGAAAGCGGCGTCTCGTCCGGGCGCGTCCGGTCCGGCCGGCCAGTCCATCGTGTCGATCTGGCGCCGGACCCGGTCGGCGAGCTGGGCGCGTTCCACATCCTCCGAAACGGACACTTCGGTCAGATCGGCCTCGCCGTCCGGGATCAGGCGGAATCCCTCAAG
>JAUCQC010000126.1 GCA_030372965.1 bacterium
TCCAGGCCGCGGCCAGCGGTGGCATGGCCCGGTTCTGCCCGAGGGTCTGGCCCAGTTTGACGCACCCGAAAAGCATGAAACAGATGGCCAGGCTGATGCCGAATCCCACGGCCAGGGATTTCTTGCGCCTGTTGTACGCGAGCGGAGCGGCCAGCAGAACGATGAGAAAATTGCTCACCGGGAATGCGATTCTCATGTGCAGATCCGTCTGCCATCTCTGGTATTGGCCGCGCGTCTGCCGGACTTTCCGGATGAAACGCTCGAGTTCGGCGTACCGCATCTCGTCCGGCGAAACCTGGGCCGTGGCCACCTCGCGGGGCGAAAACTGAAAATGGAAACTCATGGGCCGCGTGACCGGGGCGGCCCTTTCCGTGTCTCCGCTGAAGAAACGCTCATACCCCCCGCTGATCGCCCACTGTTTGCCGCGCCAAACCATGGTTGGGGCGTCGATGCGGTGGACCAGGCGGTTTCCGGAAAACGTTTCGATTCCCACGCCGCTGGCCGTGTTCGTTTCGGGGTTGAAGGACTCGATGGACACGATACGGTCCGGCGGATCCTGGATCAGGAGATTCCGGTACTTCGAGGCCAGCCTGTGCCTGTTCCCGGCCAGGTAGCGGTCGCGGATCTCGTCCTTTTTCCGGTTGGCCGGTATGGCCGCGGCTTCGTTCAGAAAAAAATTGAAAACGGCTACCGCCGCGCCGAGAAACAGCAGGGTCCTCATCATCTGGTAAAAACTGTATCCGAGCGCTTTCATGGCCGTGATTTCGTTGTTTTTGGCCAGAACGCCGACCGAGAAAACCGTGGCGAGCAGAGTGGCCATGGGCATGGTCAACACCACGATGTACGGAATGAAATACAGGTAATACAGCGCGGTGACCGTCGCGGGCACGCGGCCGTCTATGAACTGGTCCACGTTCTCCACGAGGTCCACGATGACGAAGAGCAGAATCACGCCCATGAGCGAGAATAAAAATAGGCCCAGAAACCGTCTGGTAAGGTAACGGGGCAGAAGGCCGGTCATGCGCCCGCCTTTTTCGCGATTTTAGTGACCCGGCCCCAGGGGAACAAAGTGGATTCGGTCAAAGTCCTGATGAAAAGGGCCACGCCGAATGCGCCCACCACCAAGTCGGCCGACCACATGGCCACCGCGGGGTGCAGGATGCGACGGTCGGCCAGCTGTTCGCCTCCGATCAGAAACGCCCAGAAAATGATGAAAAACACCAGGCTCAGCCATCCGGCTGTCGCGAAGCCGCTTTGTCGGGACAGAATGCCCAGGGGCGCCCCGATCAGCACGAATACAATGCAGGCGAACGGGATGGAGTATTTCTTGTGGACTTCCACCCATAGGGAATTGATGGACCGCCGGCTGGCGAGAATCATGGCCGCCTCCCCAGCCGCCTGGTCCGCCAGCCGCTGGACCCGATGGCCCGCGGATCGCGGTTTGCCTGAGGCCGGTGAAGCCGGTCCGGGACCCGGCCCGAGCGGCGCGGACCAGTCCCGGGGCATCAGATCGAGCAGGTCGGCCCGGACCAGGGATCGGATCGCGGCTTCCCGTCCGGCCATCATGACCCGATCTTCGCGAATGTCGTCCATGAGCATGCGGGTGCTCTTTTCACGGTCTCCCCTGCGCTGGAACGCGTTCGGCTCCTGAAACATGTCCGGGATGGAGATGGAGATCGACTGTTTCTCGAACCGGGCCCTGCGGTACTGCTCCATGTCGCGGGTGTCGATTTCGTGCATTTCGCCGTTGTAGAGCGTGAAGAGAATCCTCTCCTGGGCCTTGATGTACTCCACGGTCCCCCGCTCGGCCACCACGGTTTTCGTGAACCTGGGGTCGCTGGAGTCGCTGATGAAAACGCCGCTGATCCGGTTCTTCCTCTGGTCGACCGACTGGACGAGTATGGAATAATCGGGTATGCCGTTGTAGAACACGTTGGGTTCCAGCGTCATCATGGGCCGCGTGCGGGAGATGCTCCAGGAGAGCATTTTGACGCGGTAATTGAAATCCGGCAGAACCGTGTTGTTGAACACGACCATCAGAACCGCCAGAACCGCGGCCGCGGCGAAAACCGGAAGCACCATGCGGGACACGGGAACCGCCCCCGCTTTCATGGCGTCGATCTCGCGATCGGATGAAAGCCTGCCGAAGGCCATGAGCGTCGCGATGAGCACGGCCATGGGCACGGCCAGGGCGAGAATCCAGGCCAGGTTGAGGGCGAAAAATTCGAGTATGACGGAAGCGGGGAGTCCTTTGCCGAGAATTCTGCCGAGATCCCGGAAAACGATGTTCAGCATGAAGACAAAGACGATCGCCGCCAGTCCGAAAACGAACGGGGCGATATGCTCCTGCAATATGTAGCGTGTCAGAATTTTCATGGACTTCGATGCCGTCAGGGTCACAATGCCGATCCCGCTAATATATGGAATGGGCTTGATTTTTGCAAGAAATACCATTGAAGCTCCCACACGCCCGAATCGCGGTGCCGGGAATACGCCCGCTGACGGATTCAGCCGGGAAATGTGAAATTTTACTTGCGTTTATTGTTGGGAATAGTTAAGTTAACCCTTGTTCCGCATCATTGTCTTCTGGAGTTGCCTATCGCTTGATTGTTATCGGTTTCCATCAGGAACCTCCGGATCATCCGGAAAACGATAACAATTTTCTGTTTCGTCCCCATGCGTCTTCGGAACATTTCCGTTCGGAAATATCCAGGGGCTGTTCTCGCGGTGTTCCTCATGATGGCTGTTGGAACCGGCCGGGACCCGGCGCGGGCTCAGATCGGCCTCCGCCTGCCCGAACCGGATCCGCCGCTCGCCAGACTGGCCAACCCGGCCCGCAAACCGGCCCCCCCCTTCGGCCTTCCGCTGGACCGGATGCCCGTGCAGGTGCCGACCCCGGTTCAGCGCGCCATACTCATCGATTCGACCCATCAGACCGTACTGATACGGGACGTGCTCTCTGACCGCGATTTTCTGATCCCCCGCCGCATGTCCATGGAGACGTACCTGGCGTCCCGCTCCAGGATGGAGACGGAACAGGCCTGGTTCTCCTACAAGACCCAGAAAATCACGACCGGCGGACAGGCCGGCCCGGGAGGACGGGGCATCACCATCGCCACGCCGAGAATCAAGAGCGAGGCGTTCCGCCGCGTCTTCGGGGGTGAAACGCTCAGCCTCAATGTCACCGGCAACATCACCATCAACGGCGAAATGCGCAACGAAAAGCGCAGCCAGACCAAGTCCGCGGCGGACCGCGCCCCGAACACCAGCTTCCAGATGAAACAGACCCAGAATTTCCAGGTGACGGGAAAAATCGGCGAGAATGTGTCCGTCGACGTGGACCAGGACAGCGAGCGCATGTTCGAATTCGAGAACGCCATCCACCTCAAGTATTCCAGCGAGGAGGACGGCATCGTTCAGAGCATCGAGGCGGGAAACGTGGCCCTGTCCCTGCCCGGCACCCGTTTCGTCACGTTCAGCGCCCAGAACGCGGGCCTGTTCGGCATCAAATCGCAGATGAAGATCGGCGCCCTCGACCTGACGGCCATCGCCAGCATGGAAAAGGGCGAAAAGAAAAAGCTTTCTCTCTCCGGGGGCAAGGAAGACGCGGTACAGAAAATCTACGATTTCGAGTACAAGCGCAACACGCGGTTCTACCTGAACGATTTCTACCGCCGGAACATGAACCGGATCGACAAGGCCACCGGGTCCTATTACCAGCTCCCCGCGGACAGCATGATCGAGAAAATCGAGCTGTACAAATCGGACGCCAATTACGACCGCAAGACGGGAGAAGGCGCGTTCAGGGCCTGGGCGCTTCTCGACCCCCTGCATCCGGACACCTCCAGAACCGACCAGATGCATTACCGCGGATACTTCATGCGGATGAAGGCCGAGGAATACTATTACTCCGACAAGTCCGGATTCATCATACTCGACACGCCCCTGCAGGAGAGCGAGGCCCTTGCCGTGGCGTTCCGGACCCGTTCGGGAAGGGAGTACGGCCTTGTCGAATTCGACTCGACCACGGCGAACCCGATTCTGAAGCTCGTCAAGCCGCGCAATGCCAGGCCCTCGGACCCGACCTGGGACCTCGAATGGAAAAACGTCTATTCCATCGGCAGCCGGAACATGGAGAAGGAGGGTTTCGAACTCCGCATCTACCAGGACGTCTCCTCCGGGGAGCCGAAACAGGCCTACGCGTATCCCGACGGGACCAAAAAAGGTTTCCTCGAAATATTCGGCCTGGATCTCGCGAACAAGAACGGGGATCTCACTCCGGACAACATCATCGACGACAGGACCAATTTCCTGAACCTGGGCAACGGCGAGCTGGTCTTTCCGGACCAGCGGCCTTTCGCGCCAGCGGACGGATCCCAGTTCCCGCTTCCGGACGGTCTCCGCTCCCCGTCCCTGTACGACACCACGGATAACGCCTTCATCCGCAACCAGAGCAAATTTTTCATCGAGATCAAATCGTCCAGCCGGAGCGCGAACTACTCGCTGGGCATGAACGTGATCGAGAATTCCGAGGAAGTGATCCTGAACGGAAGCAAGCTGGTCAAGGGCCAGGATTACGACATCGAATACACCTCCGGCAGCCTGACGATTCTCAAGGAGGAGGCGCGGAGCCCCAACGCCAGGCTGGAGATCAACTACGAATCCCAGCAGATGATCTCCGTGGAGAAGAAATCCCTGATCGGCCTGCGCGCGGAGTACAATTTCCGGGAGAACGCGGCGCAGAAATCATTCATCGGCGCCACCCTGCTGTACATGAACCAGAAAACCATGGACCAGCGCATCCGGCTCGGCCAGGACGGACCGATGAAGAACCTGGTCTGGGACGTGAACACCGCGCTGAACTTCCAGCCGAATTTCATGACCCGGGCGCTGGACGCCCTGCCGCTCATCGAAGCCACGTCCCCTTCCGCGCTCTCCTTCGAGGGTGAAATCGCCCAGGTCCTCCCCAATCCCAACACCCTGAACAACAACAGCACCGGCGACAGGGACGGCGTGGCCTATCTGGACGACTTTGAGGGATCCAAGCGCGAAATCCCGCTCGGCGTGATCTATTCGGGATGGGGCCCGGGCTCCCTCCCGGATCCGGCCGGGGACATGCAGGATCAGCTGAGACGGCGCGGCCACCTGGTCTGGTACAATCCCTACGAACAGGTCAGCATCACCGAAATCTGGCCGAACCGGGAGGTGACCACCAATTTCGGCGGGTCCACCCGAACCCACGTTCTGAACCTCCTCTTCCGGCCCAACCCGGGCGCGGACAACTCGGAGTCCGAGCGCTCCCGGTCGTGGGGCGGCATTCAGCGGTACCTGTCCTCCGGATACGCGGACCAGACCAACAGCCGCTTCCTCGAAGTCTGGCTGGACGGGAGCCAGGGCACGCTCCACGTGGACCTGGGCCAGGTCTCCGAAGACGTGATCCCCAACGGCATGCTGGACGAGGAGGACATGGAGCTGAACGGGTACCAGAAAAACGACAAACTGGACGACGATGAGGACCGGGGCCTGGACATGGTCTTCGGACCCGATCCGCCGGACGTGTTCCATCCGCACGAACCCGCGGTCATCGACGCGTCCAACCCCTCGAAAACCTTCGCGACGCCCTACGATTTCTGGGACGTCAGCGGGGACCGGCAGAAGCAGGAGTGGGAACCCTGGAGCAATGACACCTGGCACTATTCGCCCCAGACGAACGATTACAGCCGCATCAACGGCACGGAAAACAGCGAGGCCAGTTCGCAGTACATTTATCCGAACAGCGAGGATCTGAACGGCAACGGAGACGTCGACCCCAACAACGATTATTACGAATTCAGCTTCAACATAGAAAAAAATTCCCCCGGCGACTCCCTCATCTCCGGCGGCAAGCCGGACGGCTGGCGCCTGTACCGGATCCCCCTGAACAATCCCACCAAAGTCGTGGGGCAGCCCCAGTGGTCCCGCATCGAATTCGTGAGGCTCTGGGTGGACGGCGTGCGGGACCCGTCCACCGAAATCCGCATCGCGGAGATTTCCCTCGTGGGGAACGAGTGGAAATTCCAGGGCACCAAGACCTCCGACTCGGACCCGGCCTTCAGCACGGCCCGCGATTCGGTGATCGCCATCGAGGTCATCAACACCCATGACAACCCGGATTACGAGCCGCCGCCGGGCGTGCGCGGCGTCGTCGATCCCATCCAGAAAATCCGCGCCAAGGAGCAGTCGCTCCGTCTCAAGGTGACCGGGCTTGAATCCGGAACGTCGGCCTATGTCCAGCGGCAGTTCTACGAGGCCGAAGATCTCATCCATTACAAGACGCTCAAGATGTTCCTCCACGGCGGCGGCGTGACGAACGACCTGTCGGCCGATGACAGCATCTACGTGTTCCTCCGCCTGGGCTCGGACACGAACAACAAATCCTACTATGAAATCCGGGTGCCCATGCGTCCGGGCTGGGATCCCGCCAACGCGGTGGAGCTCGATTTCGACGTGCTCAGCAAGCTGAAGGAGAAGGCCAGGCTGAATCCGGCCGACAGCACGGAGAGCCTGGAATACGGGCACCGGGTCACGCTGGCCGGGTCCCCTTCCCTGCGCAACATCCGGTGGCTGACCATCGGCGTGCGCAACAGCGGCACCGGCGTTTTCACGGGCGAAATCTGGCTGGATGAACTGCGGCTGTCGAACGTGCACAAGGACAAGGGCATCGCCATGCGCGTCCGTTCCGAATTCCGCTGGTCCGATTTCCTGTCCGTCAACGGCGAATACAACCGGAAGGACGCGGACTTTCACACGATCAACGAACGGTTCAGCGAGGGAAGCACCACGCAGGGCGGCTCGCTCAACGCGAGTTTCCAGCTCCAGAAACTGCTGCCCGCGGCGTGGGGCATATCCCTTCCCGTCAACACCACCTACACGAAAAGCGTTTCGGACCCCAAGTACTGCCCGGACGACACGGACATCCTTCTGAAAAGCGTCAAGTCCGATTCGCTCCGGAAGGAATTCCAGGACCGGAACGAGCAGAAGGGCATCGGGATCTCCTTGGCCAAGTCGAGCAAGTCGCGCAACTGGTTCGCCCGGATCCTTCTGGATCCGATATCAGGAAGCGCCAATTACACGTTGGGGGACCGGCACAGTTACAGGACGCCCAAGGCCAGCACCGAGACGAAAGGGGGATCGTTCCGGTACAGGCTGGCGCCCAGCGGGGATCATTATATCCTGCCCTTTTCCTGGGTGGGGAACAAGGGGTTCATGAAAAAGATCTCGCAGATCCGCTTCACCTACCTGCCGTCCGACGTGAATTTCGACATGACGGGATCCTACAACCGGTCCAATTCCGAGACACGCGAAGGTATTTCAACCAACGACACTTCGGCCACGCTCACCCGGAATTTCGACGCCTCTTTTCAGCCGTTCCGCGCCCTGTCTTTCGATTTCGGCCGCGCCTCCACGGCGGACATGCGTTACGCCGAATGGAGCACGGAATTGCTTCTCCCGACGGACAGCATCCAGACGGAAAAGAGCCAGAATTTCAGCGTCAAGCTGAACCCGACATTCGCCCAGTGGCTCAAGCCCAGCGCGTCGTATTCCGCCAATTACCGCTGGAGAAACAACTTCCAGCAGCGGGCCAACCAGACCGGCGTCAGTTCGAGCATACAGAACAGCGTCACGGTGTCCAACACGTTTGATCCTTCCAAGCTGTTCGCTTCGTTCGGCAAGAAAAAGCCGGCCGGCAAGCCTTCGCCCGTCAAGCGGCCCGCGCCCGCGGGTTCGAACGCGCCGAAACCCGGGGAGGCGGCCAAACCGGACGCGGAAAAAAAGAACGGGTCGAGAGGATTGTCCGTTCTGTCCATATTCCCCAAAATGGCCGGTGTATTCCGGAAAATCGACCCCATCACGGTCAATGTCACGCGCACGGCCTCGTCCAATGACCAGGGCATTCTCGGCCAGCCGGACATGAGTTACATGTTCGGTCTGACCATGGATCCGGGCGTCCTGTATTCCGAGAACGTGCTTTCGAATCCGGTCACCCGGACCCGCAATCTGCGCTGGTCATTGAAGTCCGGCGTCAAAATCACCAGCAGTCTTCAGGCGGGACTGGATTATAATTTTTCAGATAACCTGAATAAAAGCTCTCAGTCCACTCAAACCATATCCAAAACCGCGTATTTAAGCGACGAGACAGGAATACCGTTTCCAACCTGGAGCTTGACTTGGCAGGGCCTTGAAAAAGTCAAATATATAAACAAATATTTGAAATCATTACGTTTGTCTCATTCTTTCTCCGGAAATCAGGAGGATAATTACACTGAATCGAAGCTGACCAGCACAAAATTGACAAAAAATTTCAGACCTTTTCTCGGAATCGCCATAACCATGAAAAACGGCATCACAGGCAATATTCAATCTGTCTCTTATACACATCTGACGCTGCCGACGAGTTCCGAACGGTGTAGATCTCGGT
>JAUCQC010000127.1 GCA_030372965.1 bacterium
CGACCCGCCCTTCACCGGATCCACGACAGCCTTGGATCCCGTGAAAGCGGAATGACCCCGCGTGCTCATCCAGGCCGTGTAGAGGAGCTGGGCGCTGACTGGGAAGATGGCGGAGAGGCGGAGTTCCTGGCTCATTGTTGATTCTCCATATCGTGTTTACTTTTCAATGAACCGGAGAAGCGGAGAAACGGAGCGCTGGAGAGGCTGTTTTCTCCGTTTCTCCGTTTCTCCGTTTCTCCGTTTCTACCCTTCTCCGCTTCCCATCACTTCTCCACCCGCTTCACCGCTTCCTCATCCCCCGACAGATCGACACGATAAAATTCCGGATCATCCGGAAGCGCCAGATGAAACCCGTCCGTGACGTCGATCTCGATCCGGACCTTGTCCGCGGAGAACCCCAGCACATGGCCACCGCCCTCGCCTTCCTGTGCCAGAAAATGCATGTGAAATCCGGCGTAATTCACCGTCTTCGCGTACGACGGGCAACGGAACCCGACCATCATGCCTTTGACGTCCGAAAAGCTGAAAACCGGCTGGGTTTTGACGACTTCGGTCAGCTTGACATAAGGTTTCGTCTGCCTGGGCACGCTCCTTGTCCGCACGGCGCCGAAGGATCCGATGATACGGACAGCGTAGAACAGGTTTTCGGAGGGCAGCCGCCCATCGATGAACCGGTAAAGAGAGTCCATGGAAACCGGGGAATCGGATCGGAGCGTGATGTCCGGCTCGAAAAACGTCACAGCCGCGAAAGGCGTGCGTTCAGTCTCCGGAGCCAGGCTGACCTTTCCTGTTCCATCAACCCGATAGAACAGGCCGTCGATCAGCATCATCTCGCCGTCCACCGCGTTGAAGGTCCCGATCCCGAAATCGCCGTGCGTCTTCAGGGACCCGAGCGTGGTCTTTCCCTCGTACACGCCTCCCACCAGCGCGTCGAGCGTGGAGACCTGGTAGAGAATGTCGGTTTGGGCGGAAGCAATGATCGCAAGCAGGAAACAATGAGCAAATACAATTCTTCGCATCGGGGAGGTTCTCCATATATTCCGGAATTAATCCTTCAGGATTTCATGAATGAAAGGCTGAAGCCTTCAATAGCAAACATCTGTAGCTTGGCCCCACTAAAGTGGGGCCTGAAATCCAAATGCGTCTTTCCCCTTTGAACTTTGAACCTTGAACTTTAAACTCTTCATCTAATTTCCGGATTCAGACCGAACCGTTTCCTCAGCCACGCCATTCTCAGCCCCCAGTTCTCGGGCGGCACGGAATGGCCGGAATAGGGATAGATCACCGCTTCCCTGGGAACGGAAAGCTGGTTGTACGCCGCGAAATTGATGTGCGGCGGGCAGGTCACGTCCATGAGGCCCACGGTCATCAGCACGGGCGCCTTCACCCAGCCGGCCAGGTTCTTGATGTCGATGTAGCTGAGCGTGTGGAACGCCCTTTCCCAGGTCATGCCGGGAGTCGTCTCGACCCATTGCGTGACTTCATTTCCCGGCCACGACGCGACCTTGAAGTAATCCGGAAAATCGGAGAGAAACGGCACTCCCGGAATGCAGGCATGGACGCGGTCCGGCGCCAGCGCGGCTGTCGCGAAAGACAGGGCCCCTCCCTGGCTTTGTCCCTCCACGGCCACACGGGTGGTGTCGACCTCGGGACGGGAGAACAGAAAGTCCAGGCCGCGCAGGCAGTCCATGTAAGCGCCCCTGTAGATGTAGAATTCCGGGTCCGCCAGCTGGTACAGAAGATACCCCGGAAAACCGGGATTCACGTTGTCCGTGCTGTTCCCGTGGCCCCGGACGTTGAGGCACAGGCTCGCGAAATCGCCGCGGTCTAGATACTCCGGCTTCATGACCGAGCTGTAGCCCTGCACGTGCAGAATGGCCGGGAACCGGCCCGGCCGGTTCGGCGCGGCGTACCAGCCCCGGATCAGCGCGTTCTGGAGGGAACGCATCTCGACCAAATACACGTTCCTGTCTTCGTCGCACAGGCTGTCCACGCGAATGACCCGGAACCGCGGATCCACGGCCGCCAGCTCGCGCCTGGCCCTGTCCCAGTACGCCTGAAAGTCGGAAGGCGGATCAGGAGGCGACACGATCTTCTCAGGGTCCACGCCGAACGCGAACCTGTGTTCTTTGGAATAGGAAGCTGTTTTGTACCGGGCGATTGCGTTGTAGAATCCGGGTTTCAGATTCTTCATCCTGAACGTCACGGTCTTTGAGCCCTTCTTTCCCAGCGCGAGGGATTTGGAAAGGGACGGGAGCGGATCCCCGAAATCCGTTTTGACATCCAACTCGATCTTTCCCTTGAACGCATCCTCGCCGTCATTGGAAATCGCGACACTCAGATCGAAAGCCCTCAAGCCGCGGACCACGTGGTTCTTTTCAGGCAGGCGGACCGCGACCTTCACCTGATCCGCGTATCCCCTTACCGCGAACTCAGACGGCATGCCCCACAGACCCCCGTCCCCGCCCGCGTCATACACGCGTATCGCGATCACGTTCGGCCCGTCCCACCGGACCATGTGCACCGGGATGAAGTATTCCCTCGGCGTGTCCCACATGCCCGCGTAATCCGGGGGCAGGCTTCCCGTCCGCCCGATTTCGCCTCCGTTGAAATACGCGACATCCGCGTCGTCTATGCGGCCCGGACGGAGCAGAAATCCGCCCTCCTTTTCCGCCCGCTTGCGGATGGAGGAGGGGATGTGCACCGTGGCCCTGTACCAGGCGTAACCGTCATAGCCGATGTAGCCCTGCTTTTCCCACGCCGTGCCGGATTGTATGGGCTTCCACCCGGAGTCGTCGTAAACAGGCATGGCCCACTCCAGGCTGTCGCCTGTGCGGAACTTCCACGAGAGCGGGGCCATGTTCTGGCCGGTCAGCGGGATGGCCGCGAGCAGGATTATGGACAGCAAGAAAGACATCGGACATTGACGTTTCATGGAAGGTCTCCTTTAATAAACCAAATGGGAATTAATGTCATTGCGAGCTCCGTCCCCCGGGTCAAGCCCGGGGCAGGCTCATCAGGACGGGGCGAAGCAATCTCAGCTTGAACCGAAAAACCCGAGATTGCCACGTCGCCGCGCTCAGCGCGGCTCCTCGCAATGACACGGCTTACATTTAATACTGAAACCAACGTCATTGCGAGCCCGCCCCCGGATCAAGTCCGGGGCAGGCCCTGCGGGCGAAGCAATCTCGGCCTTGATAGAAATCCCTATTTAATCTAATCATTCTTTTGGCTTTATCAACCGAAATTTCCGCCCTGGGCGCCGTAACCGACAGTCCGGATACCCCTTGTTTCCCCGGGAACAAATCCCTACCTTGCGTTGTATTACTGTATTTCCATGACACAAAGAGAGGGCGAGACATGAAAAACCGATGGATTTCACCGATTTTGACATTCCTGCTGGCGCACGGCCTGAACGCGGCTGAAACCGGAACCGTGTCCGGCACTGTGCTCGACGATCACACGCTTCAACCCCTTTTCGGAGCCAATGTCGTGGTGCTCGACACCGACCGCGGCGCGATCACGGACGCCGAGGGCCGGTACACGATCGCCGGGCTCCCTGTGGGCACGTACCGATTGCGGGCCAGCTATATCGGATACAAACCGCTGATCCGGACGGACGTGGTCGTCCAATCCGCGGGCCCCGTGTTCGCCAATATCCGGCTGGAGCCGCAGACCGTTGAAGCCGAGGCCGTCAATGTGCGCGCCGCGTATTTTCCCGCTGACATCGAAACCAGCCCGAGCACGGTCGCGCTTTCGCGCGAGGAGATCCGGCGCTTTCCCGGCGGTTACGAAGACGTGGTCCGCACCGTGTCCACACTCCCGGGCGTGGCCATCAACATGGAAGGCGGAAGGAACGACCTGCTGGTGCGCGGCGGCGGCCCGTCCGAGAACCTGTACCGGGTGAACGGCATCGAGGTGCCCAACATCAACCATTTCGGAACGCCCGGCAATTCCGGGGGCAGTCTGAGCATCATCAATCTGGATTTCGTCGAGGACGTCAAGTTCTCGACAGGCGGTTTCGGCGCGCAGTACGGGGACAAGATGTCGTCCGTCGTGGACCTGACCCTGGTCAAGCGGAAACCGGAGCGTTTCAGCGGCAAGGCCACGGTCTCCGCCACGCAGTACGGCCTGACCGCGGAGGCGCCGATCCGGGACAGGGGAAGCCTTCTCCTTTCCGCGAGAAAGAGCTACCTCGACCTGATCTTCAAGGCGGCCGGCCTTCCCTTCATCCCCGTGTACATCGACTACAACGTGCTCATGAACATCGACCTGTCCCCGAAGGACAGGCTCTTCTTCGTCGGCCTGTCGGCCACCGACATCGTGGACCGCGACCAGAGCTCGCTCGAAAACCGCGTCACCAACGCGGGCCTGCTCGACAACACCCAGTACAAGGGCGTCACGGGCCTCGATTACCAGAGGCTTCTCCCGAACGGATACCTCGAGGCGACCGTCAGCGTGGATCTCAACCGCTACAAGTTCCGGCAGATCAACGAGAATGAGGAGGAATATTTCAGAAGCGACGCGGACGAGTGGGAATACGCCGCGGGCCTGAAACACTCCATGCGCGTGCTTCCATCCCTGTTCGTGAACACCGGCGTTTCGGCCAAGGCCGTGCGCAACGAGAACCGGACCGTTTTCGCGGACACCATCTACGACCGGTCCGGCAACCGCGTCGCGGTTTCGGATCTCGGCATCGCTGCGGACACGAAGCTCGACGCGGTGCGCGGCAAATGGGCCGGGTTCGCTGAAATCGAATGGAACCCCGTTGAGAGGCTTCAGGTGACAGCCGGGTGGCGGCAGGACTATTTCGATTTCATCGACAAACCCTGGGCCGGTTCTCCCAGGCTGGCGGTGAAATACCAGGCCGGCCCTCTCAACACCTTCCGGGTCGCGGCGGGCGAATACCTGCAGTCCCCGGCCTACATCTGGGTCGTGAACCCCGCGAACCGCGATCTGAAACCCCAGCGGAACCGGATGGCGGTCGCGGGCTGGGATTTCCTGCTCCGCGAAGACACGCGCCTGACCGTCGAGGCGTACGCCAAGCGGTATTCGAATCTTCCGGCTGGCGTGATTCCGGGAGTCAACGACTATCTGGTGATGAGCAACACAGGAGCCTCTTACGGCGGACGGGAGGACGACTTCCAGTCCTTCGGTTTCTTCGAGCTGGCTTCGATCGGAAAGGGACGGTCGAACGGAGCCGAACTGTCCGTGCAGAAGAAGTTCTCGGCCGTTCCCCTGTACAGCCTTTTCAGCCTCGCCTACAACAAGTCGGAGGTCACGGCCCCGAACGGCAAAACGTATCCCGGCCAGTTCGACCAGAGGTGGATCGTCAACCTGTCGGGCGGATACGTTTTCAACTCGAAGTGGGAGGTGTCGGGAAAATTCCGGTACTTCACGGGCGTGCCGTACACGCCGGTTTACCGGCCGTCCGCGAACCCGGGCAGGCCCGGTTCCATCCAGAACCTGCCGTCCGAATACCTGTCCGCCAGGCTCGACCCCGGCCACCAGCTCGACATCCGCGTGGACCGCACCTTCAACAGGCCGGGCCTGACCCTGATTCTGTACGCGGACGTGCAGAATGTTTACAACTTCAAGTACCCGATGAAGCCGAATTACGATTTCTGGAAGGATGAGGTGGTGACGCGGGGGGACATCGGCATTCTGCCGTCGATCGGGGTGAGTTTGCAGATATAGACAATCATGGAACACGGATTTAACGGATGAGGCGGATTTACACGGATAGAGCGGGGGGCAGGGTAATTCGTTGATTAGAAATTCTTAGAACTTCAGTTTTACAATAATTTGAATCTATGAATTACCATATATTCAATCAGCTCTATCCGCGGTGATTCGTTTTATCCGTTGAATCCGTGTTCCATCTCTCTCCGGAAAAAACCAGCACGCATTCCCCCCCGCCCTCGCACAGCTTCTTCCCCTCTCCGAAGCCGAACCTGCAACCGAACTCCTCTGCCCAGGTTCCGTACTCTACCGGGCATATCCGGTTTCCAATTTTCGCCGCGAGATGCGTCCTGTCGGATCGGACCATTTTGTCGTACCAGGGGCAGACGGACACACGGATCTCGAACCCTTCCTGCGCATTCCGGACTTCATAAACGAAACCGTCGATGTCAAGCTTTTGAGTGTAACACTGCCTGAGTCCGTCCGGTCCGTTCTCAACTGAAGTGAACGCGCGTATCTGCCGCGCCTGAATTTTGGGCATGACCTTCCACACCTCGGCATCCAGGTCGAGCGCCGCGTCGAATCCGAAGCGCTCCTCGGCCTTGACGAACCACAGCCCGTCCACGGCTGTGTAGCTTCTGAGAAGGTATTGCCGGATTTCGTCGGGAGTCATGGTTAGTTCCTAATACAGAGGCATGTCATTGCGAGCCCCGTCCGCTTTTCAGGACGGGGCGTGGCAATCTCGGCCTGAACCGTCTAATCGGAGATTGCCCCGAGTCAAGCCCGGGGCAGGCTTCGTCGCCCTGCTCTGCAGGGCTCCTCGCAATGACAATCAACGAAATACCCTATTCATTTCTTGATCCGTTCAAATCCGCGCCGCCAGCGGCCTCCGCTCAATCCGTGCTCTATTTTTCCCGTGTTCTATCTGATCGCGTCCGCTATCGCCGAAATGTGCGCGGGCGTGGTGCCGCAGCACCCGCCCACCACGCACGCGCCCGCCTTGACCAGCTCGGGCGCGACCCGCGCCATGTCGCCGGGCGTCTCCGGGAATACCGTCTTTCCGTCCCGGATCTCCGGCAGTCCCGCGTTCGCGTGCACCAGAATCGGGACGCGGCTGTCGAAAGCCCGTATCTCTTTCACGATGCCGACCATGCCGGCCATGCCGTTTCCGCAATTCGTGCCGATCACGTCCGCTCCGGCCCCGATCAAGGCTTCGGCCATGGCCGTGGGCGTCACTCCGGCCATGGTCCGGTACGATCCGTCCGCGGCCTTCTCGAACGTGAACGTGCAGACCACCTCCAGTCCCGTGTTCTGTTTCACGGCCCGAACCGCGCAAAGGGCCTCGTCCAGGGCGGACATGGTCTCAATGCAGGCCGCGTCCGCTCCGCCTTTTTCCAAAGCAACGGCCTGCTCGCGGAAAGCGTCCTCCATGTCCTCCTCGGTCACGTCGCCCGTGATGAGAAACAGGCCGGTCGGGCCCATGGAGCCGAGCACGACGCGGTCGTCCCCGGCGGCCTCGCGCGAGATCTCGGCCGCGATCCGGTTGATTTCCGAAGCCTTCCGGTCCAGGCCGTAGTGCTTCAGCTTGAGCCGGGTGCCGCCGAAACTGTTGGTCTCGATGCAGTCCGCGCCCGCGTCCGCGTAGCTTCGGGCGATGTCGAGCACGTCGCTTCTGTGCGAGAGGTTCCACTCCTCAGGGCACCCGCCCGGTTTCAGGCCCTTGGCGAACAGAAACGTGCCCCAGGCCCCGTCCGAGACCAGCACTTTACGTTTTTTGATCGATTCGATCAGGGATGGCATGATGAACCCTCCGTTATTCTGATCACTCGGAAACATGTCATTGCGAGCCCCGTCCGCTTTTCAGGACGGGGCGCGGCAATCTCGGATTTGACTGCCACACCAGAGATTGCTTCGTCGCCCCGCAAGGCGGGGCTCCTCGCAATGACAATTCCCAATTCTTTATCCGTGTCAATCCGCCTCATCCATTCAATCCGTGTTCTATTTCTTTCGGGCGGGAAGCATCTTCTTCAAAAACCGCCCGGTGTACGAATCCGGAACCTGCGCCACATCCTCGGGCGTGCCGGCTGCCACCACGCGTCCGCCCTCGTCCCCGCCCTCGGGCCCCAGGTCGATGATCCAGTCCGCGGTCTTGATCACGTCCGGGTTGTGCTCGATCACCAGCACGGTGTTTCCCTTTTCGATCAGCCGGTTCAGCACGCCGAGCAGCATCTGGATGTCCTCGAAGTGCAGGCCCGTGGTCGGCTCGTCCAGGATGTACAGCGTGTTCCCGGTGGCCACCTTGGACAGTTCCGTGGACAGCTTCACGCGCTGGGCCTCGCCGCCCGACAAAGTCGTGGCCTGCTGGCCGAGGTGGATGTACCCGAGGCCCACGTCGCGGAGCGTCTCGAGCTTGCGACGGATGAGCGGGATGCGCTGGAAGAACTCGTGTGCCTCCTCGACCGTCATGTCGAGCACGTCCGCGATGGACATGCCCCGGTACTTCACCTCGAGCGTCTCGCGGTTGTACCGCTTGCCCTTGCACACCTCGCAGGGCACGTACACGTCGGGCAGAAAGTGCATCTCGATGCGGATGATGCCGTCGCCCTCGCACGCCTCGCACCGGCCTCCCTTGACATTGAAGCTGAACCGGCCGGGCTGGTACCCGCGGATCTTCGACTCGGGCAGTTCCGTGAACAGGTTCCGGATGTGGGTGAACAGGCCCGTGTACGTGGCCGGGTTCGACCGCGGCGTGCGGCCGATGGGCGACTGGTCGATGTCTATGACCTTGTCGATGTTCCCCAGGCCGTGCACCGACTTGTGCGCCAGCGGCACGTCCTTGGACTGATAGAAGTGCTTCATCAGTATGGGGAACAGGGTCTCGTTGACCAGAGTGGATTTGCCGGACCCGGACACGCCGGTGACGCACGTGAACAGGCCGATCGGAATTTCCACGTCCACAGACTTGAGGTTGTTCCCCGACGCGCCGGTCAGTTTCAGGAACCGGCCCGACGGCTTGCGCCTCTCCTTCGGCACGGGGATCTCCTTGCGTCCGGACAGGTACTGGCCGGTGACCGAGGCCTCGTTCTTCATCAGCTCCCCGGGCGTGCCCATGGCCACGACATGGCCGCCGTGACTGCCCGCGCCGGGTCCGAGGTCCACCACGTAATCCGCGGCCAGTATGGTGTCGCGGTCGTGCTCCACCACGATGACCGTGTTGCCCAGGTCGCGCAAGGTCGTCAGCGTGTCGATGAGCCGCTCGTTGTCCCTGTGGTGCAGGCCGATCGAAGGCTCGTCGAGAATGTAGAGCACGCCGACGAGCTGGGACCCGATCTGCGTGGCCAGCCGGATGCGCTGGGCCTCGCCGCCCGACAGGGTCTGCGCGGCCCGGTCCAAAGTGAGGTAGTCGAGCCCCACGTTGGAGAGGAATTTCAGCCTGGCCCGGATTTCCTTGAGGATGACCTTGCTGATGGTCTTTTCCCGCTCCGTCAGGGTCAGGCCGTCGAAGAACCGGGCCAGCCCGCGTATGGAAAAGCGGGTCGCGTCCGATATGGAGCGCTCCGCGATCGTGACCGACAGGGCCTCCGGCTTGAGCCGCCTGCCCTCGCACACCGGGCACGGCAGGACGCGCATGAAGCCCTCGATCCACTCGCGGATGTAGGACGACTGGGTCTGCTTGTACCGCCGCTGAAGGTTCGGCACCACGCCCTCGAACCCCTTCACGAAACTGCCCTGGGCCTTGCGGTTCGCGGACTTGTACTCGAATTTCAGCTCCGCGTCCCCGGATCCGTACATCAGCACCTTTTTCTGGTCGGCCGTGAGTTTCCGGTACGGCGTGTTGAGCGAGAACCCGTACTCCCGGGCCACGGTCTTGAACATGCTGAAATACCAGCCGTCCCGGTCCTCGCCCCACGGGATGATGGCGCCCTCGGCAAGGGATTTGGACGGGTCCGGCACGAGCAGGTCCGGGTCGATTTTCATGATGGTGCCGAGGCCCGCGCACTCCGGGCACGCGCCGAAGGGCGAGTTGAACGAGAAGAGCCGCGGCGCGGGCTCCTCCACGCTGATGCCGCAGTGCACGCACGCGAAGTGCTCCGAGAACAGCCGGTCCTCGCTCCCGTTGACGTCCAGAATGACCAGGCCGTTGGCGAGCTTGAGCGCGGTTTCGAGGGAATCGGTCAGCCGGGACGCGATTTTCTGCGACACCGTGAGCCGGTCGACCACGACCTCGATGTCGTGCTTCCGGGTCTTCTCCAGCTTCGGAGGCGCGTCCAGCTCCACCGGCTTCCTGTCGACCCGGGCGCGCAGGAACCCGTCCTTGCGGATCTGCTCGAACAGGTCGCGGTACTCGCCCTTGCGGCCGCGCACCACGGGCGCGAGAATCTGGATCCGCGTCCCCTCGGGCATGGCCAGCACCGTGTCCGCGATCTGCTGAACGGTCTGCTTCTCGATCTTTCTGCCGCACGACGGGCAGTGCGGCACGCCGATGCGCGCGAACAGCAGGCGCAGGTAGTCGTAGATCTCGGTCACCGTGCCGACCGTGGACCTGGGGTTCCGGCCCGTGGTTCTCTGTTCGATCGATATGGCGGGAGACAGGCCCTCGATCGAGTCCACGTCGGGCTTTTCCATCAGCCCGAGGAACTGACGGGCGTAGGCCGACAGGGACTCGACGTACCGCCGCTGGCCCTCGGCGTAGATCGTGTCGAATGCCAGAGACGACTTGCCCGAGCCGGACAGGCCGGTGATGATCACCAGCTTGTCCCTGGGAATCGTCAGGCTGATGTTCTTGAGATTGTGTTCGCGCGCGCCGCGAATCACGAGGCCGTTGGAGTGGTTCATGGCAGAAAAAGGTCTTGTTTTTTGGGAAAAAGTTGATTAAATAAGTGAATCTCAACCCTGTGGGCGAATCGCAATGTACGCAAAAAATCGGCCGACTTCCACAGGAAAATCAACCATCCACCCATGAGGAGGATCGCATGAAGCTGACGCGCGTGTTCTGCTTCATCCTGCTCGGCCTGGCCGCGGCAGCCTGGGCCGGCCCGTCCACCTACGAGCAGGCCATGGCGCTGGGGGATTCCCTGGCGGACAAATGGGACCATCAGGGAGCCATGAACGCCTACCTGAAGGCCCTGGAGTTCAATCCGAATTCCTACGAGGCCGCCTGGAAGGCCGGCGACGAAACCACCGAATACGCCAACAAGCTTCCGGCAAGCCAGAAGGCCGCCAAGGAAGCCGCTTTTGAAAAGGCGCGCGGACTCTGCGCCAAAGCCATTGTCATCAATCCCAGGGGCGACCAGGGCCATTTCAGGCTGGCCGTGGCCTACGGCCGGCTGGCCCTGTTCAGGGGCGGCAAGGAGAAGATCAACCTGGCCAAGAAGGTCAAGGCCAGCGCGGACACGGCGCTCATGCTGAACCCGAAAAACGACCTGGCCTGGCACGTCATCGGCCGGTGGCACCAGGACCTGGGCAACCTGAGCTGGGCGCTCAAGGCGGTCGCCAAGGTCGTGTTCGGCGGCGTGCCTCCAGGATCGAACGCCGAGGCTGTGGACGCTTTTCAGAAGGCCATCGCCATCAACCCCAACCACATCGAGCACCACCTCGAGCTGGCGCGGACCTACAAGCTCTGGGGCAAGAAGGAACTGATGAAGGCCCCGCTGGAAAAGGCCCTGTCCCTGCCGTCCGTCGAGGAGGACGACAACGCCTTCAAGGCCGAAGCCAGGGAGATGCTGGCGAAGCTATAGAAACTGACCATAATTCGTGTCATCCCGAGTTCAGCCCACCTGCTGTGGTGGTCGCGAGGGATCTCGGGGTGGGTATTAACTGAAATCCCCCTGCATCGTTTCAAGTGCCGGGCACCTGTCAGG
>JAUCQC010000128.1 GCA_030372965.1 bacterium
GCCGTAACGCCGCCGGGACAGCCGCCGGCGTCATGGCAAAGGCCCGCCCAAGGGCGAGCCCGAAGGCCAGCCTGAAGGCTGGCCCGAAGGCGAACCGTACGAACCCGGACTTCATCCGTCCCCGCTCCGCTCCAGCGATTCCCGGACGAACCTGCGGCATTTTTCCCTCCCCAGAATCTCGGCCGTTTTCGGAAGCTCCGGGCCGTGCACCTGCCCGGTCAGCATGACGCGGATCGGCATCCAGAGATTTTTACCCTTGATTCCGGTTCCCTTCTGAATCTCCTTCATCACCGCGAGAAAAAGCTCGGAATTCCAGGAAACCAGCGGCGCCGTCTGTCCGAGAAAGGCCTCGCCGATACGCCGCGCCTCCGGGGACCGGAGAATCGCCTCCGCTTCGGCGTTTTCCGGAACCACGGTCTCCGCGAAGAAAACCGCGGCCTTCTCCGGAACCTGCGACAGCCGGTCCACCGCGCTCTGCAGAAGGTCCGTCACCTTCCGGATATCGGCGGCCGGCGCGCCGGCGGCTCCGAAGAAGGGGAGCGCGAGTTCGCAGAACCGGCCGGGATCCAGCGCCCGCAGGTACTGGCCGTTCATCCAGTCCAGCTTTTCGGTGTTGAACACGGCCGGCGATTCGGACACGCGGCCGAAATCGAACTCCCGGACGAGACGTTCCATGCCGAGAATTTCGTCCCCGGATTCCGAGGACCAGGACAGCAGGGAGAGAAAGTTGACGAGCGCCTCGGGCAGGTAACCCGCCGCCCGGTACTGGTCGACGGACGTGGCGCCGTGCCGCTTGGAAAGCCGCTCCCGGTCCCCGCCGAGGATCATCGGGATGTGCGCGAAGGCCGGCGGTGTCCATCCCAACGCGAGATAGAGCAGCACCTGCCTCGGCGTGTTCGAGACATGGTCGTTCCCGCGGATGACGTGGGTGATCTCCATGTCGTGGTCGTCCGCGACGCAGGCGAAGTTGTACATCGGCATGCCGTCGCCGCGGGAGAGGACGAAGTCGCCGATCGTTTCGTTCGCGAAACCGATGGGCCCCTTGATGAGGTCGTGGAACCGGGTCTCGCCCGGTTCGACGCGGAACCGCATCGCGGGAACGCGGCCTTCGGACTCATACGCCCGCCGCTTCGCGTCGGCAAGTTCGCGGCAGTGCCCGTCATAGGCCGGCGATTCCCCGCGGGCGAGCCGTTCCTGCCGCCTCGCCTCGAGCTCGTCCGGCGCGCAGTAGCAGGGATAGACCCGGCCGGACCGCGCCAGATCGGACATCCGATCTCGGTACAGATCGAGGCGCTCGGACTGCCGGTAGGGGCCGTGCGGCCCGCCGCGATCCGGTCCCTCGTCCCATTTCAGTCCGAGCCAGGCCAGGTCCCGCAGGATCGATTCCTCGCTCTCGCGGGTTGAACGTTCCCGGTCCGTGTCCTCGACGCGCAGGATGAATTCGCCCCCGTGATGGCGCGCGACAATCCAGTTCATGACCGCGGTGCGGGCGTTTCCGATGTGCAGGTGGCCCGTCGGGCTCGGCGCGAAACGGGTGCGGACTTTTTTTTCGGTGGTCATCTTCTATTCAAATCCTTGAAATACCGTTCTCTCATCAGGAGATCGCTTCAGTTCCGAGTTCTGGGTTCCGAGTTTCGAGTCGAAAGAGGGCATCTCTCTTACCGTTTCCCGCTTTTTAAACCCGGAACACGGAACCCGGAACTCGGAACAATCTCAATTTTCTTTGAACTTTAGACCTTGAACTATGAACTTTTTTTCCTCCGCCACCCCCACCACGCGGCCAGCGCGACGAGCAGAACGCCGAGAGCGATCCGGTGGTAGTTCTCCACGATCAGCCGCCAGTTGTCGCCGGCCCAGAGACCCACGGCCATCAGGATCCCGTTCCACAGCGTGCACCCCGCGAGCGCGTACAGAAACACCTTCCGGCCGTCGATCGCCGCGATGCCCGCGGCGAATGAAACCACGGCCCGGAATCCGGAGAGAAAGCGGTTGAACACGAGCACCCAGTCACCGTACCGGCCGAACCAGGCCTCCACCCGGTCCAGGCGTTCCAGCGAGAAAAATCGCGCCCGCCGGCCCTTGAACCAGGCCCGGCCCCACTTGCGGCCCGCCGCGTAGCACGCCATGAAGCCGAGCACGCTTCCGGCCAGCGTGGACAGGTAGGCGGGAAGAAAGGACAATTTCCCCCGGCCCGCGAGAAAGGCGCCGAGCGCCGTGACCATGTCGCCGGGCGCGGGCGGGAACACGTTCTCCGCGAAGGAACTGACGAACAGGATCGTGTACGCCCAGCCGGCGGAGACGGATGAAAGCGCTTCTCCGATCCGGTCGATCACGTCCCGGCTTCCTCGATCAGGGCGACCGCCCACACCGCGACCGCTTCGCCCCGGCCTGTCGCGTCGAATCCCTCATTGGTCTTGGCCTTGACCGACACGGAGCCGGCCGGCGCGTCCAGAGCGGCCGCGAGAGCGGCGGCCATGCGGGTTTTAAAAGGAGACAGCTTCGGCGCTTCCGCGACCACGGTCGCGTCCACGTTCACCACGCGGTATCCCGCTTCCCGCACCTTGTTCCGCACGGCCGCCAGCAGGGCCAGGCTGTCCGCGTCCTTCCAGCGGGGGTCGGTGTCCGGGAAATGCTCGCCGATGTCGCCCAGGGCGGCGGCTCCCAGAAGCGCGTCGGCCACGGCGTGGCACAGCGCGTCCGCGTCCGAGTGTCCGGCCAGGCCCCGCGGGAAGGGAATTTCCACGCCCCCGAGCACAAGCCTGCGGCCCTCCGCGAAGGCGTGCAGGTCGTAGCCGAATCCGATTCTCAGAGACCCTCCGCCGCGAGCCGCTCGGCGACGATCCAGTCAAACGGCGTCGTGATCTTGATGTTCGTCTCCTCCCCCTCGACCACTTCAACCGGCAGGCCGAGGCGCTCGACGAGTGCCGCGTCGTCCGTTGCGGCAAATCCGTCCTTCATGGCCGATTCGTAGGCGCGAACCAGAATCCCCGCGCGGAACGCCTGCGGCGTCTGCGCTTCCCAGAGGAGGCGCCGGTCCAGCGTTTCTTCCACCCGGTCTCCCCCGCCCCGTTTGACCGTGGCTTTCGGCCGCACGGCCAGTATGGCGGCCCCGTTCCGGGCCGCGGCCGCAATGGTTTCGCGTATCCGGGGGACGGACACGAAGGGCCGCGCCGCGTCGTGCACCAGGACGATGTCCGCGTCCTCCGGCACGGCCCGCAGGCCTCTGTAGACGGTGTCCTGGCGCTCCGCTCCGGCTTCGACGATGACCACCGGAGGTCCGGACGGGTTGCGGCGGACCCAATCCCTGACCGCGTCCGCGCACGGGGGAGAGACGGCCGCCACGATGCACCGGACTTCCGGCGTGCCGGCGAGCTTTTCAAGGGAACGGGCGAGCGCGGACCGGCCGCCGAGCGGGATCAGCTGCTTGGGCAGCGGGCCGCCCATGCGCTTCCCGCTTCCCCCCGCGGCCAGAATGGCCGCCGTTTGGACGGCTTCCGTCACGGCGCCCCCCTACAGGATGAGCATGGCGTCCCCGTACGAGAAAAACCGGTAGCGGTCGCGGATGGCCTTGCGGTAGGCTTTGAGGATGAAGTCCCGTCCGCCGAAGGCGCAGACGAGCATGATGAGCGTGGAATTGGGCATGTGGAAATTGGTGATGAGGGCGCCGGGCACGCGCACTTCCTGGGGCGGGTAGATGAACTTGTCCGTCCAGCCCTTCTCCGCCTTCACGTGGCCGTCCGAGGTGACCACGGTCTCGAGCACGCGCACGACCGTGGTCCCCACCGCGACGACGCGGCCCCCGGCGTTGATCGTCCGGTTGATGGCTTCCGCGGATTTCTCCGAGATTTCAAAGTATTCCGAATCCATCTTGTGCCGCGTGAGGTCCTCCACCACCACGGGACGGAACGTGCCGAGACCGACGTGCAGGAGGATGGGAACCACTTTCACGCCCCGGCTCTCCAGTTTCTTGATCATTTTCTTGTCGAAGTGCAGGGCCGCGGTCGTCGCCGCGACCGCCCCCTCCTTTTTCGCGAAAACGGACTGGTAGCGCTCCTTGTCCACGTTCTCGGGTTCGCGCTTGATGTAGGGAGGCAGGGGGACCTTTCCGATTTTCTGGACGATGTCGCTGAAATTGCCCTTGCAGTGAAAGCGGATCACGCGGCCGCCGGACACCGTGTTGTCCACGACCTCGCAGGTGAGCAGGTTGCCGACATGCAGTTTGTTGCCCACACGGACCTTCCGGGCCGGCTTGACCAGAACCTCCCAGAGGTCCTTCTCGAGTTCCCGGAGCAGGAAGACTTCGACCTCGGCGTTGGTCTTGTCCTTGATGCCCGTCAGCCGGGCCGGAAACACCTTCGTTTCGTTCACGACGAGGCAGTCGCCGGCCTTCAGGTACTCGGCCAGGTCCGAGAACTGCCTGTCCTCGATCTGCTGCGTGTCGCGATGGAGCACCATGAGCCTCGACTGGCCCCGCTTTTTGGGCGGATACTGGGAAATCAGCTTTTCGGGAACCGTGTACTTGAAATCGCTCAGTTTCATCTCGTGCTCCGGGATGATGGGGGTTGGCTGGGTCAGAACAGAGATTGCTGGGGCGCCGCGCCCGGCGTCAGGCCCAGGGTCCGGTAGGCGGACGCCGTGGCTTCGCGGCCCCGGGGAGTCCGCTTCAGAAATCCTTCCTTGATCAGATAGGGTTCGTAGATCTCCTCGATCGTTCCGCCGTCCTCGCCCACGGCCACGCCGAGCGTGCCGATCCCCACCGGACCGCCTCCGAACTTTTCGATGATCACGGACAGGATGCGCTTGTCCATGTCGTCGAGCCCGTGCGCGTCGACGTCGAGCCGTTCGAGCGACCGGCCGGCGATCTCCTTCGTGATGCAGCCGTCCCCCTCCACCTGCGCGAAATCGCGGATGCGGCGGAACAGGCGGTTCGCCACGCGGGGCGTCCCCCGCGATCGGACGGCGATCTCGGAAAGCCCGGCCTCATCCGCCTCGACTTTCAGCAGGCCGGCGGTGCGCCGCAGGATCAGGCCGAGTTCCGCGGGCCGGTAGTAGTCGAGCCGGTTCACCACACCGAAGCGGGCCCGCATCGGGGCCGTGATGAGCCCCGCGCGCGTGGTCGCGCCCACCAGCGTGAAATGGGGCAGGTTCAGGCAGACGCTCCGGGCGTGCGGGCCGTGGTCGATCACGATATCGAGGCGGAAGTCCTCCATGGCCGGGTAGAGGTATTCCTCGACCACGGTGCTCAGACGGTGGATCTCGTCGATGAACAGGACGTCCCGGGGTTTCAGGTTCGTCAGGATTCCGGCCAGGTCGCCGGGTTTCTCGAGCGCGGGCCCGGTCGTGGTCTTGATGTCCGACCCGAGCTCCTGGGCGATGATGTTCGCGAGCGTCGTCTTGCCGAGCCCCGGCGGCCCGTGAAAGAGCACGTGGTCCAGCGCCTCGCCCCGCTCGTTCGCCGCGCGGATGAACACGCGGAGATTCGCGATGACTTTCTCCTGGCCGACAAACTCCGCGAAGGCCCGCGGCCGGAGGGTCTGGTCGAAAGCCTGTTCGCCTTCGAGGGGGACGGGATCGGTGATCCGGGTGTCGGTCATGGTCGCCTGTCTGGGTCTCCGGTTGATCCGGCCTGGACGCCGCTCACATCGTCCGCAACGCGGCCTTCAGGGCTTCCTCGAGCGATGCGGACCGGTTTGTCTTCAGCGCCTTGCGGACGGCTTCCTGAGCCTGAACGCGCTTGTAGCCCAGGGACACGAGCGCCAGCACCGCCTCCTCCTCGACGGAAGACGCCGCGCCGGCCGGCGCGTCCGGGCCCGCCGCCGGGGCATCGCCGATCTTGTCCCGCAGTTCCAGAACGAGCCGGTCAGCCGTTTTCCGGCCGACGCCGGGCACCTTGACCAGGCTGGCCGCGTCCTGAGCGCGGACCGCGGCTTCAAAATCCTCCACCGATATGCCCGACAGGATGCCCTGGGCGAGTTTGGGGCCGACGCCGGAAACGGAGATGAGGAGCAGAAAAAGCCGGCGTTCCGCCTCGGTGGCGAATCCGTAGAGCTGAAGCGCGTCCTCGCGCACGTGCAGGTGGGTCAGCAGGCGCACGTCCGATCCCGCCGGCCCGAGCGCGTTAAAGCTCGACACCGGGATGAAAACATGGAATCCGACGCCGGCCGTTTCCACGACCGCCCAGGTGGGCGATTTCGCCGCGAGTTTTCCGGTGATGAAGGAGATCATCGGACGTTTCCCCCCGAAACAGGCCCGCCGCTCCTGGCCGCGTGACACAGCGCCGCGGCCAGCGCGTCCGCCGCGTCCTCGGACACACGCGACGGCTCCAGCTTCATCAGCTGGCAGACCATCCACTGCACCTGCTGCTTGGCCGCCCCGCCGTTGCCCGTCACCGCGGCCTTGATCTCGGCCGGCGCGTATTCCGCCGCGGGCACGCCCCGCAGGGCCGCGGCGAGCAGAATCACGCCCCGGGCG
>JAUCQC010000129.1 GCA_030372965.1 bacterium
GAACGGGCCACCTGCCGTCCGTCGAGCAGTGTGGTCACCGACACCTCGATGGGCCGCTCGCCGAGTTGCTCCAGCTTCGCCAGCAAGGATTCGAGCACCGGGCGAAGCGTCTCTCCCGGAGGTGCGGACGGCATGTCGGATTCCGGGCCGAGCGCTCCTTTGGTCTCGCCGAGAAGACGGGCCTGAGCGGTGGGGAGAGAAGCGGCCGGTCGCTCCATCAGAACCGCCGCTCCGGTGCTTTCCAGGGAAGGGGCAAGCGTCGGTGCTTCCGTCGCCATGACCGGTGTGAGCGCCAGGGTTCCCGCCAACATTGCCGGAGCGGCGATCTTGCCGGTCAGCCCGGTCATGAACCCGAATGCGCGGGTCATGGCCTCGGCGGGCGCGGACGCAGCCTTGGTGATACCTCCGGCCAGGGTCTGAATCAGCGCAGCGCCGCTTCGGGTCAGGTCCGCGAGCGGGCCTTCCTTGGCATCGGAGAACGGCAGCAGATTCCGCACGAACGAAAGGGCCGACTTGGCCGCCTGGTACGGCGCGCTCACGGCGGACTTGATGCCGTCACCCACCGCGGTCATAAACGCCCTGCCGCTTTCGAACGCCGAGCCCGCCAACGAGGACACGCTGGACGCCAGAGACCGGAAGGCGCTCGATGCGGCGGTCTTGACTTGTTCCCATGCGGACGATGCGGCCGATGCCAAACCCTCGAACGGGGCCTTGGTCCACTCCCAGGCGCTCTGCGCCATGGTCTTGAGGCTTTCCCATGCCGTCGACGCCGTGCCGGTGATCCGGCTCCAGGCGGAGGAAGCACTTCCGGCGATCCAGTCGAATGGTGCGGAGAGGAGCGGCCAGGACGACTGGAACAGCGAACCGATCCGGCTCCATCCACCCTGCAGAAGGTTGGCGATTCCATCCCAGGCTGCGCCGGCTGAGGTTTGAACCCGGTCCCAGGCCTCTCCCGCGGAAACTGCGATCCACGAAAAGGGCGCACTGACCACCGACCAAGCCGTCCGCCCGATGTCCCCGAGGCTCCCCCAAAATCCGGTTGCGGCGCTTGCGATGCCGTTCCATGCGGTCCCGGCCGCGGACTGCATCCATTTGAAGGGCGCGGCCAACACACCCGAAGCTCCACGACCGAGTGCTGTGAGCCCGTTCCAAGCGCTCGATGCCGCAGTGCCGACAGTACGCCAGACGGCGGACGCGGTCTCCGCTCCTTTCCTGAACGGCCAGGTGACCGCGGAGAGAATGCCGCCTCCCAGGCTTTTCAAACCGTCCCATACCCAGCGGACCGTGTTCAGCATTCCCTGCAGCGCCAGGCTCAGCACCTTGCCCGGAAGGGCGAGGACGCCGAGCATTCCCTTGGCCAGCGTCTTGACAACGGCTGCGCCGGAAGTGGTGAGGTCCGACAACGGACCGGTCTCCGCGTCTGAAAAAGGCAGCAGTCTGCGGAGCCACCCGAGCGCCTTCTTGAGCATCTCGAATGGATAAGTGACCGCCGACCAGATGCCTTTGCCGACGGCCACGAGAATCGCCTTGCCCGCCTCGAAGAAAGTAGTGTCGCCGGATAAGAATCCCCGCACCGCGCCGAAGACATCGGCCAGCGTCCGGACCAGAGGCAGGTCCATGAAGGCTGC
This sequence comes from bacterium, assembly GCA_030372965.1. Classification (GTDB taxonomy): domain Bacteria; phylum Zhuqueibacterota; class QNDG01; order QNDG01; family DTFT01; genus JAFGAX01. Next base: position 1,629 of record JAUCQC010000129.1, read on the forward strand.
AGCCAAAGCCGATGCCGCGGAAGCGAAAAAACTTCCGACGGCGGAGAAGAGTCCCTTGATGAAATCC
>JAUCQC010000130.1 GCA_030372965.1 bacterium
CCTGAACGCTCTCCTTCAGGCCGGCGACGTCCGGGTTCTCGAGCGAAACCATGCCCGGACCGCCGTAGAACTCCCGGGACGCGACGATGCGCCGGAGCTCGTCGCCGGAATCGTTGAATTCCCTGAGCTGGCCGATCTGGCGCCGGATGGCGTCCGCCGTCAGCCGGCCGAGTTCGAAATCGATGTCCATCTTCAGTTCGCCTGCGCGGAAATACGTCCACCGGTCGTCGAGGGCGTGCCGGTTCGCGAAGAACGCGTCGAGCAGGCCGTCGGCCTTCCGCCATTTGGCGGCGTCCGGCGGACCGTTTCGGAGCGTGAAGCGCGCGAGCGCGTACAGGCCCTGGGCCTCCTCCGGAGTGTCGAGACGGAGGCGGTCGACCGCGGCCAGAACGGAGCGCATGAGCGATTCGGCGCGTCCGGCGTCGCCCAGCATGAAGACGCTTTCCGCGATGACCCGGGAGAAACCCGTGACATTCTCTCCCAGCAGGAACTCGGTCATCGGTCCGTCCGCCGATTCCGGCCGCAGGGCCGCGAAACAGCCGCTCAGGTTGTCGACGGCCGCATCTCGGAATCCGAGATGCCACTGGCAGAGGGCGGTCATGAAACCGGCCTGCGGCCGGTACCGGCTCTCCGGGCGGATCCGGTTGAACGCCGTCAGGGCCTGGCCGAAACGATCCTGTTCCGCGAAGCCCCAGTGATACGCGGCCCGGCCCGAGAGAAACTCCGCTCTCTCGCGGATCGCGGCCGGAAGATGGTCCCGCCGGGCCGCCCACTCGCAGGGCTCCAGGGCGGCGGCGAAATCCTTCGACCGGAGGTGCTGTTCCGAGATCCGGAAGAGCGCCGCCGCCGCGGAATCCGCGCCCTCCGCGGACGCGTATTTCATCAGACTCCCGCGCGGCGGTGTTTCCGCGTAATCCGACAGCAGTTCCTTGTAGACGGCGACGGCTCCCGCCGCGTCGCCCCGGATCTCGGCGATCCGGCCGGCCATGCGCTTGGCGAACACGACTTCGTCGCTCGCGTAGTCGCCCTTGAGCCCCAGGCGCCGCGCGGCGTCGCGGTATCCCGCGAGAATCTCCTGGATCCGCTCCGAGGCCTTGTCCAGGTCGCCGTCGTCCCCCGACGCCATGCCGAGCCGCACCGACAGCACCCGGAAACGGCCGGCGTACGGGTTCCCGAAAAAGTCCGTCCGCTCCGTAACCTTCCGGTCGAGCACCCGCTCCGCGGCCCGGTAATACGCGTCCGGCTTCCCGCCGTTCCGCCGCACCTCCGTGCCGATCGAAAAGCAGGCGTCGGCGAAGGAGTAGCTCAGCTCGTCGTTCCGGATGAAATCCCTGTCCTTCATCGCCTGGTTCAGCGTCTCGAAAATGCGGTCCTGCAGTCCCAGATCGGCATAGACCCGGACCAGGGAGGACAGCACGCGGATCTGCTCCTCCGCCGAGGCCTTGCGGAGCAGATCGAACGCGCGGCTGTAGGCCCGCGAGGCCGGCTCGAGGTTCCGCCCGGCGTCATAGACGCCGCCGGCCGCCAGGTACACGGAGAGCAGGGCCTGCGGTTTCTGCCGCTCCACGGTCCTCGCCCAGCGCTCCACTTCCGCTTCGTTTCCCGCCCCGGCCTGCAGTTTCACGATGCCGAGCACGATGCCGTCCCAGATGAGACGGTCGGGACGCGTGAATTCCATGGCTTTTTCATAGGCCGCGACCGCGCCCTGCGCGTCGCCGCCCGCGGCCCGCGCGCCGCCCAGGGACTCCCAGGCGGCCGCCAGCGTGTTCTCCAGGCGCTCCCTGCGCCAGGGGTTGACGGCGTACCCGTCGTAGACGCGGGCGTCGAGCGACCGAACCGGTTCAATCACGGCCAGCGCCTCGGCCGGCGCCGCGGCTGTCAGGGCGTTGGCCCACCTGGTCCGGATCATCCACTCCAGAAGCGCGGGGGGCTCGCCTCCGGCCCGCATCCGCTCGAGCACGGACACGGCGTCCGAGCAGATCCGGATCTGCTTATCGGTCTCCCCGCTCTGATAATACAGGACGGCCAGGTAATGGCAGAGTTCCGCGAATTCCATGGAGTGCCGGCCGGCCGGACCCCCGGCGGAGACGTCGGGCCGGAGCAGGGCGACCGTCCGCTCGAGCGAGGCCCGCGCCGCCCGCTTTTCGGGCGTCGGATCGGCGTGGAAATCGATCCGTGTCTTCTCGATCCGGAGTTCCATGGGGTCGGGGATGAAGCGCCAGAGTCCGCGGCGGTCCAGGGAATCGAGAAAGGCCGAAAAATCCGCGCGGTAATCCGGAAACCGTTTGAGGAAGGTGTCGGGGTCGTACTCGTTCAGGACGTGCATGTCCGCCTTGGCGCGTAGAACGCGGTTCAGGGCGGACTGGCAGGACAGCGAATCGTGCTGCGCCGCGATCCGTCCGAAAGAAAGAAAGCTTAGCAGAAATACGGCGGACCGTGTCGTGTGATTCATCAGGATTCCTTCATGTTCCGTGGGTCAATGTCTGCTAGGCGCCAGGTCGTGGAGACACTGGGACAGGGTCCGGCGCCGGGGTTTCACGCCGAGGGTCACGAGCCAGTCGCGGTTGCGGGCCCGGAGACCGTTGACCTGATATCGAACCTGCATGAACCAGTTGGCCCGCTGCAGGCCCGCCGTCAGGCCGGAGGCCGATGGCAGATAAGCGGCGAGTGTCCGGGCGTCCTCCAGACCGGAACCCGAGAGTTGACTTCCGATTTCGTTCACGTACAGTCGGTGCACGCCGTCGGGGCCCGCGTCGGATTCGACGACCTGGCTGGAACGGTCGTTGCGGATCACGCGGCCGGCGCCGCGGAAGGTGTGGTGGCCGCCCAGTTCCATCCGAAAGCCGGCGGCATCGAGGTGGACGGCCGCGTTGAGCCTCAGCAGGCCGGTGCGCTCCGAGAGAATGATCCGGTGGGCATAGGTGCGGCCCGCGCCGGCCGCCGTCCATTCCATGTGGTCGGTCAGTTCGGCCGTCCTGACGAGCGCCGCCGCGCCCGCGGTGAACGCGGCTGTCAGGCGCGTGTCGACGCCGAGCCCGAAATCGGACACCGCAAGACGGGTTTTCCCGGGCCACCATCCGGAGCCGGCGAAGCCCATGCTGTAGACGCCGTCCGTCGGGCGACCGTCCTGCGGCGAAACACCGAGACCTGCGAACATCTCCTGAGCCCGGGACAGGCGGCCGGACAGCCCCCGCATCCAGTGGCCGGCCTGGCCGTACGAGAGGGTCGCGAGCAGTTTGTGCCGCACGCCCGCGTTCAGGTTGAACCCGAAATCGGAGGAGCCGGTTTCTGTGAAATGACCGTGGCCCCGCCGGATGACGCGCCGGCCGTCTCCGCCGAAGCGCGAGAGCCCCAGGGACATCCCCGCACCGGGCATGGACCACACCGGTCCGAGAAAAGTCCCGAGCAAGTCCGCGTTCACGGCCGCGCCGCCGCGGCTGGCGTGAAAAAGACCGAACGCGTCCGCTTTGGCCGAGATCAGGAATCCGCCGCCTTCGCCCTCGAACAGGTACCGTTTGGTGACCGCGCGTCCCTGGAGGAGCGCCTGCGGCGCGGTCTCGAGCCCGGATTGCAGCCGGCCCGCGGAAACCGCCGTCTCCAGATCGGTGCGATCCGTCCATTCGAAGCGGACCAGCCGCTCCAGCCGCCTGGACCGGAGCCGGTCGAGAAAGGCGTTCAGGCGGAGGCGCAGGCCGGGGTCCCCGGACGCGGACGCGAGCAGCCGCTCCGCCTCCGCGAAGTTCTCCCGCGCCTCGCAGAGCAGAATCTCGTAGGCCAGAAGGCGTTCTCCGACCGAGCGGTCATCGGCTTCGGGCCGGCTCCGAATGATCCGCATCTGATCCTCGGCCTCCGCGGTGCGGCCGGAAACCAGCAGGAGCTGCATGAGGCTCTCGGCCGCCTCCAGGGAATAGACGGCCCTGTAATCCGCCTCCGCCCTGCCGAGCTCCGGGGGCCATCCGGCAGCCTGCCGGCTTTGACCGAACCAAACCATCTGGGACGTGAGCAGGCGCTCCTCGACGCGCTTTCTGGCGCGCCTGGAGCCGAGCGTGTCGTACGCCGCGCCGCGGCCGAAATGCGCGGCCGCGACTGTCGCGGAATCGCCCTGAAAATCCAGGCTGGAGGAGTAGGCGGAGACGGCTTCCTCGAGTCGTTTCTGCTCGTGCATCAGATTCCCGGCCATGAGGTAAAGGCCGGCGAGCCGGTCCGGACGCGGAACGGCCTGCTGTTTTTCCACTGCGATCGCCTGATCGATCATGATCCGGGAAAGCCGGTTGTCCTGACGTCTGGACAGGACACGCTGGTAGAGGGAATCCGCGCTGTTCTGGCCGGTCAGAGGGGCGATGAAAGCGGCGCCGGACAATAACACGATCGAAATTCGTTTCAAGAGGTTCTCCGAACCAGGTGAGTGTCGTCCGGTGCCTGAAGTGCGGGACGGCCGGTTGTTTCCGGGAAAACAATCTAAAATAAACTGAATCAAAAAGCAAGATCAGTGCCAAAAAAAATCGGAGGATGGATCTTTATATCGATTTGTTTTAACTGGATATAACTGTATTTACTGGGAGGCAAAAAAACGAAAAGAAAAGAGCCGGTTGGTTCAAATCCGGTCAAATCCGCTGTTTTTCAATCATTTGAGATAAAAAAGGCGAAGGGACGGATAAACGCTTTCGCGCCGCACCGCCCCTTCTCCTTTGTGAGGGGATTTTTCCATTCCACGCGGGGGCTCCGCCCCTGCGTTAAAGCCTATACAGGTGCGACGCACTTTAAGGTGAGTCGCACGTGCTCATCGGATCAGCCGATCGCCACTCCGTCCCTTTCCTCGGTGCGTATCCGGACGCATTCATGCATGTCCAGGACGAAGATTTTCCCATCCCCGGTCTGTCCGGTTTTCGAGGCCTTGATGATGGCCTGGATGGCCGGCTCGACGTACGGGTCGTTGAGCGCGATCTCGAGCCTCACCTTCTTGGTGAGCTTTCCCGATTCGACCACGCCCCGGTACGTCTCCGGAATGCCCTTCTGCCGGCCGCAGCCCAGCACGTTGCTGACGGTCTTGAGGTAGATCTCCTTCTCGTCGAGCGCCTCCATCACGTCGTCGAGCTTGTGCGGCTGTATGATGGCGATGATGAGCTTCATTCTCTTTCTCCCCGTTTCTGGATCGGTCCGCGCACCCGAAGGCGCGCGGCGCGTTGGGATGCGCGGCGCGCCTCTAAGGCGCGCCGTGCGTTCAGTCGAGCAGGGTGTACGCGCTCTCCCGGTGCTGGGTGTCGTCCAGGCCGATCACCTCGTCCTCCTCGGTCACGCGGAGGCCCATGACTTTGTCGAGAATTTTCAGCAGGAGCCAGGTCACGGCCGCGGCGTACGCGGCCGTGACGCCCACGGCCGCCGCCTGGCTGCCGAGCAGTCCGGCATTCCCGAAAAATAAGCCGTCCGCGCCGGCCGGGTTGACGGCCTTTTGCGCGAACAGGCCCGTGGCCAGCGCGCCGATCGTGCCGCCGACACCGTGCACGCCGAACGCGTCGAGGCTGTCGTCGTACTTGAACCGCGTCTTGATCACGGACACGGACACGTAACAGACCGCGCCGCCCAGCGCGCCGATGCCGATCGCCGAGAGCGGGGACACGAAACCGGCGGCCGGCGTGACCGCGACAAGGCCGGCGACCGCGCCCGCTGTCTCTTATAC
>JAUCQC010000131.1 GCA_030372965.1 bacterium
CCACGGCCGCGAGTTCGCGGCCGCCGCGGCCCAGCGCGGTCTCGAGCCGCGACACCCGGGGGTCGCGCCACGACAGCTTGACTTCCTTCCAGCGCACGCGTTCGCGGATGAAACGCACCTTGGCCTCGATGGTGTCGATCGAATCCTGCGCCTCCCAGGCGAAAGGCGTGTGGGCCTTCGGCGAAAAGGGCGAGAGCGAAACCGCGACTTCCTTGCGGCCGTACGGCCGGCCCAGGGCCACGACTTTGCCCACCAGGTCGGCCAGGCCCTCCAGATCCGCCTCCGTCTCCGTCGGCAGGCCGATCATGAAGTACAGCTTGACGTGGCGCCACCCGCGGTCGTACGCGAGCCGCACCGCGGCCAGCAGGTCCTCCTCGGTGTTGTTCTTGTTGATGACGTCGCGGAGCCGCTGGGTGCCCGCCTCGGGAGCGAGCGTCAGCCCGGATTTGCGCATCACCGACGCGAAGTCGGCCATCTCCGGCGTGAACGTGTCCGGCCGGAGCGAGGGAAAGGAGACGGAGATCGGGTCGTCCCGGAACAGGCCGGCCAGGCCGTTCAGCAGTTCGGGCAGGTCGGGGTAGTCGGACGTGGACAGCGACACCAGCGAGATCTCGTCGTAGCCGGTGCTCTGAATGGCCTCGCGCGCCTGGCGGACCAGCTCCTCCACGGGACGGAGCCGCACCGGCCGGTACACGGACCCGGCGTTGCAGAACCGGCATCCTCGCGTGCATCCGCGCATGATCTCGAGCATGTACCGGTCGTGCGTGGCCTCGACCAGCGGCACCACGGGCTTCACCGGGTAATGTTCCGGCTTGAGCTTCCACACCACGTTCGCGGTCACCCGGCCGGGGACGCCTTCGGACAGGGGGGCGGTTCCGAGAAAGGCGCCGTCCGGACCGCGCTTCTCGCCGTACAGCGAGGGCACGTAGACGCCGTCGAGCGCCGCGAGCCGCTTCAATGTCTCGGCGCGCGACCACCGCTCCCGCTTCTTCTGGCGGACCGTCTCCGCGACGGCCACGGCGGCCTCCTCCCCGTCGCCGAGCACCACGGCGTCGAGGAACTCGGCCAGGGGCTCCGGGTTGAAGGCGCAGGGACCGCCGGCGATCACGAACGGATCGCGCTCGCCGCGATCCGAGGCGGCCAGCGGGATGCCCGACAGGTCGATGAGGTTCAGGATGTTGGCGTAGTGGAGTTCGTATTGAAGCGTGATGCCGAGCAGGTCCAGGCGGCGGACCGGGCTCTTCGACTCGAGGGTGAACAGGGGCGCGTTCTTCTTCCGCATCCACGCCTCCAGGTCGGGCCACGGGGAGAACACGCGCTCCGCCCAGCACCACGGCTGACGGTTGAGCACGTGATAGAGAATCTCGAGGCCGAGATGCGACATGCCGATTTCATAGACGTCTGGAAATGCGAGCGCGAACCGGACCTCGACGGCGTCCGCTTCCTTGTGGATCGCGTGAAGTTCGTTGCCGGCGTACCGGCCGGGCTTCATCACCAGGGGAAGCACCGGTTCGAGGATTTCCCAGGGACCCGGCGCGGCCGGGGACGGATGGGGCGCCGTGGACGGATTTGCGCCCGCGGGCTTCACCATGACACGTCCTCCCGGAGGGCGGCCGGCCGCAGGGACGAGGGGATGCTGGAGGAAATTTCGAAAGAAGAGGTTTTGGTCAATGAAACCGGTCTCTGATTCTTTCCGACCGCCGATTCAGTCCGGCCGGGCGGATGATGATACGAAAAATATCCGAACGGGATGGACAGCGAATAAGCTTCGCTGACGGAGTCCCAAACGGATCAGCGGGACACCCGTTTTTCACATCCCTGCTATTATCATGAAATATCAGCAATTAAGATAAGGATTTTTTATGAGAAAATCAACACAAAATAACAACAGCTCTCCATCTCTCCTGAAAAATGCGGGTGGGACCCGAATCAATCCGAACCACAGCCATTGTTCCACGACCATCCCGGGCTTGCCAGACCATTAATGTCTGTATCTTATGCATTTAAGTCCTATCCGGAGTCTTGAGGCGATTCATCCGGTCATTGACGAAGCCCTGGTTTTTTCGTACATTGCTTGCCGAATGAACACGCATTTCGACGACATCCGCTCCAAGCTGTCCGACCTCAACCCTCCCCTGAGCGAGGAAACGATCCGGAATCATCTGGCCGAAGTGGAGAAGGCGCGGTCCGCTTTTCCGATAGCCGGCCAGACCGCCCTGCTGATCCGCCTGCTGGTCCAGTGGGAGACGGAACGCGACCGGAAAATCGTCGCGTCCGCGTTCATGGAATGCCCGTCGGAAGGCCGGGAGTGCTTTCACCTGTTCGGCATTCTGAGCGCCGACTGGCCCGGGCTGTCGAACGCGTGCCTCGGCGTGGTGCACGACATGGGCTGGAACGTGGACCACATCACGGCCTTCAACCTGAACCGCGGGGACGAAAAGCTCGGCGTCGTGCTGATCGGCATCCTGGAGACGGAAGCGAACCGGCAGCGCGACATCGCCGGCCGGTCCGAAATGCTCCTGGCGCGGCTCCGGCAGGCCGCCGTGGGCACGGGCGCCAAGGTCTCCCTGCTCTCGGAGGAGATGCGCAAACTCGAGATCTACAGCCAGGTCATCGCCTGGATCGAGCCGCAGACGCAGCCGCAGGACTGGGAGGCCGTTCTCGGACCGAACGGGGAGGCGGTGAAATACTTCGCCGCCCGTTCGCGCGATTACATCGAGAACCGGAAGATCGAGGACATCGGCCGGCAGATCCTGCGCAATTTCGGGTTTCTCAAGGCCGTCCGCGAGAATGTGGATTCGATCCAGCTCGACATCACCAACCTCGAGACCCGCACCGAGGGCGTGTTCACCGGCGTCACCGTGGCGGGCCCCGCCAAGTGGCTGAACCTCGAGGACTGTCTCAAGACCATCGCCCTGACCATCCCCCGGTTCATCCTCAAGCACAACCGCGAATTCACGACGAACGAGGGGACCTCGCTGTTCCGCATCGAGTTCACCGACTCCGCGGGTCAGCCGCTCCGGGAGGGCGACCGCGAGAAACTGCGGAAAGCCTTCGCGACGCTGGTGCTGAGCAAGCGCCAGAGCCGCGTGCAGTGGATCGAGTCCATCGGGGGGTTCGAGCACTATGCGCGCGCCATCATCCCGCTCCTGGTGCGCGAGGCCCAGTCCACGGGCAGGGCCCAGGTGTACCAGAGTGTCGGCCAGACCACGGACCTGTTCATCGACTTCAAGATCATCGTGGTGGTGCCCGATTCCAGGGAGCCGCGGCGGAAACTGGTCACCCGGACGGTGGAGGGGCTCGAGAGCGTGCCCGGCCTCGAGATTTTCGGGGTCAAGCCGCCGAAAACCTACGAGCGCGCCGAGGTCTTCGTCCTCGACCTGCGCGCGAGCCTCACGGTGCTTGAGAACGCCGAGACGATCTACCGGACGATCAAGGAAACCGTCGGAAAGACGGTCGGCGAATTCCGCGACTTCGACGAGGGCATGCGCACCATGGACACGGAGAAATTCAAGTCCGTCCGGCGCATGATCGACGGCGTCGACAAGAGCCTCATCCGCGAGATGTACTACGCGATCGAGGACTTCTTCCGGGTGGGCGCGTCGATCGACGAGATCATCGCGCACATCCGCCTCATGCTCGACGTGGTGGCGTCGCTCGACCGCGCCGGCTCGGGCCTTTCCGTGATGACGCGGCAGACCGGGCAGACGACGCCCGACGGAACGGTTCTGCCGCGCGCGAGCCTGATCTGCGCGGCCGTCCCCCAGCCGCGGAACCTGCTGCGCGAAATCCTGGAGATTCTCGAGAACGAGGACGTGACCCTGAGCCGCCTCGAGCGGCCCTCGTGGACCATCCTGCTGTGCCGCATCACGCGGAACGACAAGGCCCTGCCGGAATCCGAACTCGCGGATCTGGCCGAACGGATCCGGGCGCTGGGCGCCGCGGAACCCGCACCCTGAACGACAAGGAACCCACGCCATGCACCTGCTGACCGACGCCCTCTCCTGGATGGCCCGAACGGCGATCACCGTCATCTCCTCGCTCGGATACGCGGGCGTCTTTTTTCTCATGGCCGCAGAGAGCATGATCATCCCCATCCCGGCGGAGCTCGTCATGCCGTTCGCCGGGTTCCTCGTCAGCCAGGGGATATTCGGCATGGAGTGGGTCTTTCTGGCCAGCACGGCCGGAAGCCTTGCGGGATCGCTGCTCTCCTACTGGATGGGCCGGACCGGCGGCAACCGGCTCGTGCTCCGCTTCGGCAGATACCTCCTGCTCGACGCGTCGGACCTCAAGCGCGCCGAGGATTATTTCAACCGCAGGGGCGAGGGCACGATCTTCGTCGGCCGGCTCATCCCCGTGGTGCGGCACCTGATCTCCATTCCGGCCGGCATCGGCCGCATGAACCTGAAAAAATTCACGCTGTACACCGCGGCCGGCGCCGCGATCTGGAACATGTTTCTCGCCTGGATGGGATACGTCCTCGGCCGGAACTGGCGCGCGATCCGTCACTACACGGAACCCGTGTCCATCGCCGTGGCCGTGCTTCTGCTGGCGGGCTTCGTCTGGTTCGTCCTGCATCACGTGAAAAGCAAGGCCCGGAGCCGGGAAGCGGAGGCGGAACTGCGGAAATGAGTTCAAAGTTGAAGGTTCAAAGAGTGTTTTGGAATTCAGGCTTCAGCCTTTCATCCGAATTGAAACCCTGAAGGGTAAATTCCGCCTTTCTTTTGTTGCTTTGAACTTTGAACTTTGAACCTTGAACTTTGAACTCAGATTAGATTCATCGGATAAAAAAAAGCCGTCCCCTTTCGAGGGACGGCTTTTTTGATTGCGGAGAACCGCTCTAGTCGATGCGGATGAACTCGATGCGGCGGTTCTGGGCGCGGCCTTCCTTGGTGTCGTTGGGCGCCACGGGATTGTCCGGGCCGAAACCCTTGGTCTCGATCCGTTCCTTGGCGATGCCTTTCGACGCCAGGTAGGCTTTCACGGATTCCGCGCGGCGCAGCGAAAGCGCGGTGTTGGCTTTCTTGGAGCCGACATTGTCCGTGTGCCCGCTCACCTGCAGTCTCATCGCGGGGTATTCGACCAGCGTCCGGACCACCTTGTCGAGCACTTCCTTGGCGCCCGTCGTGAGCACGGCGCTTCCGGTCTTGAACGTGACGCCTTCCAGCACGATCGGGGCCGCGCGTTCGATGACCACCTCGGGCTTCTTGTCCGGGCAGCCGTCGTCATCCTCGAACCCGTTGACGATCTCGGCCTGGTCGGGGCACTTGTCCTTCGCGTCCGCGATGCCGTCGCCGTCATTGTCCGCGTCGGGGCATCCGTCCGCGTCCTGGAACCCGTCCTTGTCCTCGGCCTCGTTCGGGCACTTGTCCTGGGCGTCGAGAATGCCGTCGCCGTCGTTGTCCGGATCGGGAATGCCGTCGGCATCCTTGAATCCGTCCATGTCCTCGGCCTGGTTCGGGGCGCCGTCCTGGCCGTCGAGAATGCCGTCGCCGTCATTGTCCGGGTCCGGGCACCCGTCTTCGTCCTGGAATCCGTCGATGTCCTCCGCGACCTTCGGGCATTTGTCCTTCTTGTTCAGGATGCCGTCCCCGTCCTTGTCGCGGTTGCCGCCGAGGAAGAGGTTCAGCCCGAGACGCACGTCGGCGAGACCGGTCTGAACGTCGCCGGGTCCGGACATGTCCAGCTTCTGGCGCAGGATGCGTCCGTAATGCGCGGACAGGTCCAGTCCGAGCGCCTGGGTCAGAGCGTATTCCACGCCGAGCCCCAGGTCGGTCAGGGCGTTGGTCTTCTGGCCGTGCACCGATTCGCCGTCGTTCTTGAGGTCCCAGATCAGGGCGCCCATGCCCCAGGTCAGGTACGGATTCAGCCTGCATTCGGGCCTCAGGTTGGCCTTGACGTTCAGCAGAACAGGCATCAGGCTCGTTTCGAACGGCGTATCCGGCAGTTTGGTGTACCACTCGGAAAGGCCGGACGCTTCGGTGTCGCGGGGATAGGTAAGGGCGTAGCCGCCGCCCAAAGTGAAGGACAGCACCGGCATCGGCGTGTATTCCAGTTTCACGCCGGCCATGGGTCCCGCCACGTCCCAGTCATTGTGCCGGTCACCCACCATTTTCTTGGCGCTTCCGTACACCCCGATGCCCCACTGGCCCTCGGCCTTCTGGCCGAAGGCGGGCAGAACGGCCATCCCCGCCACGATCAGAGCGATCACCCACGCACTCTTCTTCATGTTGCCTCCTCCGTTTAAGGTTAATAAAAATTCGTTCACCTCGGATTCCTTCGCCCGCCTGCGTCAGTTCATCCGGACGCGTTCATTTCAATCCCCGGCTGCCGGGCTTCACCGCCTGCCCGCCCGCCTTGCACAGCGGGCAGTCCCCCGGCGGCCAGGTTTTCACGTCCATCTGGAGCAGGGACGTGTAGGGCAGGCCGAACACGGCTCCCGCCTTTCCCCCGCTCCGGTCCACGATGGCCGCGACCGCGGCAGGCTTGCCGCCCGCGGCCCTCACCGCTTCGATGACCTCCATGACCGACCCCCCGGTCGTGGTCACGTCCTCGGCCACGAGCACGGTCTCGCCCGGCCTCACCTCGAACCCGCGCCTCAGCGTCATGCGGCCGTCCTGGCGTTCGGTGAACATCGACCGGACATGGAGCGCCCGGGCGATCTCCTGGCCGACGAGTATGCCCCCGACCGCGGGTGAAACCACCGCGTCGAACCTGCCGTCCGGAAGACGGGCCGCCAGGTCGCGGCACAGGGCCTCGGCGTGCCAGGGATACTGGAGCACGCGGCCGCACTGGAAATACCGGTCGCTGTGAAGACCCGACGTGAGTATGAAGTGCCCCTCCAGGAGCGCTTCCGTCTCCCGGAACGTTTCAAGAATGGATTCACGCGTCAAGGCCATGCCTTTTCTTCTCCCCGAAATGAGTCGACCCTCCCTTCCGCTCCGCGTCCCGTCCGTTTAAAGCCGGGCCGCCCGTTTCTTCTCCTGCGCGGCCGCGATCGCGTCCCGGAGCATGGACGTCTGCGTGGCCGCCATATCCGCGTAATCCGCGCCCGAGGACGCGTACAGGATGGCGCGGCTCGAATTGATCACGATGGATTCCCCCGACGCGTCTCCGCCGTTCATCACCGCCGCCTCGAGGTCCCCGCCCTGCGCGCCGATGCCCGGGATCAGGAAGGGCAGATCGGGCGCGATGCGCCGCAGGCCGGAGAGCTCGCGCGGATGGGTCGCGCCCGTGACCAGGCCCACGTTGCCGCCGTCGTTCCAGACCCCGGCCCGCTCGGCGATGTGCTCGTACAGGCACTTCCCCTCGGCCCGCAGGTACTGAAAGTCGCGCGAACTCGGATTGGACGTCAGGCACAGCAGAAAGCACCCCTTCTCGGGGTCGCGGGTGAACGGCGTCACGGTGTCGCGGCCGAGGTACGGATTGACCGTCACGGCGTCGAATCCGAGGTCGAACAGGGCCGAGGCGTATTTCTCGGCCGTGGACCCGATGTCGCCCCGTTTCGCGTCCCCGATCTTGATCACGCCTTCCGGAATCAGCCTGATCGTGCGGCGCAGCAGGTCCCATCCCTCGACGCCGAGGCTCTCGTAAAACGCGAGGTTCGGCTTGTACGCCAGCACCAGGGACGACGTGGCCTCGATGATTCCCTTCAGGAAGCGGAACAGCGGATCCGGCTTGTCGCGGACCGGGGCCGGCAGCCGGGCGGGATCGATGTCCAGGCCGACGCAGACCATGGACTTTCTCTCCCGGATGCGCTGGCGGAGCGTCTCGTTGAATGGCATGGTTCAGGATCCTTTCCGGATTGTCCGTTCGGCGGGGAGCTCCACCTGCGCCACGGTTCCCGCCGCGGGCCGGCTCGTGACGCGAACGCGGCCCCGGTGCGCTTCCACGATTTTCTGGACCACGGTCAGGCCGAGGCCCGTTCCGCCGCTCTTCCTGCTGAAAAAGGGATCGAACACATGCGGAAGATCCCCGGGCTGAATCCCCTCCCCGTCGTCCGTCACCTGGATCCGGACGGTTTCGCCGTCGGGCAGGAGGACGCTCTCGAGACACACGCGCCCGCCGGCCGGACGGGCGGCCTGAAGGGCGTTGAGCATCAGGTTCTGCAGCACCTGCATCATGCGCTCCGGATCAACCGCCACGGCCGGGAGGTCCCCGCCGAAATCGCGCTCCAGCGAAACGCCCCTGTCGCGGAACTGGCATTCGAGCTGGTCGGCCGCGCGCTCCAGAATCGGCCGCAGGTCCTGAACGATGAGCCTCAATTCCTGGGGCCGGGCGAAATCGAGCACGTCCTTGAGCAGGCGCTCGAGCCTCTGGCCCTCCAGCCCGGCGAGTTCGAGCACCCGCCGGTCGCCCGCTTCGAGCTTCGCGCGCTTGAGGAGCGTGGACACGCCCATCTTGATGGACGACAGCGGGTTCCTCAGCTCGTGCGTGAGCGCGGCCACGGTCTGGCCGACCGCGGCGAGCTTCTCCAGGTGCAGTTTGCGCCGCTCGAGGGCCAGGATCTCGTCCGTTTTCTCCCGGACGGTCCTCTCCAGGTTGTCCGAATAGTTCCAGAGCTCCTCCTCCAGCGCGACCCGCCGGGTCACGTCGTGAAAGAGGCCCTCGTACACCCCGCCGCTTCCGTCCGCGTTCCGCTTGCGGTGCAGCGTGAGGCTGACGTACCGGAGTTCGGCCTTCGGAACGGACACGGCCACGAAATGGTTCTGCACGCGGCCGTCCTTGGCCATCAGAACGCGGATGCGCCTGCGCTCACGGCTGTCCGGGATGACGGACCGGACATTCACGCCCGCTTCGAGAACGGCCTCGGGCGAATCGTACCCCATCATCTTCGCGCCCGCCCGGTTGATGACCGTGAAACGGCCCTCCGGATCGAACTGGAACACGCCCTCGGTCGTGGCGTTGAACAGATCTCGGTACAGTTCCGACTCCCTGCGGAGGGCGTCGCTCTGTCTCAATTCCAGGCGCAGGCGGTACGCGTAATAGTATACGGCCAGCAGGGCCAACGCCAGAAAAAAGAAGTTGACCAGCTGGAGGAGCCGCGTCGACGACTCGCTCACGAAGCGCCCCCCGGCAAAGCCGGCGCTTCTGCCGGAAGCGGGTAGCGCTCATGAATCAGGCTCAGGGCGACCATCAGCAGGCCGTACAGCACCGGGATGCAGAAGAGGCCGTCGTAACGGTAGACCAGGTTCGGCATGGGGTCCCACACCAGTGGAATGAGAAAACGGCCGAAAAAGGCCCATGCTGTGAAACGCATCCACCCGTGACTCCGGGCGGGCGACCGGATGACGGTCGTGAACACCGCCGTGAGGAGGGAGTAGGCGGAAAAACTAAGCATTAAAATTTTATCAATAACAAAGATGTTACGATCCAAATATTCAGCACCCGGCCATTCACGAATTAATGGGGTAACCGCCAAAAAGTAGACAAGGCCATAAAAGAAAAATAAAAAGATCGACCCCAAAGCCAGAAAAACCATCCACCAATTGACAAGAAAATGAATTCTGGTCCCAATATATATTTGATTCATCGAATAAAAGACAATACATAGAAAAAAATTAACAGCAATGGACAGAAATACCATAGGGACCATTCCAATTGATAACATATCGGAAGTAACCCATATGTCAACAGAAAAAAACAACAGAAACAGTATAGTGAAAATATGTTCAAGAACTCTATTTTGGGAGGCCATCGGCGTCAAATTTACTTGAACGGTTGGTGCCTATCTACGGTTTTCTTCTATCCGAACAGGTGCTCATCCATCAGCACCAGTACTGATATCTACATAGCCAACAATACTTCTGTCCGTCTCCTGACCCCATACAAGAAGGCCTGCGCTGACCAGTTTCAGCATCCACAGTGAACCCGATGTGCGCCTCGATGAATGAATCGAAGTCGCCCTCAGCGCCGTTGTTCCACATCTCGTTCAGAACCCGCTTGTCCATTTTCCCTCCCTCGGGTAAAATGGGGATCCGTGCGTGATGCAGCTATTTAAATACGTCCCTGAAGACGCCGATGGCCTCGTCTGTCTGGGACGCGGAAACATCCAAATGAAAGACAACCCGCAGCCGGTCCGGGCCCGTCGCGATCACGCGGACGCCCTTCTCCGCGAGCAGGCGGACCGCGTCGGCGGCCTTCATCTTCAGCGTGCGGATGAAAACCATGTTGGTCTGGACGGATTCCAGGTCGATTGAGAGCGCCGGCAGGTCCGAGAGCGCCCGGCTGAATCGGCCAGCCGCCGCGTGATCGTCCTTCAGCCGTTCCATGTGATGATCCAGGCTGTACAGGGCCGCGGCCGCGAGAATGCCCGCCTGCCGCATGCCGCCTCCCATGCGCTTGCGGTTGCGCCTGGCTTTCGCGATGAAATCGCGGCTTCCGGCCAGCAGGGAGCCGGCCGGGGCGCCCAGGCCCTTGGAAAAACAGACCGAAACGGAATCGAAACGCGAAGCCGTCTCCGAAACGGGCACGGATGAAGCCGCGGATGCGTTCCACAGGCGCGCCCCGTCCAGATGCATGGACAGGCCGTGCCGGTCCGCGACCGACCGGATCTCCGCGATCCATTTCTCGGGCCATACCGTGCCGCCGGCGCGGTTATGCGTATTCTCGATGCAGATGAGACGGGTGACGGGATGATGCGGGTTATCTGGCCGGATCGACTGCTCCACGTCGCCGGCCGTGAAAAAACCGAATTTGCCGTCCAGGGGATAGAGCTGGACACCGGAAAATACAGCCGCTGTCCCGCATTCGTAGGTGAAAATATGGCTGTCCCGGTTCAGGATGACTTCATCCCCGGGCTGGGTGTGGGTTTTGACAGCCACCTGATTGCCTGTCTCTTATACACATCTCCGAGCCCACGAGACAGCGCTGTGTAT
>JAUCQC010000132.1 GCA_030372965.1 bacterium
CGCCCGCTGTTTCCAGAGACGGAAAATGGCTCGCGTTCGTATCCGAGCGTTCCGGCAACCCAGACATCTGGGTGAAGCGCCTGCCCGGCGGAGACGCCGTGCGGGTCACCACGCACGAGGCGGACGACCTGGACCCGGCCTGGTCGAACGACGGAAAGTCCATCGTGTTCGTGTCCAAAAGGCGCGACGCGGAGGGCGACCTGTGGAGCGTGCGCGTCGATCCGCGCAGGGGATGCCGGCCGGCCGGCGATCCGGTTCCGCTCACGGACCGCCTGGGGCCGGAGCGCAGGCCCTGTTACTCTCCGGCCGGCAGAAGAATCGTGTATGTATCGGAGGAAAACGGGCTTCAAAATCTGTGGCTTCTCGACCCGGTCACGAAGAAGACGGCGCCCCTCACGCGGAACGGCGGCACGGACCCGTCATGGTCCCCGGACGGACGGTCCATTCTGTTCACCTCGTTCCTGCGCGATCCGGGCGGCGACATCGCGCTCCTCGAAATCGGCTCCGGCGCGGACGGTGAAATCGGCATCAACCGGATCACACCCGTCACGGAAGGCCCGGACCTCGACAGCCGGCCCTGCTGGTCCCCGGGTTCGGACCGCGTCGCGTTCGTGCGCCGCGATTCGGACACGGACGGGGACGGAAAAGTCACGCCTGTCGACCGGGGGCATATCTGGGTGCGGCTGTGGGGCGGCCTTCCGGACAGTCTGGCCGGTCTTCAGCCCGCAGAGTTTCAAATCACATCCGGGCTGTCGGACGACACCGAACCGGCCTGGAGCAGGTCGGGGCTGATCTACTTCGAATCGGACGACGGGAAGAATCCGGACATCTGGTCCATCCCTGAATACGGCCTGATACGGCCGAGGCCCTCGGCCGCCGAGATGACCGCGGACGCGGAACTCCGGTTTTCGGAATCGGAGACCGAAGCGGCCTATAGACAGCAGATCGTTGAATACAGGAAAATCCCCTCGCTCTTTCCGTCGGATTCGCTCTGGTCGGCCAGGGCCTGGCTTCGCGTCGGCGAACTGGAAACCGCGCTGGGTCATGACAGTCTCGCGGCCGGGGCGTTCGACCGGGTCATCTCGGGTTATCCGGGCAGAACCCGCGAAATCGAATCCGCGCTTCTGAAGAAAGCGGGCCTGAAATCGGTACCCGAGGACGAACGCATCGCTCACTGCAGGCGGCTCATCGCGTCCGAATCCGCGGATCCGTCGGTGCGGGCGGAAGCGTGGATTCTTCTCGGGGACCTTCTGACCGGCAGGGGCCTTCGCTCCGAGGGCTTTTCCGCCTACGGCCGCGTGCTTTCCGATTTTCCGCGGCTCCGGAACAGCCGCGGCCAGGCGCAGATGAAAATCGGCGACCTTCTGCGGTCCTGGGGCCAGGAGGAAACCGCGCGGCAGGCCTGGTTTTCCGTGCTCCGCGAACTGGGCGACGTGCCCCTCTGGCGCGAGCGTGCCGGACAGCGCATTCTGGAACAGGTCACGGGGTCGGACGAGGAGCGCATCGGCCAGTACCGGCGCATGATTCAGTCGTTTTCCGATTACCCGGCGCTCATGGCCCAGGCCCAGTTCGGTGTCGTGGACGTTCTGATGCGTTCGGGGCGGAACGACGACGCGGCCCGCGAGCTTGAACGCGTCCCGGAGCTCGTGCCGGACCAGGCCTGGGCCCACGCCGAGGCGAGACTCAGGAGCGCCGAAGTCAGCCGCCGCAGGGGGGACGAGCTCAGGGCGATATTCATACTCGAATCGGCCCAGAAGGAGTACGGAACGCTGGAAGGCGGCCGTTATGAAAACCGCATCCGCGGAGCGCTTTTCAGCGTGGCCTTCGAATCCGCGGAACGGCTCAAGAACCAGGGCGACCTCTCCCTCGCGGCCTCCCGTTACTGGAAGGCGCTGACCACGGATCCGAATGACATTCGGGCCCACCGGGGGTACATCGAAATCCAGTACCGGCTCGGCCGCATCGACGAAGTGACCCAAAAATACAGCGAACTGCTTGCTCACAAACCGAAAAACCCCATTCTCCTGTACGCGTACGGCCTCGCGCTCTCCTACCGCGGCGAATCCGACCCGGAGACGCTGAAACGCTCCAACGCGGCGCTCCTCCTGTCCCTGGAGGAGGATTACCGGGTCGTGTACCCGTACCGGACTCTCGGCTTCAATTACGAACTGCTCGAAAGCCACCAGCAGCGCGAAAGGGCGAAAAAACAGCCTGTTTACGCGCGCGCCGTCCGGACCCTGGTTTCGCCGGCCGCCTGGCTGCTCGGCGCCCTTCCCTTCAGGAAAAAAACGCCCGAAACCGGGTATCTCGAGAGGGCCATTGACGCTCTCACCGAGGCCATCGCGCTCAACGACGAAAGCGCCGACCCGGCCATGGAAACCGCGCTCACGCAGAATCTGGCGAACAACTTCTACCACCTCCAGGAGTTCGGCTTCGCCCGGGCGCTCCAGCATTACAAGCGCCGCCTCGATCTGGACACGGCTTTCGCGACCGTCGCGGAGAAGGCGGTTTTCCACGCACGCGCGGGCCATGCCGCGCTCTACATGGACGACTTCGAATTCTCCGCCCGGTGCCTTGAAACCGCCTGCGCGGCCTACGAATCCATGGGCCGCGAAGAGGAGGCCCTGGAAAGCCTGGGCCGGCTGGCCCTTCTCCACCAGCGCTCGGGGCGGTACGAGGACGCGGTTCCCATCTATCTGAAACTCGGCCAGAGGGACGAAAACGCGGGCCGTCTCGACCGCCTGGAACTCGATTACCGGAACGTCGCCTACAACTACCTCCAGCTCGGGGAATACGAGGACGCCCTCCGGTACGGCCGGAAGGCCGAAGCCCTTCTGGCGGAACGCAAGATCTCCTTCGGCAAGCCGGACAGGAACTACCTGCGGATCGGGCTGTTCGGGTTCACGATACCGGTATGGGGCATGGAGGAACTCGGCCGGGCCTCGGCCGCCGGTTTCACGGCCGCGGACGAGCTGGCGTTCGTGCTGGGCCTCGTCAGCCGGAGCGCCGAAGCGCTGAACCGTTACGGCGTGTCCATCTCCGCGGAGAAAAGACGGCTCGAACTCTTCCGCGGCGGAAAGGAGCGTCTCGGCGAGCGGATCAGTCTCAACCGGCTGGGTCTGCTCCATTTCAAGGCCGCGTCGCACGACAGCGCGTGGCGCTATTTCAACGAGTCCTACGAGGCCGCGGTCAAGGCGAAGGATGGCGCCGGCCTCTGGGCCAATGCCGTCAACCTCGGCACCGCGGCCGCGGTCCGGTACGGCCTGAACGGGGACGCGTCGAACGCCGCGGCCGCGAAAGACAAACTGAAAGCCGCGCTTGACAGAAGCGCGGGAACCGGACCGGAAGCGTCGGATCCGCCGCTGTCTTTGGAGGAACGGGCGTCCGGGCACGGGACCCTGGGCGTGCTGTACACCATTCTCTCCCGCGACTGCGCCTCGGCCGGAAAGGGAATTTCGATCGAAGAAGCCGTCCGCCTCTCGCTCCAGTCCCTCGCGTGGTCGTCCGAGGCGGACCGTCAGTTCCGGACCGGGCTCGAACTCGCGGCCGGGGAGAACCGGACCCGGGCGGTTCTGCTCGCCCAGTCCGCGGAGCTCGACCGGTTTCTGGGCGAGAACGCCTCGGCGGAGATGAAACTGCGCGAGAGCCGGGACCTGCTGATCCGACTGGGCGACGGAGAAATGCTGTGGCGCGCGGAATCCGGACTGGCGGATCTGCTGGCTTCCTCCTCCGCGGATCCGGATTCCGGCCGGCTCAACGAGGCCGTCCGCCTGTTCCGGTCCGCGATGGACAGGCTCGAACTGCTCCCCATCGAGGAAAACACCGCGGACATACGGCGCATGGACCGGGAGGCGCGGGCTGATCTGTACGTGAAGGCGTCTGAAGCGCTGGTCCGCTCGGGGAACGCGCTCGAGGGCCTCAGAACCGCGGAGCGCGGCAGGCAGAAACGCGTGGCCGACATACTCATGCGCAGGCCCCCGGAACTCCGCAAGGAGAGGCACAAGATCGCCTGGGGCAATCTCCGATTCACGCGCGCCCTGCTCTCCGGAAAACGGAACGAGATTCTCGCCGCAAGCGCCCAAAAAGCCGGTCCCTCCCGCATGCGGCGCCTGAAGACCGAGGAAAAGAGGCTCGAGTCCGAATTCGCGGCCCAGATGAAAAACCTGGAAGCCGAGGACGGCCTGCTCGCCTATCTCGCGGGAGCGCTCCCGCCGGACGCGGAGGCGCGCATCGCCTCCCTGGGCCCGGGGGAGGGGGTTCTCTGCTACCTGTCCGGACCGGACCGGACGACAGCCTGGTTCGCCTCTACGGACACCGTGGCCGCCGTTGTTCTGCCGTTCGGGCGCAGGCCGGCCGCTTCCGCCGTTCAGGCCTGGCTCGATTCCCTCCGGGCCGGCGCTCCGGCCGATTCCGCGTCCCGCTCCCTACTGGACCGGCTGGTCACGCCCTTCTCTCCCCTGCTCGCTTCGCGCGGCCGGGTCACGGTCATTCCGGACGGGGCCCTCTGGTTTCTGGCATTCGACCATGTCCTCGAATCTATCTCCCCGGCGGTCGTGGATTACGCGCCAAGCCTCGCGTTTCTCGGCCTCGCGTCCGACCGGAAAAAGATCAACCAGCGGACCTGCGCCGTGCTCGGCCAGTCATCCGACCGCGGTCTCGCGGGCGCGGGCCGCTCCGCGGGTCTGACCGAAACGTCCCGCTTCGGACCGGACGCGACCGAGACGGAATTCAAGTCCATGCTGAGATCCGCTGATTTCGTGGACGCCGCGACCTGGATACTGCCCAATCCGGACGATCCCATGGGATCCTCCATCGTTCTCCAGCCGGATTCGCCCGAGGACGGCTATTTCAGGGCCGAGGAATGCTTTTCGCTGGACGCGACCGCGAACTGCGTTTTTCTGCCTCCGGCGTCCGGGTCCGCGGGTTCCGGCTGGTCCCCGGAGCTCTTCAGCTGGGGTTTTCTGTACGCTGGAACGCCGTCCCTGGTATGGACCGCTTGGCCGGTGCGGCCGGAAATCCGGCGGCCGTTCATGCGGGCGTTCTACTCGGCCGTGGACACGCTCTCCTTCGCGTCCTCGGTCCGGCAGGCCGCGGCGGTCATGTCCGCGGCGCACCCCGAAAGCCGCGACCGCGCCGCGTTCCGCCTCATCGGGTTCCCGGGCATGGATTCCGGGGAAAGGTCGGCCTTCGCCTCCGAAAACCAGGCGGCCTTCGTCCTGCAGGCGCGAGGCCTCGCGGAAAAATCCGAACACGCGGACGCGGTCATGGTTTACGAGAAAGCGCTGTCGCTCACCGAGATGATGGGCGATTCCGCGGGCGTCGCCAGAATCGAGCAGGAAATCGTGCGCTCCGCCATGCGCGGCCGGGACTGGCCCAAGGCCATTCTCTTTCAGAGGCGCATGCTCGGCCGCGCCGAAAGAACGGGTAACACGGCCGGCATGGTTTCCGGGCTCCGGAACCTGTCCGCTTTTTACAACAACGCGGGCGACGCGGAGGCGGCCGCGGCCGCGAAAAAACGGCAGATCGCGCTTCTGGATTCTCTCAGCCGGGACGGGGACTCGTTCACGGCTTTCGAGGACATGGCCTTCATCCGCGCCGGCCAGCGGATGTACCGGGAAGCGGATGAGTGGATGGCAAAGGCAGTGGACCGCAGGCGGTCGTCCGGAGACCCGGCCGGGCTGGCGCGCGCGCTCGTGCTCAGGGGCCGGTTCAGGCTCGAGGCGGAGGACACCTGGGAGGCCCGCTCGCTCCTCGCCGCGGGCGTGGCCGGCCTGGATTCACTGAAGGACAAGCCCGGCGCGGAGAACAGGCTCAAGTTCGATCACGCCTCCGGCGTGCAGCTCCTGGGCCTGGCCTGCGAAAAACTCTCGCGTTTCGACGAGGCGCTCACCCTTCAGAAACAGGGAATCGAACTGTTCCGCTCTCTGAACCGGTTTCCGCAGACCGTCCAGGGAATGCAATACCTGACCAATGTCCTGTGGAAAATGGGCAGCCTGGCCGAGGCCCTCGAAAATCAGAAACTCATTCTCGACACGCTCCGGAATTCGGGCGATCAGAAGCGGATTGGAATGGCGTACGGCACTCTGGGGCTCATCCACCTGAGCTTCGGCGACACCGTGCGGGCTAAAATCGCCGAACAGAAAGCGCTCGACGCGGTCGGAACCGAACCGCGGCTCCAGGAGGACCGGGCAACGTATTTGAAGAACCTGGGGCTGATCGCGCTTCGGGAGGGCCGAAAAGACAGGGCCCTGTTCTATTTTACCCGCGCCATGGAAATCGATTCGGCCCTCAATCTGCAGTCCGGACTCGCCTATGACCGCAGGAACATCGGCGGCGTTCTCCTGTCGCTGGGACGGTGGGCTGAGGCGAAAACCCTGCTCGCCGGGGCCGCTGAATTGTACCGCGGCCTGTCGGACCGAAGGAACGCGGCGCTCAGCCTGTACGGGGTCGCCATCGCGACCGAGCGTTCCGGCGGACTCCCGGCCGGACTGACCCTGCTGGACAGCGCGCTCTCCGAATCGTCTGGCCCGGACGGAGCGGATCTCGCCTGGCGCCTGGCCGGCCAGAAAGCCGTGTGGCTCGGCCGTCTGGGCCGGGTTCCCGAGGCGCTCGCGAATATCCACGCTGCGGTCACGGCGGCGGAATCCGATGCGGCGGCCGCCGGAACGGAATCGTTCATGCTCGGGGATTTCCAGGGACCGCAGGATGTTTACGAAGAGGCGGTGCGCCTGTCTCTCGACGCCGGCCTGCCGGATCAGGCCTTCGCTTACGCGGAAGCCGCGAAGGCTTTCCCTGTGGTGAAACTCCTGTCGGGCCGGCCGGATCTGTTTACCGGCGGCCGCAGGGAATGGATGGAAAGGATCAACCGGTCCAGGTCAGCCGTTCTGGAAGCCCGGAGCCGCCTGGCTCGGCCCCGTCCGACGATCGCGGATTCCGGGGATGGTTCGTCCGGAACCGCCGCGATCACGGCGGAACTCGGCCGCCTTGAATCGGAACACCGTTCCCTGCTCGCCGAACTGCGGAATTCGGATCCGGATCTGGCGGCTGTGGCGGCGATCGATTCCTGCGGAACCGACGACATCCGGCGGCTTCTCCCGGACAGCACGGCTCTCGTCGAATACTTCACCGGCCGGAATGAGCTCTTCATCTGCGTGGTACGCAGGGAAGGGTTGCGCTGGCGCCGCGTCGCTCAGCCTTTGGAGGAACTCCGCGGCCTGATCGCCGGATTCCGATCCTCAGTCGAATCGAATCTGTCTTCTGACATCGAGGCGGCCGCGCTGTATCTCAGGCTGTTGGAGCCTGTCGCCGCGGATCTGGCCGGCATTCGCGGGATAATCATCGTGCCCCACGGCATTCTGGCCGGGCTCCCGTTCAGCGGGCTTCGGAACGCGGCCGGCGAAACCCTGATCGACAGCCGTTCGATTTCCTACGCGCCGTCCGCCAACGCGTTCCGCCTGTCTCTGGCCCGGTCCGAACGCGGCCCGTCCGGCCGCAGGCTCTCCGGGTCCGTGTTCGCGGCGGCAAACCCCGACCTGGGAGACGAGCGGCTGAACCTCCCGTTCGCGGACAAGGAGGTCCGCTCCCTGAGGAGATCCTTCGGCGCTGTGAACGCCTTTTCCGGGCCGGCGGCCACTTTGAAATCCTTCTCGGATCACGCGGCCTCGGCAACAGGAGTCGTGCATTTCGCGTGTCACGCCACGGTGACGCCGGAACAGCCGCTGTCTTCAGCCCTGCTCCTTTCCCCCTCAGGCGGGGATGACGGCCGCCTGTCCGCCGCGGACGCTTTCGGCGCGTCCCTCCGGTGCGGGCTGGTGGCTCTGTCCGCGTGTGAAACCGGTCTCGGGAAGGGCGGAACCGAGCCGGGCGTGCCGGGCTTCACCTGGGGTTTCATGACTGCCGGGGCGCCGTCCGTACTGTCCACCCTGTGGAAAGTGGACGATCTCGCGTCCGCTGTCCTGATGAAACGGTTTTACCGCTACGTGCGGGCCGGTCATTCCAGGGCCGAGGCGCTCCGCATGGCGCAACGGGTCGTCCGCGACGCGGTGGACAGCCATCCGTCCGCCTGGGCCGCGTTCGAGCTGTCGGGGGAGTTCCGGTAACGCGCCAAGTGCCGGGCACCTTGAAGGCTGTCTCTTATACACA
>JAUCQC010000133.1 GCA_030372965.1 bacterium
ATACACAGCGCTGTCTCGTGGGCTCGGAGATGTGTATAAGAGACAGGACTTTGACCGCCCCGGGGTTCCACCCCGGGGCGCACATCACCGATGGCTCAGCCTCCGGGCGATCACGAAGACCTGAAAGGTCTCACCGACCTTTCAGGTCTTGCTTCGCCAGAAACCCGGCCACCGCGTCCGCCACGAGATCGTACGCCGGGTCGCGGTAATGCACATCGTCCTTGAAATATTCCAGCGTCTTCGGCACCGCGGCCTCCAGATCCAGCCACGGCACGCCCTTCGATTCCGCGACCCCGATCAAAGCCTCCCTGTACCGCCGAAAGCCCCTGGCCGCTGTGGCCGCGCTCCACTGCCGGTCCGGTCCCACGGCCTCCATGCGCACCATGTACAGGGCCTTCTCCTCGGCCGGGGTCATGTCTTCGTGGAACAGGTACGGCTGTGTCATGAGCGCGACACGGGTTCCATTCTTCTCCGCAAGATCGATCAGCGATTCGAGATTGTTGCGGAACGAAACCGCGCCCGGAAAGGAGTCCGTCTCGACGATTCCGCGCTTCTTCAGGTACCACAGCCTCCGCAGGTCCCCGAGAACCGCGGCCGGCAGGTTCCGGTGCAGCACCCGACCCGCCAGGGGACCGAAGAAATGCCCGTAATCGGAGCGAAACGGGCCCCCGCTGAAATAAGAGAAATCCGCGTTCACGAGCAGGTCGTTGATCGTCTCCATCACCACGATCACGTCCGGCCGCAGGGGCTTCAACTGCGTTTCATACAGGATCAGGATGTGAAGCGTGGTGTACCACTGCCGGCCGCAATTGATCACCGAGACATTCTCCAGTCCGGGAACCTTGGCCAGCCTCTCCCGCACGCGGGAGGGCCAGTCCCGGTCCCGGGTGTCCCCGAATTCGGTCGTGGATCCGCCGAGGCAGAAAACGCGCGGTCCGGACGCGGACGAATCCGTGCCGACCGGCCTGGGCGCGAGCTGGAGAAAGGCGTGCATGTCCCCGTGTTTCCGCCGCCTGGACATGACGTCGTGATACCGGCTGTCCGCCACGGGGTAGAGGAGAAGGCCGAGAAGCGCGGCCACGGACAGAGCCAGCAGGGGCCGGTCGGCCGGCAGTTTTCCGGCCCGCACCCTCCGGACGACGAGAACCGCGGCCCCGGCGAGAACCGGGATGCCGATCCTGAAGGCCCAGAGCACGGCCGATCCGAAAGCGCGGTTGCGCTCGAGGTAGACGGGATCCGGGAACAGGAACCCGATCCACACGAAAAGCGCGGCGCCGCACAGCGCCGCGGTCGAGAGCCACAGGAGGATTCGTTTTTTCTCCGTCATCGATGATCCTTGCAATTTGTCGAAAGTTCCGTCGGGGAGACGGGCCGCTTGTTCCTGGAATTCACCCTTCAGTGTTTCATCAGGAAAGGATGAAAGGCTAAAGCCTGAATTCCGTGGTTTTAGGTTTTTTCGCCGATCCGAGAAATTCCCTGACCGCCCGCTCAGCCGTTTCCGCGACCAGAGCCGCCGCGTTCCGCATCGCGACTTCAAGAGGCATGGAA
>JAUCQC010000134.1 GCA_030372965.1 bacterium
ATTGACTTGTCTTCGCATCGACCAGTGAAATCCGGGGGGGGGTGATGGGTTCCGATTTCGCTCCGCATGCGTTTCATTTTTCTTCCCTCTGCCAGTGTCCGCACCCCCGGAAGCGCCATGCGTCCGGAAGGGGATCGAACGGCGGCCGCCTGTATCCGCTCCTATCCATCTCTTTCGTCCGCAGTCCGTCCTGCCGCGAACCCGGCCGTTCATGGACCTTTCCCGACCCGTTACGGGAAGATCCGACCGCCGCGGCTGACCCGGGACTGATCCGCCGCTCGCTCCCTGAAAACGGGAATACGTCCCCGGGAATCACACCCGTGGAACGCACTCCCTCCGAACGGAGCGCGCGATGACCGGCCGCAACGTTCTCATCGTGGAAGACGAGAGCATCATCGCCAGGGACCTGGAGATCCGTCTCAAGGCCATCGGTTACCGGTGCGCCGGAATCGTGTCCAGCGGCGAGAAGGCGATCGAAGCTGCGGGGAAACGGGATATCGATCTCGTGCTCATGGACATCCACCTCCAGGGCCGGATCGACGGAATTGAGGCGGCCCGGCGGCTTCAGCAGGACTTCCGCCTGCCCGTCGTTTTCCTGTCCGGATATTCGGACCGGTCCACTCTCGAGCACGTCAAGAAGTCCAATCCCTACGGATTTCTGAACAAGCCGCTCGGCGACAACCGGGACCTGCGGACCGCGGTCGAGATCGCGCTGAATAAGCACCGCTTGGAGCGGGTTCTTCAGGAGCGCGAAGCCTGGCTTTCGACCGTGCTCCGGGATATCGCGGACGGCGTGGTGGCCACGGATCCGACGGGACGTGTCGCGTTCATGAATCCGGTCGCCGAATCCCTCACCGGATGGTCCTCCCGGGACGCCGCCGGAAAGCCGGTGCGATCGGTCCTGCGCATCGTCGACGGGAGAACGAAGCGCCCCACGGAGCACCCGTTCATACGGCTTCTGCGTTCGGGCAGGCTTCGGGAATTCCCCCCGGGGTCCGCGCTGATCCGGAAAAACCTCAAGGCGGTTCCGGTCGACGGCAGCGGGTCCTTGATCCACAATCAGAAGGGAAAGCTCTGGGGCAGCGTGCTCGTCGTGCGGGATATTACGGAGCGGAAGAAAGCCGAGGAGGAAGTGCGCCTCGCCAGGCGGCGGTTTGAGGCGATCTTCAACAGCAGCATCGACGGGATGCTGCACGTCGACGCCGGAGGAAAGATACGGCAGATTAATCCGGCGCTTCTCCGCATCACGGACGAGCCGGAGAGCACATTCATCGGGAAGTCGCTCATCGGGCTGGTCCGGCGCTTTTTCGGACCGAAACGGAGCCGGGAGTCCGTCCATCTCATCGGCCAGATGCTGTCCGGCCGGGAAATCCCGCCCAGCGAAATAAAGTTCCGGTCGCGGGTTCTCGAGTTCAGGGCGGGCGCTGTCGCGGATCTGGGCGGTTACGTTGTCTTCGTGCGGGACGTCACCGCTCGCAGGGAAGCCGAGAAGGCACTGCGCGAAAGCGAACAAAAATTCAGGGCCATGGCCGACCAGGCCCCGATCATGATCGGTGTCTCCGACGCATCCGGCGCCATCTCTTTCCTGAACAAAGCCTGGATGGATTTGCGGGGGCGTACGGTGGAGGAGGAGGCCGGAGGGACCTGGGCCGCGGACCTGCATCCTGAAGACGGCGACCGCGTCCGGAGGATCATGCAGTCCTCCGTGCGCAGACGCCGGCCGTACTCCGTCGAGTACCGGATACGGGACCGTTTCGGGAAATACCGCTGGATCATGGAGACGGCGGCCCCCATGCGGGATCCCGATGCGCGGCTGCTGGGATACATCGGCACAGCCGTCGATCTGACGGACCGGAAACAGACGGAGGAGGCGCTCCGTCACACCGTTCTGCAGCTCAACGGTATCTTTCAGGCCCTGCCGGATCTGTATTTCAGGATGGAGCCGGACGGGACCATCGTCGACTACAAGGCCGGCCGCCGGCGCGACCTGTACCTGAAACCGGAGGCTTTTCTCGGCCGGAGGATGCAGGATGTGTTGCCACAGGAAGCCGCCGCGAAATTCAACTCGGCTCTCGGGGAACTGGCATCCGGAACGCCGTACGCCACCATCGAATACGTTCTCCCGCTGGCCGCCGGAAAACAGGTTTTCGAAGCGCGCCTGCTGATCCTCGAAAACGGCCAGGTCATCGCGTTCGTGCGGGATATCACGGAACGCAAGACGGTGGAGAACGCGCTTCGGGACAGAGAGTTCTGGCTGATCGAGTCCCAACGGGCCGCGGGCGTGGGGTCCTATGTGTTCGACGTGCCCGGGGGGGTCTGGAGCAGTTCGGCAGCGCTTGACGAACTGTTCGGTATCGACGCCCGATATGAACGAACCGTCAACGGATGGGCCGAACTGATCCATCCGGAGGAACGGGAGCGGATGATCCGATACCTGAATGAGGTGGCCATCCCGGGACTTCGGTTCGACATGGATTACCGGATCCGCCGGAGGAGCGACGGGGAAGAGCGGTGGGTGATGGGACTCGGGCGGTTCGACACGGATGAAAAAGGAAGACCGGTCCGCATGTACGGAACCATCCAGGACATTACGGAGCGGAAGCGCGCCGAAGAGGCCCAGCGCGCGAGCGAAATCAGATACCGGCTTCTGTTCGAGACGGCGCACGACGGCATCGGCATCAGCGACGGCGGCCGCATTGTCGAGGCGAACAACCGTCTGGCGCTCATGCTGGGCTACGAACCCAGCGAACTCATCGGCCTGCCGATCCCGGATCTGTTTGCGCCCGAATTGCGCGAATGGATAGAGTCGCACGTTCCGGAGGACGCATCGACGCCTGAAGAGCATATCGCGCTGCGCAGGGACGGCTTCCGGCTTCCGGTGGAAGTGCAAAGCTGGACCATTCCCTACAAGGGCCGTCACGCGAGGGTGACCGTGATCCGGGACATCACGGAGCACAAGAAAGCGCAGGAAGCCGTGGAGAACACCGAACGCGCGTTCCGGCTGGCTTCCATCGGAACGCTCGCCGCCGGCATCTCGCACGAAGTGAACCAGCCCCTGACCGCGCTGAAAGTCAAGGTCGACGGGATGCTGTACTGGGGGGAGAAGGATCCGGAGACCATATCCCGGAACCTCCTGCCCAACCTCAAATTCATATCCGCGGAGGCGGAAAAGATAGACGGCATCATCCGCCACATGCGGTCGTTGATCCGCAGGGACAAGATGCCGCCCAGCCCAGTCGACCTGACCCTGGTCGTCCGAAAGACCGTATCGGCGATGCGATACCAGCTGGCCTCGCACAACATCCACCTCATCGTCCGCTCCGGGAAAAAACCGGTGCTGGCGATGGCCGACGAAACTTCCGTCGAACAGGTGGTCCTCAACCTTGTCTCCAACGCGATGAAGGCGCTCGACCGCTTGGACCGGAACGAGAAGAAGATCGTAATCGCCGCGCGTGCCGGGGTCTCGAAGGCGGTTCTGGCCGTTTCGGACACCGGGCCCGGGATTCCGGACGAAATCCGTGGACGCATCTTCGAACCGTTGTATTCCACCGAATCGAAAGGCGCCAGCATGGGCCTCGGACTCGCCATCGTGCGATTTTTCGTCGAGGAACACGGCGGGACCATCCGCGTGCGGAACCGGGCCTCCGGCGGGGCCTCGTTCATCATCGCGTACCCGAAATCCGCCGGCCTCTCAGCGGAGGCCGAATGAACATTCTGGTGGTCGAAGACAACGCGGACGTGCGGTCCAGCGTCGAGGAGTTCCTGCGTTTTGCCGGACACACGGTGACGGGATGCGAGGACGGGCAGAGGGCGATCGACATCCTCTCGGAACGCCGCATGCACCTGGTGCTGTCGGATATCCAGATGCCGGGCCTGGACGGCCGGTCCCTTCTCCGGCGCATCAAGTCCAACCCCGCCCTGGGCGGCCCGGAAGTGATCCTGTTCACCGGGTTCGGATCCGTGCAGGAGGCCGTGGAGGCGACGCAGGACGGTGCCTTTCATTACCTGCTCAAGCCGCTGAACGTGAAGGAACTGGACATCCTCGTCCGAAAGGTCCAGGAATTCATGGCCCTTCGCGACGAGAACCGGAGGCTCACGGAGACGTTCGAGACCGAGATCCGGGACGCCGCCCGACATCTCGAGAACGAGCTCATCGCGGTCCGGCGCGCGTACGCCCGCGAGATGGGGTCGCTCGAGATCGGCGTTTTTTCGGAATCCATGCGGGCCGTGATCCGGGACGCCGAGAAACTGCACACCGACCCGGACATCCCGGTGCTCATCGAGGGCGAGACCGGGACGGGAAAGGAGCTGATCGCCCATTTCATCCATTTCGGACGGGGAGACGTGCTGACGCCCTTCGTGGGGCTGAACTGCGCCG
>JAUCQC010000135.1 GCA_030372965.1 bacterium
CCAGAACCTGCCAGTTTTTCAGATTTTTACCGTTGAAAAGGCTCTGCCATCCGTTTCCTGCGGTGAGGATAGAGGCGAAGAGCAGGCATCCGGACAGAATAAGCCGTTTATTGGTCATCGCAGCCTCCTGGACTGGAGTGATCAGGTCAATTTTCCGAATAGTGAAAGAGGCGCGCCAGGGTGGAACCCTGGCGCGATCAAGAACCTACAAAACCGGCTTATTCCTTCACCACCTCATCCGTGAAATACTTCGGATTCAGCGGCTCGCCGGTCGCCCGCTTGATCATTTCGTTCCAGGAATACCGCGTTCCGGGCTCGAAAATCCTGGAGCGGAAGAATCCGCCGACCTGATCCGCGGGAATGGCGGCGAGCTTCGCCCACATCTGCGAGGCGAACATCTCGCCGAGCAGGTAGTTGTGGTAATAGCACGGCGCCATCACGAAGTGTATCTTGGCCGCCCAGTCCGGCGCGTTCCTGCCCTCCGGCTTTTTCAGGCCCTGGTATTTCCCGACCAAGTTCCACCACAGGCTGTTCAAATCCTGATCCGGATTCTCGTACAGCGCCCGCTCGAAAGCGGTCATGACCATGTCCCATCTGGCGAAAACGAGCTTCTGGGCCCGGGTCATGCGCTTTCCCGCGGGACGGATCCGGTCCGCGTCCCCGTCCGATATGCCCAGGTTGGCCTTCATCCAGTCCGCGTCGCGCGACAGGGCGCCGAAATACTCGGCCACGGCCTCGGTCGTGAACGCGTGGGCCGCGTCCCTGAGCAGGAAGGGCAGGTTCCGGTCCGTGTAATAGGAGTACACCCCGTGCCCGAGCTCGTGCAGCATGGTGCCCATCCACTCCTCATTGTCGCGGATGTTGCAGAGCACGCGCACGTCGCCGAGCCTGTCGATGTCCGTGCAGAACGCGTGGGGATTTTTTCCCGGACGCTCGAACAGGTCGCTGTTGTCCAGAATGGAATCGACGGGCATGCCGATGGACGCGAAATACGACGCGGTCAGGGCCTTGATGTCGCGGCCCTTGTAGAACCGGTCCATCTCCTCCAGCCCGGCCTGTGGCGCCTCCTGGAAGAAGGGGTCGCGGTAATGCCAGGGCTCGAGCTTCTCGACCGCGACTCCGGACTGGCCGGCCACAAGCGAATCGATCTCGGCCTTCAGATTCGCGAACGGCTTTTCGGTCTGGCGGAACAGCTCCTCGAACAGGCCGGACACCTGATCCGCGTCCTGTTCCCCGGCCGCGAGCGCCATGACATAGTAATTGTCGTACCCGATCGCTTTTGCCGCGCGGTTGCGGAGCTTGACGAGCCGGATCACGTCAGCGGCCACCAGGGCCCCGGCCTGCTTGGAGGCCAGCCAGGCCTTTTCCCTCTCCCGGGAATCCTTGGATTCCTTGAGGATTTCGCTGATCCGGTTCTGGGTCACGGGCTTTCCGTCCATGGTTCCGCGGAACGTGCTGAATTTGCCCTCGGTCGCGGCCGCGAGCTCCGCGATCTCCTTCAGCAGGCCAGGTTCGACCTGGTTGATCAGAAACGCGTTGTGCAGAAGTTCGACCTGGCGGAACAGGAGCGGGTCCGCTTTTTTCAGGCTTTTCTTCCAGCCGGCCAGAAGACGGAATCCCGCGGAATCGGAATACACGTTGCGGATCGCGAGATCCGCTTCCGCGTACTCCTTATACGCGGCCTCGTCACCGGTCGTCGAAGCCTTCCAGTAGGCCAGGGCCATGGTTTTCATGAGCGGCTCGAGTTCCGCGGTTTTGGCCGCGACGAACTCGGACGCGGCTTTCTCCTCGGCGGACGGGCCGCAGCCCGAGGCCAGGGCGATCAACATGCAGGCCGCCAGGCCCGCGGCGATGAGTCTCATGACTTCTCCTTCCATGGATGGGTTTCCGTGACGTCCGGGCCGTGCCGCCGCTCAGGCGGGGATCAGGCAGAGGAAACGGAACGGCTTCTCCCCCCGGTTCTTGAAGCAATGCTTCTCTCCCCCGGGGACGAATATCGCGGTGCCGGGTCCGACGGGCGTGTCCGCTCCGTCGCGCCACACCGCTCCGTCGCCTTCCAGCACGAATACCTCGTGCTCGTTGGCGTGGCTGTGCAGGGGCGTCTGACCGCCCGGTCCAAGCTCGAAAAGCCGCATGTAGAAGCGCGGCGCCCCGTCCTCCTTGGCGATCAGCCAGCGTATGGTCGCCTCCCGGGCGCCCTCGACGGTGACGGGTTCAGACGGGACATCCGTAAAATGCGCGATTTTCATCCGGGGTCTCCTTTTTCAGGCGGGCGGGTTCCGCGTTTCGGCGGATCGATGCGGCTCAACAGGGCGATGATTTTCCGGTCCGCGCCGGGAAACGGGTACCGGTCGAGCTCGCGGGACGTGATCCATTTGAAATCGTCGCAGGCCAGCGGCCGCACGCGGCCGGCCCCGGCCAGGCATTCGAAGGCGTGAAGCGTGATGCGAAAATGCGTGTACGCGTGGTTCACTGAAACGAGTTTTCTCAGCACGCGGATTTCAATGCCGAGTTCCTCGCGTATCTCGCGCTTCAGGCATTGTTCCAGTGTCTCTCCGGGCTCGGCCTTGCCGCCGGGGAATTCCCACAAGCCGCCGAGCATGCCCCTGGCCGGTCTCAATGTAATCAGAAATTTTCCGTTTTTCCAGATGATTCCGGCCGTGACATGCTTGTGCGGAATCGCCTTCCGCGGGGCCGATCTCGGATAATCTTCCTGAACCGACGCGGCAAAGGCCTTGCAGTCCGGCCGGACCGGACAGACCGGACAGGCGGGATTCCGGGGCGCGCAGACCACGGCCCCGAGCTCCATGAGGGCTTCGTTGTAGTCCCTGCAGTTCCCGGCCGGCATGAGGGATTCCGCGAGGTCCCACAGCGCCTCGCGGGTTTCGGAACGGCGGACGTCGTCCTCGACCCGGAAAAGCCTGGACAGAACCCGTATCACATTGCCGTCCAGCACCGGCACCGGTTTGCCGTACGCGATGGAGAGAACTGCGCCGGCCGTGTAGCGGCCTATTCCGGGAAGGGACAGCAGGCCCTCCATATCGTCGGGGACGCGGCCGTTGAACCGTTTCACGATCTGCGATGCCGCGCGATGCAGGTTTCTCGCCCTCGCATAGTAGCCCAATCCTTCCCAGAGCTTCAGAACGGTTTGGAGCCGAGCCCTCGAAAGGCTGCGGACGTCCGGAAAGCGGGATATGAAACGGAGGTAATAGCCTGTGGCTGTCGCGACCTGGGTTTGCTGGAGAAGTGTCTCGGAAATCCAGATTTTATAAGGGTCATTCGTTTCCCGCCAGGGCATGGGTCTGCGGTTGGCCTTGAACCAGCGGACCAGGCGGGTCTGGAATTTGCGTTTTTCCGGGGCTTTCATGTAAGTGTCAATATAACAAGGCGTGCTGATAAAGTCAAAAAAAAGAAAAGCCGTTGTTCGAACAACGGCTTTAGGGGAAGAGGAAAGGAATTTTGATGGCTACCATATGCATATACAAACCGCGTGCCAGTCCATCATACATTTAGTGGAAATCTAAAATTTATTGTTTTTTATGGGATTAAGTCCGTTTTTCGCTCAATCTCATTCGTTTACTGTTACGGCCTTTCCTACCTGTAGTGGCACATTTTGCCATGCTTGGGGGAAAAATATTCCAAAATTAAATGTGCGACGCACCTGAAAAGTGCGTCGCACGTCTTGACGTCTTTTCACCCTCGCAGGTGCGTCGCACATTCGGATGCTCACCTCAGCAACGCCAATTTCAGCACCTGCCTTTTGCCCGCGCCAGTCATGACGAACAGGTAGGTGCCGCTCGGCACATCCAGGCCCGCCTCATCCCTGCCGTTCCAGGTGAACCTGAAATTCCTGCCGTCCGAAGAGGGCGGCGCCTCAAATTCCTTCACGGTCTGGCCCAGCACGTTGTACACCCGGAAGGAGAGCGATTTCAGATCCACGCTCCTCTTCAGACGTATGGAAACGACCGTCTCGGTGTTGAAGGGATTCGGGAAAGCCTGGAAGAGCGAATCGTCCTCAGCGGTTTCGTCCCCGTCCTCCACGGCTCCGGGCAGCGGCGACTCGTCCCAGGGATCGGTCATCGGCTGGCCGCCCATGCCCGGCTCGAGGCAGATGAAGGAGGAATAGAGCGAGAGCACCCTTTCGGCCAGGCTCACGCGCACGATCTCGTCGACCACATCGTTCGAAAGCGGTCCGGATTCCAGACTCCGGATGTAATTGCCGGCCCAGATCTCCTCGGCCGTGGTGTCGGCCGCGTGCGTGTCCGCCTCCGGTACGGATATTTCCTCTGAAAAAACGGCGGATTGAAACACGCCGGAAGCCTCGATTTCGAAGGGGAAGACCCCGTTGTACTTGCCGACCTGCAGGATGGGCCGGTTCAGGTACACGGACGATGCGTCCAGGTCCGCGCTGAAACGGCCGTAGCAGAATCCGCCGGCCAGGGACGTGTGCAGGTCGAACGAGCCGACAAATCCGCCGAGTTTCTGGAAAACGGACAGGATCACGTCCGACGCGGCCGCGCCCGACCATCCGATAGACTCCTCATTGCCGCCCGTCAGCCGGGCGAGGTTCTCGTAAAAATACTCGTTCCCCAGGAAATACCGGTCCCCCACGTAGAAATACTGCTGATTCTGGTTCTGGACGTCGGCCACGTGCACGGGAATCACCGGGTCCATCAGGTCGGTCAGATCAGAAATGAGGCTGTTGGCCGCCTGGTAGTCCCCGAACTGGTCTGAAGAGGAGACCAGGAACAGGTTTCCGTCGTAGCCTTGCGTCTTGATGAAACCGATTCCGGCCGCGAGCAGGGACGGCAGGTTGCTGTACGGCGTCAGGCCGCCGGATGTCATCTCGTTGAACGCGGCCTCGATGGAGGCGGAGTCCGCGGGCAGCCATTCTCCGGACGCCTGGCGAACCGTCAGGCCGGCGCAGAAGACATTGAAGGAATCCGCGGGTGTCAGGTGGGCATGCGCCGCGGCGCGGATGATCCGCAGGACTTCCCCGCCGGAAAGCGAGCTGTTGTACATGGAGTGGTCGAAGCAGATCAACACTTTCCTGGCCGCCTCCGCCAGGTTCAAGGCCTGCGAGGGAAGGAAGGCCAGCTGGTAAATGGGTTCGGCGCCCTGCGCATAGCGATTCAGGTAGACTCCGTTCCGGAAAGGCGCGTTCCACGACAGATTCAGGCTGCCCTGGAGATCTTCCCATGGAATGTCCGCCTGCAGGAAATCGCCGAATTTCGGGTCCTGCCTGGTTGTGAAGCGGACGCCGGGGAATTCCACCAGCCCGGGATTCCGCCATTCCCCGGACGGCCAGAGCAGAAGAGGGAGATTTTGAAGCGGATGATAGGAGACCCGCAGAAGCGAAGCCGGAATTGGGTTGACCACCGAGCGTGCGCTCCACTGGGCCGGCGCGAGATAGGTGATTTTGACCTTGCGGGATTCGTTCTTGTGCATCGGGAAAATGCGGAGCTCGTACGAGGTGTCGCTTCTCTTGTACAGGATGGACGGATCGCGCCTCCGCCGGACGATGTCCTCGTACAGCTGGGAGGCGGACCAGATGTCCATGAGCTTCGCCTGTATGATCTCGTCCCCGATCCACAGCCAGGAATCGTGGACAATGGATCCCGCGGGCAGGTCGAAGTAGAACACGGCCTCGACCGTGTCGGTGTTGTAGAACGTCACGTCCCTGGCGGACAGGGTCAGGTACAGTCCGTATTCCGCGTACAGGCCCTCGGGTCTGACGGACAGGACCGCCTCCTCGATGGTTCCGTTTCCGGATTCCCATCCCCGCGGATCCTGGACATAGAGGTAATCCCAGGCGGATGCGGTTCCGGAAAAGGCGAGGACGAGCAGCGCGGCGAAAGCGAGCTTTCTGACCATGACTCCCTCCTGTTCCATGGGACAGCGCGGGTCCGATCCGGGTCGCCCGGCCGAACCGGCTGCCTTCCCTGATCAAATATATAATATCCCCGTGTCATAATCAAGCGGAAAGGGAAGGAGGCGATGTGTGGTCCACGTGCGACGCACCTTGCAGGTGCGTCGCACATGCAAAGTCGCAGGTCCGATATGCCGGCCGTCTTCCCGGCCGGCTATCGGACATTCTTACGAAGAGGATAAAAATGTCCGAAAGGCCCGCGGACAGAGGCGGGCCATTTCGGACCTACAATCTGCGGGGAGGAAAAAAAATATCTTTGAACTTTGAACCTTGAACTATGAACTCTCTTTTCAGGTGAACAGCGCCTCGATGTCCTGCCGGGTCAGGGTCTTGAACGCCTCCGCCTCGCCCGCGATCAGGCTGGTGACGATGCGCTTCTTCTTCTCCTGGAGCTCGAGCACCTTCTCCTCGATGGTGCCCTTGCCGATCAGCTTCATGACGAACACGTTCTTGTCCTGGCCGATGCGGTGGCTCCGGTCCACGGCCTGGCGCTCGACCGCGGGGTTCCACCAGGGGTCGTACAGGATCACGTAATCCGCGGCCGTGAGATTGATGCCCGTGCCGCCCGCGCGCAGGCTGATCAGGAACACCGGGGGGCCTGAAGCGGACTGGAACTCGGCGACCGGCTTTTCACGGTCGCGCGTGCGGCCGTCGAGATAGGCGTAACGGGTTCCGAGGCCGTCGAGGTGCTGTCGCACAATGGCCAGCATTTTGGTGAACTGGGAGAACACGAGCGCCTTGTGGCCTTCCGAAACCACGTCCTCCAGGATCTCCTTCAAGGACTCGAATTTTTCCGAACCGGCGTGATCCTCTCCCACGAGTTTCGGGTGGCAGGCGATCTGCCGGAGCCGGAGCAGGCCCTCGAGCACGAGCATGCGCGACCGGCCGATTCCCTCCGATTCGATGGATTCGAGGATTCGGGCCCGATAATAATCGCGCCATTTGTGGTACAGTTTTTCCTGGGCCGGATTCATGGGCGAAAAGTAGGTCTGCTCCACCTTCGGGGGCAGTTCCCGGGTGACGGCCTCCTTGGTCCGCCTCAGGATGAAGGGATGCGTCAGCCGGCGCACTGCGGCCGCTGCGTCCGGCGATTCCGCCCGGTCCACAGAACCGGCGAATTCCCGCCTGAAGGATTCGAGGCTGCCGAGAAGTCCCGGGTTCAGGAAGGCGAACTGGGACCAGAGTTCGACGGCCCGGTTTTCCACCGGCGTTCCGGTCAGCGCGAGCCGGAGGGTGGAACGGATCGTCCGCACCGCGCGGCTGGACAGGGTGGCGGGATTCTTGATCTTCTGCGATTCGTCGAGCACCACGCAGTGAAAGGCCGTTTTCCGGAACAGCGCGATGTCACGGAGAAGGATCCCGTAGCTGGTCAGCACGATGTCCGCGGCCTTGAAAGCCGAGGCGTCCCTGGCCCGGTCCTGCCCCGCGTGCGTGAGCGCGGTCAGGCCCGGCGTGAACCGCCGGATCTCGTTCTCCCAGTTGAACACCACGGTCGTCGGGCAGACGATGAGAAACGGATCGCGGGCCCCCTCCTCCCTTTCCTTCATCAGGAAGGCCAGCGTCTGAACGGTTTTGCCGAGCCCCATGTCGTCCGCGAGCAGTCCGCCGAAGGGCCCGGTCTTGAGAAAACACAGCCAGTCGAGGCCGGCCCTCTGGTAGGGCCTCAGGGTTCCGCTGAAACCGGCCGGGGGCGCCTGGTGCGCGATGCCGTCGAATCCCCTGAGCCGTTCCAGGGTTTTCCGGAAGGTCTCGTCCGTGTCCGCGGACGCCGCGCCTTCGATCAGGGCCTCGAGCAGACCGGCCTGCCACCTGGACAGGCGCACGGAGTCGCGGCCGCGGCGGCCGAAGTGGAAAACGGAACGGAAGGCCTCCGCCCATTCCGCGGGCAGTTCGCCGACCGCGCCGCCGGGCAGGCGCACCAGCCGGGTTTTCTTCTCGACGCTCTCCGCCAGGTCCTCGAAACGCACGGACGCGCCGTCGAAGGTCACCGCGAAACGCAGGTCGAACCAGTCGATGCCCGAGGAGACGGCCAGTTTCAGTTCCGGCCGCCTGCGCCTGACCCTGTAACGGTTCAGGCCGGCCAGACCCTCGATCACGATTCCGGCCGCGGCCAGTCCGGCCGTCTCTTCGAGAAGCCACTCCAGCGCCTTCCGGTGCGGAACGGTCAGCGCACCCGCCGCGTCGCGCCTGACTCCGGTCGCGGTCACCCGCTTCAGCGCGTCCGCCTCGGCCGGCGCGTCGCGCCGGACCCGGAGGAAACGCCTCTCGTCCGGAGACGGTTTCAGCATTTCAGCGGCCGGTTCGGCTGAATCCACTTCCGCTTCCCCGTACCGGAAGACCAGCCTGAGGCTGAGGCCCTCCTCCGTTTCCCTCACTTCCAGGCGGCGGGCCTCCAGCCGGTCGGCCTGGACGATGGAGAACCCCTCCGGAAGCGTCAGGCCGGATCCGAGCGCCGGCGCGGCGGAACGGATGAAACGGCCGGCCTCTCTTTCCGCCATGCGCACGGGATGCCGTACCAGCGCCGCGTGGAGAACGGGGAAGGCCGAATCAGGGTGTTCGGCGCGGAAGAGGGCGCGGTCGCGGAGTATCCAGGACGGCCTGGCCGTGAGCCAGCGGACCGCGCCTTCGACGAGCGATTCCCTGCGGTCCGGAAAAACGGCGACCGTCCTGAGCTCGATGGTCCCGCCTGTCCGGATCATCTCCAGCTCGAGCCGGCACGCCGTTGACGCGAATTCGACCGGTTTGCCGGAACGGGATCCGCCGATCAGCAGGACCCGGCTTCCGGCCAGCAGGTCGAAAAGCCCGCCCAGCTCGGCGCCGTACGGAAACTCGCGGGACGCGGGCTGTTCGGACCGCCACGGGTGGAAAGGCCGCCTGGAACCGCTCATCTGTTCGAGCGCCGGAAGAATGAAGGGGTCGTTCGGCGAGTAGGCGTCCTCGTCCGGGTCCAGCCGTGAGTCGAGAATTTCCTCGGTGCGGCCCAGATCCCCGTTCTGCCGGATGAAGGCGCGCACGGGCGTCAGGGACCAGGAATGGGGGTGCAGGCGCAGGTGATAGAGCACGCGCCAGCGCCGGACCGGGCCGGAAACGGATTCCTCGGCGAGA
Source organism: bacterium (assembly GCA_030372965.1). Classification (GTDB taxonomy): domain Bacteria; phylum Zhuqueibacterota; class QNDG01; order QNDG01; family DTFT01; genus JAFGAX01. The sequence goes on from JAUCQC010000135.1 coordinate 9,035, forward strand.
CGGGCCAGTTTTCCGGCCGCGGTGAGTTCCTCGGAATCCACTCCGCTCCCGGAACCCGCGGCCGCTGCCTCGAGATCCTCCCTCGCCTTGATGAGGGCCGCGGCGATGTGCTTGCACGGCTCCGGGTAGGGGCAGTCGCAGAACGCGTCGAGCCGGTTTCCCTTCGGCTTGACCGTCACGCGGTACAGCCTTCGGCCCTGAACCGTGGCCACGATGCGGTCCGGATCCGCGGTTTCTACACGCACCCGTCCCTCCCGGCGGTAGCGGAGACCCCGTTCATAGACGGTCGGAGAGACGAGACGCTGAATGGCCTGAGGGGAAAGATCCATGGTCTAGCGGAGCCGCACGATGAATTTCTCGACCAGGCGGGCCGGATTGTAGGACAGTTTCGCCTTGCGCAGGCCTTCCTCCCCCAGGTCCTGCTCGCGGTTGAAAAAGGCCGCCCGGGTCCACGCTTCGGAGGCGAAACGCTGATTGATGGCCGTGTACAAGCCCGGGATGTCCGGGTCCGCTTTTTCGACGTGCACCACGGCCGTGTCCGAGCTGAGTTCGCTTCCGAGCGTGAACGCTTCGACCTTGCCCTGGA